>NZ_JBEPQI010000043.1:0-51265 GCF_040547725.1 Bradyrhizobium sp. LA2.1
ATGGCGCGAGGGAATAGCAACCCACATTCCTTGATCAGACTGCGGACCTGGTTCTCGATATCCCGGCGCATGGACACAAGGCGGAATCGCGCGACAAGGATCGCTCGAACCTTCTGGCTCTCCTCGCTCTTGATTTTGACTTCACGATACCACCCGACCCGCACCAGTTCGGCAAGGCCCCGAGCATCATTCCGATCGCTCTTGTTCATGCGGACCGACAGTGCTGCGTGTGCATGCCTTGCATCGATGCAAACGACGGGAAGTTCAACCCTACGAAGCTCGTGCCAAAGCCAGCTTGCCATCGCGCCCGTCTCAAAGCCGATCCGCTCCGCCAGTGGCGCATGTCTACGAAGCAGCTTGGACAGATCGCCGGGATCAGACTTGGCCTTTCCTTCAAAAATCGCCTGACCAGTCTCGTTGACCACGCAAACCGAAGTCTCTCTTTGCGAGACATCCAGGCCGACGTATTGCCTCATGACAGCTCCTCCGAATCGCTTGATTGCGAGAGCTCGACGATAACGGAGCTTTCGTGCCCCGAGCGCTGACCGCAATTACGTCATCGTTTGCAAATTTGACCCCTCATCGGCGTCCAATTTTGCCCCCTTTGCGCGGCGGGGTTTGCTGGTAGCGCTCGTCTCGTCGGAGCTGGCCGGGATAGCGGAGGCGAGACGAGCGCGGGTGGCGTGATCGTCGTCTCTGCTTTTGAACCGCCAGCTATCGTTGCCGGTCTCGACGATGTCGCAGTGATGGGTCAACCGGTCGAGCAGCGCGGTGGTCATCTTGGCGTCGCCGAACACGCTCGGCCATTCGCCGAAGGCGAGATTGGTGGTCACGATGACGGAGGCGCGCTCATAGAGCCGGCTGACGAGGTGGAAGAGAAGCTGGCCACCGGACTGGGCGAAGGGCAAATAGCCGAGTTCATCCAGCACGATGAAGTCCATCCGGGTCAGATGCTCGGCGAGCCGACCTTGCCGTCCATTGCGGGTCTCGGTCTCGAGCCGATTGACGAGGTCGACGACGTTGAAGAAGCGGCCGCGGGCACCGGATCGGATGCAGCTTCTGGCGATGGCAATGGCCAGGTGGGTTTTGCCTGTGCCGGTGCCGCCAACCAGCACGACGTTGCGTTGTTGGGCGATGAAGCCGCCGCCAGCGAGATCATTGACGAGGGTCTGATTGATCGGCGTGCCGTCGAACTGGAAGTCGGCGATGTCCTTGGCAAGCGGCAGCTTGGCAATGGTGAGCTGGTATTTGATCGACCTGGCTTGCTTCTCGTTGATCTCGGCGTTGAGCAGGTCGCCGACAATGCGTTGAGGTTCGTGCTGGCGCTTGACGGCAGTTGCCATGATCTCGTCGAAGGCAGCCTTCATGCCGTAGAGCTTGAGTTCGCCCATGAGGTCGAAGATTTGAGTTCGTTCCATCAGATGGTCCTCCGGAGGTTGTCGTAGCGGGCACAATCGGCGATCGGTGCATGACGGAGCGTCAGTGCGGCCGGCGTCATGATGTTGGCCGGTGGAGCGGGATCGCGTTGCCGGGCCAGGATGTTGAGCACCACATCGGCGGAATGAACGCCGTGACCGAGCGCTTCGGCGCAGGCGGCTTCCACCGCGGGAAGGCCGTCGGTCAGCACCGCATTGAGGATATCGACCATCTGCCGGTTGCCGTCATCGGTGCTGGCGAGCTTGCGCCGGATCCGCTCGATCGCGGCCGGCAGCACCCAATCCTTGAAGGGAGCACCGTTGCGCAAGGCGCCGGGTTTGCGGGCGAGCACCGGCACATAATGCCAGGGGTCGTAGACGGTATCGCCGCGGCCAAAGGATCGCGGGTGCTCGGCAACGATGCGTCCATCCTGACGGATTACGATGCGATCGGCATAGGCTTGAACCTCGACGGGTCGTCCGACTGCGCTGGCTGCGACCGAGTACTTGTTGTTGTCGAAGCGCACCAGGCAGGTCTTCGAGACCGATGCCGTCACCGCATGGAAGCCGTCGAAGCGGCCGGCATAGGGAACGAGTTTGGGGCGTTCGGCTTCGAACACTTCCCAGATCGTCTGATCGGCCAGCTCCGGATGGCGATGAACCTTGGCGTAGGCGATGCATCTGTCGAGCAACCAGGCGTTTAACTCGTCGAGGTTTTTGAACCGCAGCCGCGGCGTGAAGAAGCGTTCCCGGACCAGCCCGACCTGGTTCTCGACCTGCCCCTTCTCCCAACCCGACGCTGGCGTACAGGCGACCGGATCGACCAGATAGTGGCTGCACATCTGCAGGAAGCGGCGATTGTAGAGACGGCCTTTACCGACGAAGATCGTCTCTACCGCGGTCTTCATGTTGTCGTAGATGCCGCGGGTGCAGGTGCCTTTGAACAGGGCGAACGCCCGGTCGTGGGCGTCGAACACCATCTCCTGCGTCTCCCGCGGATAGGCCCGCACGAACAGCATACGGCTGTGACAGAGCCGGACATGGGCAGCCTTCACCATCACCGTGGTGCCGCTCAGCAGGACGACCTCGTGGCTCCAGTCGAACTGGTAGGCTTCGCCTGGGGCAAAACTCAGCGGGACATAAGCGGCTGCGGTCGATTGCCCGCGTTCCTTGCTCCAGCGCCTGGCGTAACGCCGCACCGCATCGTAACCGCCGTCGTACCCGCGGCCGCGCAGCTCCTCGTAGATCCGGATCAACGTCAGCTGTTCACGAGCCGATTTAGCCGCGTTCGCCGCCAGCAGCCCCTCAAGCTCTGACGCCCAGCGCCCCAGCTTTGGCCGTGGCTGCACCTGCCGCTCGTACTCGAAGGAGGTCTCTCCCGACCTCAGCACCTTCCGGACCGTGTTCCGCGACACCTTCAGGTCGCGGGCGATCTCCTTGATGGTCTTGCCCTTGATGAAGTGCTCGCGCCGTATCCGCGCAACCGTCTCCACGATCAGCATCCTCCACCACCTGCTTTGTTACGAAGCAGGCAGCGCAACAGACCAACCTATAGGGGGTCAATTTTGGACGCCGATCCCCCGGCTTAGGGGGTCAATATTGCAAGCCGAATGACACTCAAACAAGCAATGGAGGGGAAAGTACCTGACCCGGATCGGCTCCGTAAACGCTGCACCGAAATCGGCCTCTTCCTGGAGCGGGTTCTGGTTTCACCGGTACACAACATCACCCTTGGCGAATTCGCGACAATGGCCTGCATGGAATGTGGCAAGCCCGTGCGAAAGCGCATCCCGCGGCAACAAGGCGCGGTCCAGGCCGAATGCTTCGGCTGCCACGCTTCGTACACGATAACCGATGATGGCGGCGGGAACGTCAAATGGGTGCCACACCAGCATCAAATCGCTTGTGCCAACGCATCGTGCAAGAAGGAGATCGTCGTTTGGCAGCACGAACTGGAAATCGGCAGGTGCTGGACTTGCCCGGACTGCTCGGGCCGCAACGTGCTGGTTCTCGGCGTGCGTCACGATGTCGCCGAGAAGCCTTAAAAGGAGCGCTGGAGGTTATTCCGGCATCCTTCTAGATCCGAGTTTGGCGGCTCCGCCGCGGCGGTCAAGGAGGATTTGCGACAATGTCGAAAGCGACTGAGACTGCAAGTCGTTGGCTCGTCAATTGTTTTTCCGAGATAGCTTTGGATCTCGACTAAACTCTCGCGTCACTTCTTGAAACGACGAGAATACCGCCCCAAGCTTCCGATGCTCGCAAACGATCTAACCTACTGCGGATGCAGCGATGAGATGGCCTCGAGGTGCTTCAACGACTGTTCCGTCAGATCCCTTGCAGCCTTTATGTATTCCCTGGCCTGCTCGATGCGGCCGATTTCCGGAGCCATACCTCCAGAAGCAACCGTGAGGAGCTGCTTGGAAACAACTTCGAAATCGGAAGTTAGATCGCAAATCAGGTAGGCTACATTATCCAAAGTCATTACCTGGGCGAAGTACGGATCCTGCTCGCCTTCGAGCTTCATTTCGACGAAGGGCACAAGCACCGGTTTCCCAGGTGCGTCATCGGCCTTTCCGGATGCCTGTTCGATGCTTCCGACTGCCAGGAGCAGCGACATCATCGAATTTTTGACGACGGTGACATTGTCGAGGAAGTCGCCGTACATCCTAACCGCTTCAGGCCCGCGCTCCTCAGTCTGTGCCGGAACGATTTCCGGACGGGAACGATCCACCATCTTGCTCTCCGATCCCTGACAAACTCTGATCTATACGGCCTTGCTATAAACAGGTGCCTCGTAGCCGCTTACGCTCCGGGTTGGATGCAAAAGCTCCTTTGAGTGACGTACTTGTTTTGCGCCTTCGGATTTGACTGGATCCGGGGCAACATTTGTCGCGACCATCGCGCTCTTAACGACTGGGACGGTAAGCCTTTGATCCGAAATCATCTTCGCCGCTCGTGCGCCCGTGGGGGTCAGGGTGAATGCCGCATGTTTTCCATAGCTGGTCCGGCGGATCAGCCCAGCGGTCGACATCATGTTGAGGACCCGGGACATGTTCGCCTGACCAAGCCCGAACTGGCGCAGAAGTGCGATCCTGTAGACGCGTCTGAGCGGCGCTCCATGGATCTCCATAAGGATTTCCCTGACGTGGCCCCGCTGCAGCACTTCCGATACCGGCAATCTTTCCCCGGCCGTGATCGATTCTGAAACAAGCTCTTTCAGGGTAGTGAGCTTGTCGGCGAAAGTCCGATGGTCGGGCTCCAGGTAGGCGCTAGTGCGCGCAATTAGTTCGTGCCATGAACGCAATTCGTCGTCGCGTCGGCCGTCGGAAAGGCACTTCCATGTCCATGCTCGCATCGCGCGATAGATGCTTTCAGCAGTTCTTCCGCCCCCTTCCTTGAGGGCGGCGCGGATGACCTGCCGGGCCTCTGAAGGCGAAGCCTCGCCGAGTGCAATCTCATCAAATCCTACTGTCATGGACACTTATCCCATTCTCCGGTTAATAAGTCATTTTACAACGTTTTACACCTGATTTGGTCCCAGCGGAACCGAAAGATTCAGTCTTGATGAAGGCTCCAAATTTCCTTAGATTCTAATGACTTAAGTGACATTTCTGCTGGCGCTTCCGGCATCGGCAGGACAAAACCAAACTCGGAATTGGCCGCTTCTCGGAAATCTGTTTGCTGCACCACGAAAGTCAAGGCGCCCGTCTTGGCCTTCACCTCCGCAGCTACGTTCAAATGAGCAGCCATTGTGCTCGCACCTCCTATGGATGGCACCACGAACAGATCGACGGGCAGGCCCAAATATGGAGATTGAATAGTAGCCCGGTCACAGAAGTCCCGGCAGACCGCGAGCGCAACGAGCGTTGTGTCGGTTACAAGGATAGGAATATGGTCCCCAGGCCGGATATCCTCGAACCGACCCGATCGGTCCTGAGCCGGAATTATCTTGTCGTAGCGGTGCAACGTGCGGCCATACCCGTCGAGAACGGTTGCGCGGTTGCGGAAGATGGCATCTTCGGGCTCATGCCAGCTCCCGGCGACCAACCAGTGCAATGGAAACTCGTCTTCGCCCAGGACGGTCCGCTCCCTTAACAGGTCTGCGATTTGCCTTCTGGTGGATTCGTCCACGGTCAGTTCGGGCCAGACGACGCCCGCGCACCCCGAATCTACGGACTGGGTGATCTGCTCGACAAGAGTGTTCTCGGCATCGTCGAAGGAAACTGCATGCGCGATGAAATTATTGGCCCGCGTCTCGCGCGTTGATAGACGTAGGTTCGCGAACAAAGACGCCGCGGCGCCTGACTTTTCTCCCCGCTCGCGCAGGTCAATTCGCAAGAGGCGGACTTCGAATCCGCCGACTTCCGGCGGGATGATGCGATGCCTCAGCATCCCCCGTTTGAGATAGCGCCGCCCCTCAAGCTGCGCATCCTCCAGCCGCCTCTCCCGCGGCACCACGAACATGCCGGTTTCAGGACAACGCCAGTCCGAGAGATCCTCGGCAGGATCGCCGAAATCGGTCTGGACGGAATTGTAGAGCAATTCGTCGATAGCCCGGATCTGAACGGCGAGCGCCAGGATCCAGTCATCTGGATTCTGAGTGGTGGGCGTCCACCGGAGGTGACCGGCGAATAGCCGGTCGATCCGTCGGGAAGTCGCAATGCGAAGCGTCCTCTCGACCAAACGCCGGTAAGCGTCGAGAATGACGAGCGGCGCCTCGCACGCCAGCAGATGAAGCCGCACAAGCGCGGTCATCATCGGACCTCGCTGCAATACGAAATCTTTGGCGATGTCCGCCTCGACGGCTTTCGCTGCCGCAATCCAATCGCTAAAATTCATTTCAGGTTCGACATAG
This sequence comes from Bradyrhizobium sp. LA2.1, assembly GCF_040547725.1. Classification (NCBI taxonomy): domain Bacteria; kingdom Pseudomonadati; phylum Pseudomonadota; class Alphaproteobacteria; order Hyphomicrobiales; family Nitrobacteraceae; genus Bradyrhizobium; species Bradyrhizobium sp. LA2.1. The sequence goes on from NZ_JBEPQI010000043.1 coordinate 6,271, forward strand.
GATGCCCCTTTGTCGACAATGATCGTCGCCGGATTCCCGTGCAAGGCGTTTTCTGTTCCGGCCCCCTAGTGACGTCCCTAGGATGCCCCTGGGGCGCCGGGGTTTAAAGGGTGCCTATGACTGAGGAAGCGAGAACGGACGACTCAGCAGCAGCCACGGAAATACCGGCCGGACCCGATACCGGATCCGAGGCCCCTAAGACGACCCGGCGGCCATATACGGCCATCGTATACTTCCACGGGATGGGATCCCCGCGAAGGCATGAGCAGATCAGCAGGCTGACGGACGAGCTTGACCTGTTCGCCGGCGGTCAGGACGCCGCAAGTGTCGGGCACCTTCGCGATCAGAAGGTGCTCTTGGAGCCTTCCCGCACCGAGGAAGACGAAGACGTCGCGTTCGTCGAAATCTCGCGCTTGGTTCGGCGCTTTACCCGTGCGGATGGCAAAGGTCGCCTCCGCAAGGAAGGAAGCATACGTATCTATGAGGGATTTTGGTCGCCGCACGCTGCGAGCGACCTTCCGTGGTGGCGGGTCCTTCTTTGGTTGCTTTCGCGTTTCGTGGCACCGGTTCGCGTGCTGAGCCATCCGTGGAGGGCGCACCAACGCCTGAAACTGGCCACGCTCTATCGAATGCAGGCCGAGCATCCAGCAATGGTTCGGCTTTTTGGCCGATTGGAAGACTTTTACCTCACTTTCGAAAACTGGGCGGCGAGAAGAGAGGCGCCATCCGGCGGATTTTCCGGATTTCTTGCACACGTTTCCGCGAACCTTGCGACGGCCAGCCAGCGACACGAAGCACTAAGGCTGGCGAAGGCCTGGCGCCGCCGTTTCCTCAGGGAGCAGCTCACCCTCCTGTTCTTGATTTTGACCGCAGGCGCCGCTGCAGCTTCAGGAATCCTGTTGCTCGCGCTATACGCCGTAGCCTGCACCCGGTTCTTCGCACCGGAAGTGTTTCGCGGCGTTTTGCTTCCCTTCGAAACACATTCGCTTCTCAGTGGCATATTTATGGGTGGCGTGGCGGTCGTTTTGTTGGCGATGTTCCTCAAGACTAAGCGTTACCTGGAGACGTTCTGGGCGGACGTAATGTTCTGGACCACCCAAGAGGAGAAGACTGCGCGGTTCATCAAGAGGAAGGAAATTCTCGCCGCGGCCGTCAGCATATTGAGCCACGTGCTTCGAGATGAGGATTGCACGAGGGTGGTCGTGGTAGGTTACAGCCTTGGATCAGCTATCGCGCACGAATCGCTACTGAGGCTCGGACGGAGGGCCATGGCGCGCAAGAGACTCGGCAAGACGCTGCCAACCGAACTTGCCAGACTCAGCATCGTTTCTCATCTAATCACGGCCGGATCTCCGATCGATAGGATCCATTATTTCTTCGAACTGCACGATAGCCGGTCGCACCGCTACAATCGTATCCGGGAAAAACTGAAGGGTTCGACCGACGATGCACCGTTTACTATCGACGGAAAGCCTTCCGCGGCGTGGGTCAATCTCTGGGACGACGCCGACGGCATCAGCTCCGGACTATTTTCTCCGAGAGCTTCAGGCCGGAATGCCAGCGCCATCACTGAAGTATGGGCGCCCGGTAGCCACAGACTGAACCCGCTCCAGGCTCATTCGGCATACTTCAACTCCGTACCTGGAATGCGTGTCATTTTCTGGCTTGCGGTGATAGGGCGGATGCCGCCGGCAACCGAACAGGAACCGTCCCGGCGCGGTCCATTCTTCCGTTTTGTACGGCCGTGGACAAAATGGCTTGGAATCACATTGACTTGGACGGTGTTGGCACTTCTCGTCAGCGCAATATTCTTCGATGCAGGGACCACTCTCGCCTATATCGCGTTCGCTCAGGTCCTCGCGCTGTTCGCGCTAGAGGCGGCCGGTGCGCTCGCCGACAGACGTCGCCCGCTTCTCTTTTCGCGAACGCCTCGCGATGCTTGACATCGGTGGCGGCTCCTTCAATATGGAGGGTAGACATGATGGAGTCTTATTCCGTCACACAAGGGGTCGTCGGCCGCGAGGCTTGGCGGCCCCGCCTCTTTTTGGCTGCCAGTCCGCGCTCGTTGACGTTGCGGACTATCGGAGTCCGGGGGCGCTTCTTTCTTGGACCCGGCAATAACTAGGCAGCCGGTGAGTCTCCTGTTCCGAAAAAGGTATCCTCAAGAGACGTTGGTAGGGGTCGCTTATTGTCCCGTTCGGCGCTGAGTCTCGAGAGGGATGATGGTTGAAGTAGGACTCGGGGCACGACATGAATCCGAAACGCAGAATAGCTCAGATTGACCGTCTGACCAGGGCGATCGAATACATCGGCCCCGATTTTGAGAAGTTCGGAGGGCTGTTTCTCGACTACTTGCTCGAGATCCAAATGAACCACCAAGGGACGAATTTGGTCGGTTATCCGGTCTCGGGCGTCGTGGACAGCGTAAGCAAGAACGACCGGATCGTTGCGGAATACTCCGACGCCGAGGCCTACTTCACAGGCGCCATGCACAAGGCGGAGTCCGACCTGGTAAAGGCGCTTGATCGAAAGCCTCGCGCAAACGACATCTTTCTTCTGTCCGGCGAGCGCAAGCGGCCTCAAATTGCCCAGGCCTTCGAGTCGCGTGTACATGGCTGGCAATCCATGGCGGGGAAGACGTTGTGGCTCTGGGGCGCCGGAGAAATCGCCGCCTACTTGGCGGAAGAGTTAATATTCAATGACAGGGCGGTTCAGCGGCTCGCAACCTACTTGCCCGAATTCAAGAGAATTCACGAGGAAGAAGCCGCAAGCCGCCGAGTACCCGCGCCCGACCGCCAAAGATTGATCCGCGCGGACGTCGACACCGAGATCGCACGCCGTCTCAAGCACCAGGCTTGCGTCACCATTAGCGGAATTGCCGGTCTGGGTAAGTCATCCGCGGCTTCCGCCTTCGCGACCCAGCATGAAGATGACTACGATTTAGCGATTTGGCTGGACCGTGGCGAGGTGCGGAGACCGGAGGATCTACAGGGGCTCCCGTTGGTGCGCGGCGGCGAGCTTCGGAACGTGGCTTCGCTTCTGCGGTCGAGAGCCTGTTTGCTGGTGATCGACGATGCCGACCCAGACCTTCCGGCCGACGCAATGGCAGAGCTCTGCGGATCGAGGTCGCGAATACTCCTGACTCGACGCACCGTTTCGGCCGATTCCTACGAACTTCCGTTTCTTTCGCGTCCGGACGCCGAATCCATCTTGAACCGGGCGGGGGTCAGGTGCCCTCCGGAGATTGTCGAGACCATTTGGTCGACCGTTCGCGGCCATCCGCTCACATTGGGTCTCATGAGCGCTATGGTACGGCAAGGCGTATCTTGGGCCGACGTCGCGCTGGACTGCCGTGCCGTGGGAGACCTGGATGATCACGGGCAGCGCCTTGCTGACCGCTTGTTGGGTCGGGTGCGTCCCTTGTTGGAGCGTGAACTCTCGGTGTTTGCATGGGCCGGTCAACCCGTGTGTGCCAAAGATTTCCTCGAAGAAGTCATCCAGCCGCAAGGGGTACGAAAGCTGAGGGGTAACGCCCTCACCTCCGCAGATCGTAGCGACGTCATCAGACTGCACGACGTTGTCTTTGCCGCCCTGACCCACGGCTGGTGTGGTGCGGATCGCAGCGCAGAACTCGATGCATCGCTGGAATCCTACCTGATATCGGTCGCGGCGGAGCCGGGTTTGCGACTATGGACCGGCGCGCGAATCCTGCTGCGGAAACTCGAGGACCTGGTGGGTTCGGGAGCCCGCAACCCGGCGTTTCGTTATGCCCTGCTCACGGTATGGGATCCCACCGAACTGCGCCCGGATCTCATCGGCGACCCTTCGGTCGATGCGAGATCGATCGGTACACCGCCGGCTCCCTTGGCCGTGATGGCGGTGATAGAGGCGATCGAGCAATTATTCCTTCATGATAAGCTGGATAGCCAGGAGATCGCGACGAGCAAGCTTAAGGCGCGCCTCGATATCTTCGACCGTCTCGCAGCGCTACCGGCACTAAGCGATCTCGAGGCATCTCAGATAAAGCACCACAAGGCCAAGGCGCTCAAGCGACTTGGGGAAACGTCCGAAGCGGCCACGCTGTTTGAGGCAGTGCTCGATGGTCCCGTACCGATGGACGAAGCACGTTTGCAGCTAATCGATATCTATCGGGGTGATCGGTCCAAGGAGAGCCGCTCGGTTGAACTCGTAGACGAGATACTCGGGCGCGCCGCCGCAGGGCAGGACGTCGCCTATTCGGTGTTCCTCGGTGTCGTCGAACGGTTGCCACGAGGGCCCGGAAAGTGGCGCGACACGCTGATCGATCGTCATGCTGTCGCTATCGAAGAAACGATCGTAGAGGCCGCCAATGCGGGCGTGCAACAAGCATTCGTGGCCTTCTCCGCAGTCGGGCGACATCTCTCCAAGGAGCAGCCCAAGCTTTTCGAGCGCATATTCCGCCAACTTCCGGAGCCTACCTTCGAATCGTTACAGACCGACGGGGAACGGTTCGCGTGGGCAGAAATCTTCTGCGAGGCCTCGCGACTCCCTGATGCCGACGCGAATCGGTTACGCGCCCAAGCGCTTCGGCTGTACGAAGCAGAGGTCAGACCGCAGCTGTTCCACCTGCAAAGGCGCGCCGAACTCTTGATCGATATCGGCAATCCGGACGCAGCCGTGGCCCTGCTGAAGGAAAGAAATGATCTCGATATCAGCGAATGGATCCAGCGACTGATGGCCCGCGCCTGTCTTGCCCGGGGCGCTTCTGATGAAGCGCTCGTCTGGATCGACAAAGCGCTCGCGCGGCTCGAGAACGAACATTTTCGCAGTGAGTTCCTCGAACTCAGGTTCGATATTCGTGATGCGCTTGGGGACCGCGACGCGGTCGAAGATCTCGTGAAGGCTCGTGCCGCGAGCCTGAAGGAGGTGGAGGCGGCTCGCCTTGACGCTCGGCTCCTCCAACTGGCTATCGTACGGAAAGCATGAATTCTTCGAACCAGCATACCGGCCTGAAATTCAACGACCGGAATGCCGGCGCCAGAACTTCCCTGGATCGGCCTCCAGGCGAGATGGATCGCCGGCCGAGAAAAGTGAGTATCGAGACGGAGGTTGCTCAGCCAAAAATGAGAGGCGCGCCGAACCAACCTTCATATCATTTGAAGCCAGGCCGCGGTAGCGCATCAGAGACTTAAAGGGCCTAGTTCCGCCGTGCACCATATCCGCCGAACATGCATGCTGGTACCAAGATAACAAGAAGAAATCACCGAACGTTCATCCCCAAGAAGCGCTCCATAAAAATTCCCACGCGTGGCGAAAGGGGGCGTCGAGCCGGATCGCATCCCGCTCCAGCACTTCGCACGGAACGGAGACATTGCTCCACCGACGATACATAGACGCAAGCATCCTTCACACGATGCGGGATACGCTTCCTCAAGTCAGATCACGGGAATCTCAGATTTTCCCTCTGGCTCAGCGTCAATTCGTGCCATCCCCGCCGCGCAGTTGTGCGAGGGTTCACCGATGTCGATCTTATGAATTTTTGTGAATAATTCTCAACAAGACATCAATCGCTGCCCTGAAGTCCCGGGACGATTTTGCCGCCCTTCCGACCCTTTCTATCCAGGGATCAGTAATCGTATCGCCTCGCATTCTGAGCATTTCCTGAACCCGCTCTTGGACCCTCGCGCTGGCTATATGTGAGCCTTTCAGAAGCTTGCAAAGGTAGGACTGGGTTATTCCCAGTCGGGCCGCAAGCTCGGCCTGCGTCAGCGACGCAATCTTCGCCAACTCCGCGATTTCGCGGGTGGCGCGCGAAGTGCTTGTGTCTTTCACCATCATCGGCATAAGCGATGGATTTGAGAAGCCCCTCTCCAAAATCATCGAACCCCTAGGATGGTCCAAATTCAACGCGATCTCTAACTTTCTGAAGCATACTGACCGGGATCCCGTGGCCCAAATGGAGCCGGATGAGACCAATGTCAGAACAGGCATCGGATTGAGCATCATTCTGTATGGTCGAGCGACCGACTGCGCTTACTCCCCAGAGATGAAAGCGTGGGAAACAATCATGACGCTTGCCCTGCCGGACATATGGGATTCTCACCCGGAACCCGGGCACGCGGACTACGGTAGCTCAAGAGCGCCGTCGCAGAGTACGAGACTTCCACGCGGACGCAACGCCTGGCGATGGGCAGAAGCTTCCTGCGCGGCTTCAAGCTGCTCGAGCAGGGCATGGATAGATCGACTGTTTGGTCGGTCCGACCCGAAAATTGAAAACAGGAAGCGATCTGATGGCAACAGCTCCAACTCCGATAACCGGACTGACCCGTAGTCAGGTCTCGGTCACCGACATTCTGCACTTCACGGGCGGTCTCCGTGCGGTGAGAGGCGATGGCGGCTGGCAGCTGGGACCGCTTCTTCGAGACGGCACGATCAGCGCCGAACGAGGAATCCCCGAGGAACAAATTCGCGGTCTGGCGCAGACCATGGGGCTCGTGTTGTTCGGGGCAGACGAGATAGTTCCGGTTGATCCGCATTTGCCTGCGCGCATTTGGACTCCGCTTCTGGGACCACCGCGGTTGCAGCACGCCGCCAACGATACGTGGTCCATGATTTCATCGACTGCCGGAGACGCTGGCGACGAAGGGTATGCGAAGCTTGCCCGAAACCTGTCCGTCAGCTTGCGTGCCGCAGGCCTGCAATTGCGGAACGCTTCGGACGAATACGGCAGACAACTCGAAGCCGCCCTGGCCAGCGGCTGGCGAGTAGGCGATCGATTTTCCAATCTTCTAATGGTCGAGCTGCATCTCGCCTTTCACTCGGTGCTGTCTGAAATGGCCAGCGCGAGGGACTATTTGGCGCAAGTCGCAGCCCGCCGCGTCGGTGCACCGGATCGTATCGACGCGCTTGCCCGGTTCCGCGACTGGACGGGGCGACCCACCAATTCACCAGTTCTGAGCGACGCTTTGGTAAAGGCGCTTTTTGAAGCTTCGGATGTCGCAACACCTGATCCATGGCTCCACGACATCGGCGAGTATCGAAATCTATTTCTTCACCGCGAGCACATCGGGGCAATGGCGCGTTGGCTGGTGGTGGAAGAGCGCGACAGCCCGATAGGTCCCGTTAGAACGATCGCCATGGCCATCAACACGCGACCCGGATCCGAGTCCAGGTGCGATGCCTTGACGCGGTTCGTCGACCTATATGGCAGACTATGCCGTCTTGCGGATTTTGCCGCCCCACTCGCGCCGTTCGAGGCAAGGCCTCCGGCGTTCGGAACTGCCGAAAACCCCTAGACTTGGTGTGACCCGGCGGTTTCCTCGAACCAGAAAACGCGCCGAAGACATTCAACAAGGGCCATATCTTAACGGGTTCAGGCATGCCACGCTCAGGCCGTTGACGGCTCCGGCTGCGCCCGCGTCACGAGCGCGCCGTCCAATCGAAGAGTTCCCGATTCCAAAAGCTCGGCCAATGCATCCTCCACCACCTCGCGCAGTTGCGAACTGGTGGAGCCGAAGCCGAACAGTCGCGCCACTGCCTGTACGAGCTGATCACGTTCAGCGCCGTAATTTTCTTCGACCACCTGGGCGATAGCGGCCATCACCTCCTCGGACGGCAGGATTTCCGGCCTGCGCAGCGTCTGCGACTCGACCTCTCCGCGACTACGAACGACGACCGCTTTACCCGGAATGATGTAGAAAGGGCCGCCCGCGATGTCGCCCTTGCGCTTCGCGGCCTTGATTGCCGCCTTTACAGCATCGCGGATGCGGTTGCCGGCACGGGCCAAACCCCAGGCAGATCTGATCCTCACGACGATTTCCGACTCGTGGATGGGCCCTTCGACGGTGACGACCCCGACGACGTGCTTCATCATCTCAGAAACGGGCGTCTCGTGCGGATCTACCTGCCTTCGCACGGAGAGCTTCGCTTCTTCGTAAGGCGGTGTTTCGGCCTTCTCGGTCGTCCCGACGACCGCGGTGACGACCTCGACCTCCGCCTCCTCGTGCGACGTAAACCGGATGGGGACGGCGGATGCCGAGTCCGCCGCCCGTTCGTCGGTTTCCCGCCAACGGGCCTTCACCGCTTCAATCGCCTGAATGACCTTAGCCGTCTCTTCATCCGGGCGCAGGAACCAATCCGTCGACCAAATACGATGCAGCACCCAACCGTGTGCTTCGAGAACGTACTGCCTCAGTCGATCCCTATCTCTCGCCGAGCGTGACGAGTGGTATTGAGCACCGTCGCATTCGATACCCAAGACGAAACGACCCGGCTTCTCGGTATCAGCCACCGCCAGGTCAATGAAAAATCCAGCGGTGCCGATCTGCGTCTTCACATCGTAGCCCTGGGCAGTCAGGCGAGCGGCAACCTGTTCCTCGAAAATCGAATCGGCGCCGCGTCCGGTTTCTTCCGCAATGCCGAGCTTCCCGGTCTGGGCGAATGATAGGAACATCTTGAGTGCCGCAACGCCCCTTCCCTTGGATCGCGACAGGTCCACATCGTCGCCCGTGATCGATGCAAAGACCTCGCAACGTAGCTTCGCCCTGGAGATCAACACGTTGAGACGACGCTCGCCGCCCTCGGAGTTGAGCGGCCCGAAGCTCATCGAGAGGAAGCCCTCTTTCGTCCGGCCGTAGCCCAAGGAAATGAATATGACGTCCCGCTCGTCGCCCTGGATGTTCTCGAGGTTCTTCACGAAGAACGGCTCGCTGGTGCCGCGACTGAAGAACTCCTCCGTGTCCGGATTTTCCTTACGCAGCAGTTCCAGTTCGTCCTGTACGGCCTGGCGCTGCGCGACCGAGAACGTGGCAACGCCAAGCGTTCTATCCGGCGTCTCCCGGGCGTGACGAATCACGGCTTCAGCGACGATCCGCGCTTCCTTTGGATTCGTGCGCGTGTTTCCTCGATCATAATGCGCATCCGGAAGATAGTTGAACTTGAGGCCCATGCCGGCAACGGCATCATAAGGGCTCGGCACTATGAAAAGTTTGTTGTCGTAGAATTGCTTGTTCGACACCGCTATCAGCGATTGATGCTTACTGCGGTAGTGCCAATTCAACATCCGGTGCGGTAGGCCCTTTGCCAGACAAAGGTCCAAAATGCTTTCTGCATCCTTGGCCTGGAAGGTGAGTTCGTCATCCTCATCGCGGTCGTCGTCGTTTCCGGTCAACTTGGCGAAGAAGCGGGTCGGCGGCAATTGGCGCTCGTCACCGACGACCACCATTTGACGGCATCGCGCTACGGCGCCGAGGGCGTCGACCGGCTCGATTTGCGACGCTTCGTCAACGACCAACAGGTCGAATGAGATCGAACCTGGCTTAAGGAACTGCGCCACGGATAGCGGGCTCATCAGGATGATGGGTTTGATCTGCTGGATGACGGGACCGGCGCGCTCCAGGAGCTGGCGGATCGGCAGATGATTGCGCTTCTTGGCTATCTCTCCGTTGAGGACCCCCAACGGACCGATGCCCCCGGCGTTTCGCGGCAACCGCGACGCGTGCTCGTAGGCGATCTGGTTCCGCGCGAGCTTCATCCGCTGGAGATCGAGCTTTCGGAAACTCTCGACCAGCCGGCTATGCACTTCGCCGTCGAATTTCCTGAGTTCGGGATGGGCTGCGAAGATTACAGTGCGCATCGCTTCGAAATAAGAACGGTCGAACGTCGCTACTAGCGAAGATCCCGCGAGCGAGCCGTTGAGCAGACCTTCACCAAAGGCGCCGAGGCCTTTTTCCTCCGCAAGGCGGAGGCGATCCATGAATGCGATCCAGCGGGTCACGCGTTCGGGCGATTTCCGCCAATCGGACACAAGTTCGACAAGACTGGCCACGGGCAGGTCGTTGCCGGTCCTCATAGGAATACGGGACGCATCGAGTTGTAGGAAATCAAGCAGGCGGTCGACACCGGACCTCGCCGACCGAAAATCGTCCTTGAAGGCCTCTAGTGAACTTCTGTCATTCGCCGACAAAGTCACGCGTGCCAGACGTTCGCGTACGCCCTGAACCCCGTCTTGCGGAAACGTCGCCCACCAGACGCTGAGGTTTCCCAACTTTGTCCAATCGGATCGTTCCTTACGCCATGCGCCGCCGAAGGCTGCGCGTCCCGAAGCTTGAAGTTCCTCGAACAAGCGGCGCGCGGTTTGAGCGGCAATCAATCCGTCTATCAGCAGCAGACGCTGTTCGACCGCCGTCGGCATCTCAACATTCAGGTAAGAGCTCAGAAGCGCGACCTGCGCCCGGTAGCGCGAACTGAAGAAGCGGAACAGCGACCGCCCTTTTTCGGCGATGACACTCCGGCACTCGCCGATCGACGCGTTCCAAGCCGACTCGACGAACGCAGAGTCGAATGCCGTTTTTAGCCTCGCGAAGCGTTCGCCCTTTTCGACTATCTCCGTGACGTCGTCGGCGCGATCCCATATGGGATCACAGAAGGCCTCACGATCGCATTCCGGCATTGCGGCGGCCGCTTCCACGAACGCCAGCAGTCGCTCCACTTCGCCGAAAGTCTGCGGTCGCGGAAGATCGAACAACCTGCACGCGCCATCGACGCCGGTGTTCAGTCTAGTCAGGTCGCCGGCGACCGTCTCTAACAACCGCCGTAGGGCATCCATTTCCGAGGGGTCGAGGGCCTCCCTGCCGACTCCGCGCCACGGATGCAGGTGCGGCGGACCGTCCGCAGCGATCCTTTCCGTTATCTCTTCAACCAGCTCACGCCGCTTTTCGCGGTCAAGCGGAGACCAAGTCTCGGGATCTTTCAACGGCCGATCGGGTTCTCCGGACGATCCCCTCGTCCGAATAAGGTTGCCCAGCATCTGGAATGGCGTCAGACCGCTCGGCTCGTGCAGCGCATGCATCATCTCGGCGTGGCGATTGAGCTCGTCGCGGCTGTCCGTCAACCGCTGCACCAGGGTCGCCTCTCCGCGCGGCGTCGGTGCTGCCGCGCCCCGCGCTCGCTTCAGCTCTTCCAGAAGTACCCGCTTGTTGGCTTTGCTTGAGTGAAGCTCCAACGCAAGGGATGACAATCCGGCGTCCCTCAGACGCCGATGCACGACGTCCAACGCGGCCATTTTCTCCGCGACGAAGAGTACAGTTCGTCCCTGGGCTGCCGCCGCCGCGATGATGTTCGTAATGGTTTGCGACTTTCCCGTCCCCGGGGGTCCTTTGATGACGAGATGGCGCCCGCGCGCCACTTCCTCGATAGCGACGGTCTGGGACGAATCGGCGTCGATGACATGGTTCATCGCAATCGGTTGGATCACCGGGTCGATCTTGCCGTCGTCCGCGACGATCGGATCAGGCGACTCGAAACCGTCCTGCAAGAGACCCCGGATCAGAGGGTTGAGATCCAGCCCGCTGTCCGCTGGCCAATTCTCGGGGTCGAGATCTCGGTACATGAGGAACTTCGAAAAGGAGAAGAACCCGAGCACCATGGCGTCCGGATTGACCTGCCATCGCGACTTGCGCGAAACTGTCGCGGCGACTCCATTCATATAAGCGACGATATCTACATCGTCCTCGTCGCCGAAATCTTCGATCTTCAACCCAAACTCGCCCTCCATCTTCGCTTGAAGCGACAGATTCGGAGAGGGAGGCTCGGAGCGCCAAACGAGGTGGAACCGGTCGGCAGCACTGCTGCGCTCGAGACGCACTGGGAGGAGCACCAACGGTGCAAACCGCACGATCTCCGACTTGTCGTCTTCGAACCATTTCAATAGTCCGAACGCCAGGTAGAGAATGTTGACGCCCTGCTCTTCTTCCAGAGTGCGCGCGTCATACCAGATGTCAAGAAGGCGCCTTTGAAGCCCCTCCGAAGACAGCTTGGTCTGCAGCCGCCTGTCGGAATGACGCGACTGCAGGCTGCCGTCGGTACTCTCGTCCTTGAGCGCCAGCTGCGCGGCCTTGCCGGGGGAGTTCTCGCCGTTGACCGTCGATTGGGAATCGGTCTCCTCGATCGCTGCCGGCAGGAACGTAAAACGCTTTCCCTCGCCCAGGATCCGGAAGACTTCAGCGGATTTCTCGTCGACAATCTCGATGGCGCGGATGTTTTTGGTCCGCAGCGGAATGTGGACGAGCCTATTTCGCGTGCCCAAGTCGAGGAGCGCACGCCTGTCCGCCAAAAGCCTGTCCCGGATTGATATGCCCGCCAAAATGACCCCCATGCACCCTTAAACCAAAGATTGCAGGGTTGAAAGCCATTTGGTCAAGCTGGCCTAGTTATGCTCTCAGGATAGGCCATCGGCACCCACCGATGTAGAACGAATAGCGCGTTGAAATTGTTGCTTGGTCAGGACGAGCACGATCTTGACGTTCCGCGGAAAGGCTAGTCAGGTGGACGCAGATGGCAGTGATCTTTGCGAAATTCGAGAGTTGGCGGCAGAGTTTCGAGAGGCGATCGAGCGCTGTCCACGCGAACGCTTGCCCATCACCTTTGCCGATTGCCCGCGTGGTGCCTGTGGCGACGCAACGCTGCTGTTAGCAAAGCACCTCGAAAGAAACGGTCACACCGGATTCGTCTACGTTCTTGGCATGCGGAACGGGGGGTCTCACGCATGGTTGAGACGTGGCGCCTTGATCGTCGATATCACGGCCGATCAATTCGAAGATCATTTCCAACCAGTCGTCGTCGATACAACATCGAACTGGCATGCCACGTTCGACCTCGATCCGGACGATCAGCAACACCCGACAAATTTCGAGGAATACGACGAGGCCACTGTTGTGACGCTCGCAAACGCCTACGTGGAGCAAGTGCCGCGCTAAACTCCACGTGGCGCCGCGCCATCTTGACGAAAGCCGCCCACGTTACGGTCGAGGAAATGATGAGTACTTCGCGAAGCCGGACGGACTGGGCTGACGCCTTGCGCAGCGTTACTTCGAAAACCCGAAGCATCCCATCAGCTTCGACCTGCTCCATCTTAACGGAGAAGAGCGCTGGCGCATCGAGCCAGACTCCTCTTCACGGCGACCGTTTTTACGGTAATTTGTGGTCTCTCGCCTCGCAGCGAAGGAGAGGCATCGGAGGTCCTCAGAGTTTTCAAGCATCGCAAAAAGGACCTCTTCGACACAACGCGCCAAGACTGGACATAGCGGACAATGGCATCGCCGATGGCACTCTGGGAATTAGCGAACCACGTGGCGGCCTACCGACTGGGCTTAGTTGCGAACTCAGCGTAGCGCGAGCCAGCGATTGCGAGTTCGTGCACGCCCATGTGACGACCCTCGCACAGGCAGCCGGTGCGGTGCGGAATCGGCGTGCCGACCAACAGCGGCTCTTCCCTAAGGCTGAGCATCACCCGTTCGGCCGAGAACGGGTAGCCAGGAGCGGTGAGCTTCAGAACCTCTGCTGCGGTCATCAGTCCCGCGGCAAATGAGAGGAAGGGCAGCGCCGCATCGGTGCGCCTTTCCCCGACCGTCGTCTGGGGCGTTATGGATCTATCTGTGGCGCAAGTAGTGGGAGCGAACCTCTCGTCGGGCGGAAACACACAGAGCGAGCACGCTTTCGCCCCAGGCATGTGCTGAATCAAAGTCGCCTGCCAGTTCCGACCCGTGGTGGCATAAAGCTGGATCGGCGGAAATCCCATCTCGATGTGGTAGCGCACGTTGAACTCGTTGGCCGCCGAGATCAGAACGTCGGTAGAACCAGCCTCCCGGTGATTCCATAGCGCCGATTTGTGCAAGGCGACCGGATCAACCACCACATCCTCGACACCGGCTTCGCGCAGAAAGGCGGCGACTGCATCGACCTTGGCCAGATCGATGTTGGCATGTGCCTCTGTGAATATGGGAGAGCGGGTGATGTTATGGATCCCGACATGATCGTGGTCGATCAGGCTGGCACGGAAGTTGCGGGTAGCGAGAGCCAGGAAATAATTAGCAGCTGAACCCACCGAGCCGAGCCCTGCCGTCATTATGTGCCCGAGCGAGGAACCCACCGGGGAAAATTCAACCGGGCTGGGGGCGTCGGTCCAGTCCCAAGCGTTACAGGTGAATGGAGCGGTCATGGCGCCGAAGCGCGTACGGAACAGATGCGCAGCACCCAAAACCACCGCCAGCGCCGCACCGACTCCGATGTCCGACGTGACCAAAGACAGAGGCGACCGCCCCTTTCCGATGTAGGCGCTCCACCCGGACCCGTGGACGACAGTATCGTGGCCATCGGGCCCGAGATGGAAGCGGAAGTCGCCGGCGGCCGGTGGACGTGTACCGTAGCTGCCGAACGGATCGGCATCCCGCATGCCGTCGAGGGTGTGCCGGACAAGCGAACGGCCGGCCCAAGGAAGGCGCGGGTGGATGGCGACGTCGGGAAAGCCGATCTGCACCGAGGGCGACAACCGTCCCAAGAGATTACAGGCAACGAGCGCTGCCACTTGCCCATCATAACTTGCAAGGTAATCGGGTGACGCGGTGATCGTGATGACCCGCGCTGGATCGAGCGGCGAGGCGCGGTAGAGACGCATGCGATCGTTCAGTCGGCCGTAAAACTGTTGCTGGTCCATGGTCCGCTTCCCGGAATGATGATGATGTCGTCGTCCGAAAGCTCGATCCAGCCGTACGGCTTCTGCCACAAATAGGCGGCCGCGCCAGCCAGCGACGGCAGATGTTGTCCGTATTCAGGCAGCACGAGCGAGACATATCCCGGGTACCGAATCTTGGCGCCTTCGACGTCGCCATCGCTATGGTACGCTTGGCCGGGATGGGTGTGGACCTGGGCGACCACCTGCAGCTCGAAACGTGCCGCAGTCTGCATGCAGGATACCATCGACCGCGTCGGCACGTGGAAGCTACCTGACGTAGTCAGCGCTTCGGGCGCGAAGACCGCGACGGCAAGAGTGACGTCGCCGTCGGTCCGACCAAGCAGATAGACGATCCCTTCATGTCGCTGCCGCTGAGACCGGATCAGGGCGGCCATCAAGTCGTCGAGCACGTCGGCGGTGGCCAGCAACTTGGCCAGCCTCGGCCTCGTCGGAGTGCCCTTCGGCTTGTGACCAAGAACACGCTTGAGCCAGTCGAGGATCATGCTGCCAGCCTCCCTTCGTATTTCTTCGTCAGTTCGTGCGCGATGCGCAGAGCCATGGCACTCAAGGAGTGGCACGCCTTAGTGTGTGGATTGTTCTGCCAGACGCCGATCTCCCAGTCCGAGTGCGGCCCACGGGAATCGACCATGGTATAGGCGAGGCGATTCCACGGCGCGCAGATTACGCCACTAGGGTGAAAGAAATTGCCGCCGCGGGGTGTGTCCCGCGGATCGTCGATCTTGCCGGTCGCCGGGTTGCACCAGTGCCAGGCAGGAGGTGTGGCGGAATATCCGTCACACCTCACGCGGAGGTGGTAGGTGACTCCGTCCTTGGCCGGGAGCCCCAGGACGAAAGTCAGGTCATCGATCTCCTCAAAGGTCCAGCCCATGAGGCCGGCATTCTCCTTGAGCGCGTCGAGTTCGACCTTCACCAGCAGGGCAGCGGGGCTGGTCAAGATGATCAGACCCCGGAACCGGTGGCGACCAGCGTCAGCTTGTACTTGCCTTTCTTGATGCCGAAGCTCACCAGGGGGCGGTTGACGGGTTCGAGATGGACGTCGCCGAAGTAGAGCTCGAATGCGTCCTCCTCGGCGAGATCGCGGTCCTTGACTACTGCCGCGATCACCTTCTCGACTTTGTCGTTCTTGTCGAATGAGCCGCGGAAGACGCCGTTCGGCGTCGCGATCTCGAGCACTACCGCGTCGTCGTCGTGACCTTTCCCCGAATTATCGCTGGGGCCCTTGCTTTCTTGGGACATTTGCCGACTCCGATGCTGCCGGGCTTCTCGCCCGTTGCTGATGCCCCGGAATCTGCGCACGGGAGGGCGGAGCAAACCCCTTGGCCCGAGCGATTCTGCGTGTTAGTCCCACTTCTGGGAACGCTGATTCTGATATGGCACGGAGCGGGGTCGAGCGCAAGAGGTCGTCCCACATTTGGGAACTAGTTTTGGCGGGCCGTGGTTGCCATGAAGCTGATGGGAATATCGAAGTTGGCCGGACTTGCGCATCGAGCCGGAGACGCGCTGGACGGGGCGGTACCGGCTCTCGTCGCCGAGCTGGAGGCGGGTGCATGGCGATCGATGACTGAAATTGCTGATTACTTTCCCACGGCGACGATCGACGGCATCAAAGTCCGAATTCCGCTCACCGGCGGCTATCGGGTCGATCTTCTCGCCGACTGCCAGGCACAGATGATTCTCATCGAATACGCGGGTGCGGGAAGCGGGGCACGCGCCGGCAAGACAGGGAGCAAAGTGGCATGACAATTCGACCAATACGCACGAACGAGGATTATCAATTGGCACTCAGGCGCGCCAAGGCGCTGTTCGGTCAAAGCAGCCAGAAGGACCTTGATGAGCGCGAGGTGCTGCAAGCCCTCATCGAAAGATGGGAAAAATCCCAACATTCTATCGAAGCGGCTACGCCCGCGCAGGCGATTAAGTTTCGCATGGAGCAAACCGGTTTGTCGCAACGCGATCTGATCCCATATCTTGGGAGCAAGTCCCGAGTGTCAGAAATACTCAACGGTCAGCGACAGCCCACGGTCGACCAGATCCGCGCTCTGCACCAGCATCTCGGCATTCCAGTCGCGTCACTGATCGGCTCATTCAAGCATGAGCCTGCGGTTGGTCCCTCAAGCAGCTCGATAGCGGCCGAGGGGGCGCTTCGTAAGCTAGGCGTGATGAAGGTGAAGGAGAACCTCGCCGGTTTTTTGTCGCGTTCGAAGGCTTCTGCTCCTGCGGTCGCTATGTTGCGCAAGACCAGGACTGAGCGCACTAACGCGAAGACGGACATGGCGGCACTCGAAGCATGGTGTGGGGCTGCATTGGTGCGTGCAGAAAGGATCACCATTAAGAAGGTTAGGATCAGCGATCCGAAGAAGGCAGCGCGACAACTGGCACAGCTGAGCATATTGCCGGACTGGCAAGATCAGATTGTGGCTGCGCTACATCGTATGGGAATAGTGTTAGTCATATTGGAACACCTCCCGGGAACGTTTCTTGATGGAGCCGCGATGTGCCGTGGCGATGGTGTTCCGGTGATTGCACTAACTCTGCGCCACGATCGATTAGACAATTTCTGGTTTACGCTATTGCATGAATTTGCCCATGTGATTTGCCACTTGAGTCCTGATCGACAAATAATTCTGGATGATCTCGATGTGGTGAGTTCAGAAGCCATAGAGGCCGAAGCGGATTCTTTTGCGCGTAACGCTCTTATCCCCCCTGCTATTTGGAAGCAGATTAACGAAGAAAGTAGTACGGAAGAGGTTTTGGAGGCGGCGGAGAAAGCCGGCGTACATCCTTCGATAGCTGCCGGCCGCTGGCGGTTCGAGCACTCTGACTATCGTCGTTTCTCCAAGCTAATCGGTCGGGGCGAGGTGAAGACCGCTCTCATGCCGGCGTAGACCTAACGCTGTGGCAACTTAGCGGACATGGTCGGTTTGTCGAATGTGCCGCACGACGACGCGTCGATGGCGGCTCGGCGTCAAAAAGCGAATAAGCGAATCCGCAGGCCCAGCTGGATCGCAAAGACGCGAATGCTTGGTGGTGCTCCTTCGAGCGCTGCAGATTTCGTCAACCCTTCGACCAGGCTTGTCGCAGTGTGGAGCAACGCGCCGGCCGCGCCTCGATATCCATGGTCGACTAGAGGTTCACGTTGCAACTGCCCTGCACCAGCGGCTCATGCTCCATTCTGAGCATTTTACCGAGCGCTTTTGTGTCGAAGTTGTTGGCGTTGCGTTAGGCTGGCGCTCCCGAAATCACCCAACGGGATTTGCCGGAGGCACGTGCTCGCGTGCGAGAGTATAACTTTTGGGCGAGACACAAACTGGACACCTAGTTTTGGCCGCCCACTAACTATTTGATTTTATGGCGCTCCCTAGGGGAATCGAACCCCTGTTTCAGCCTTGAGAGGGCCAGGTCGATTCGCTCGATGATGATCGTGAAGGAGTTCGGCGACGGAGGGCACTTTCACTTGGTCGTCAGACGTCGGAAGGATCGACCTTGCGTTGCGGCGACCATGCGCTCCTAGGACGATCACAATGCGGAGAGCAAACCCTTTGACTTGCACGCAAAAACACCGTTTGAAAAACCGTTTTGGTCGGCCCATCTCAAACGGTGAAGCTGGCTAAGTTATTGAAATGATTGGTGGGCGCACCAGGGCTCGAACCTGGGACCCGCTGATTAAGAGTCAGCTGCTCTACCAACTGAGCTATGCGCCCGAAAGGCGGTCAATGCCTTGCGAGGCCGGTCGTTTAGCAAAGCGATCCGGGTATGGCAA
Organism: Bradyrhizobium sp. LA2.1; assembly: GCF_040547725.1. Lineage (NCBI taxonomy): Bacteria > Pseudomonadati > Pseudomonadota > Alphaproteobacteria > Hyphomicrobiales > Nitrobacteraceae > Bradyrhizobium > Bradyrhizobium sp. LA2.1. Next base: position 24,540 of record NZ_JBEPQI010000043.1, read on the forward strand.
GCGATGTGGCGCATGTTTTCCAAGGTTCTTCCACAGGCCCGAAAATGCGAAAAGCCGCTGGATTCCAGCGGCTTCGCCAAGGCCAATCCCGGGGTTAATTCCTCGGGAAATACGGGGTGGCTCAGAGCCGGCCCTCGCGATCCCGGTCCGGGCCGCCGTCACGGTCGAAACGGTCGCCTTGGAAGCGGTCCATGCCGCGCTCCATCATGCGGTCCATGCCCCGTTCCATGAAGTGTCGGGACGGGCCGTCCCCACCGCCGCCGAACGGACCACGGTGGCGGGTCAGCACGGCAAGGCGCCGCTTCTGGCCCTCGTCGAGCGTCTTGTAGAGCGGATCGGCGGCATCGGCGATCTTCTTCAGGGCGGCGGAGGTCGCGCCCATGTCCTCGGCGCGCTGGCGCAGGCGGGCGACCGGATCCTCGGGCTTGTCGGCGTTCTTGCCGGCGTCACCCGGGCCGGCATTCATCCGCGCGTTGGCGCGGTCGATGCGCAGCTTGGCGAAGTCGCGCACGGCAGCCTCGACCGGCGGCCACAGCTTCTCCTGGTCGGCGTTGAGCTTCAGCCCGGCATGGACGGCGGCGATCCGCGCGTCGACGAAGGCGGCACGGTCCTCCGGGTTCATGCGGACGTGGCGGAAGTGCTCCATCCACGGGCGATGAAACTGGGCATAGACCGCGCCCGAGCCGGCGATGCTGAGCACGGCGATGGCGGCGATGGTGAACTTCCTCATACGGACCTCCTCTGGAAGGATGCCGGCGAGGATGAGCGCCGGACGGCTGACGCGCAACTTACAACTTGGACAGAGAGAGCGTTCTTACGAAGATGTAACTCCCCTGAATGTCCATTCAGATGCAGACTGAAATGTTTTGCAACAAAAAGGGCCTCCGCGCAGGCTGCACGGAAGCCCCGTCATTGATGGTCGATCCTGATCAGTTCGTCGTGCTCTTCGATTCCTTGAGGAACTCGTCGATCAGCGGCTGGCCGACGCGGCCTGCGGCGTCCTTGTAGACCGGCTCCATCGCCTTGCGCATCGCCTCGTCCTGCTGCGGCGTGAGCTTGATGATTTCGCTCTTGCCGCTCTTCTTGATCTCGGCCAGCGCGTCGTCATTCTCCTTCTGCGACTGCGCGTTGTTGAAGTCGGTCGCCTCCTTCATCGCCTTCGACAGCTGGTCGCGGATGTCGGCCGGCAGATCGTCCCAGAACTTCTTGTTCACGATCACGACGTAGCCGATGTAGCCGTGATTGGTCTCGGTGATGTACTTCTGCACCTCGTGCATCTTCTGCGTATAGATGTTCGACCAGGTGTTCTCCTGACCGTCGACGACGCCGGTCTGCAGCGCCTGATAGACTTCCGAGAACGCCATCACCTGCGGCAGCGAGCCGAGCGACTTGAACTGGGCCTGCAGCACGCGCGAGGACTGGATGCGGAACTTGACGCCCTGGTAGTCGGCGGGCGTGACCAGCTTCTTGTTCGCGCTCATCTGCTTGAAGCCGTTGTCCCAATAGGCAAGGCCGGTGATGCCCTTGGAGTCCAGCAGCTTGAGCAGCCGGAGGCCGAGCGGGCCTTCCGTCACCTTCCGCAGCGTCTTCAGGTCCGGAAGGATGTAAGGCAGATCGAACACCTCGAATTCGCGGATGCCGAGCGGGCCGAACTTGGAGTTGGACGGCGCCAGCATCTGCACGCTGCCGAGCTGGAGCGCCTCGAGCTCTTCCTTGTCCTTGTAGAGCGTCGAGTTCGGGTAGACTTCGATCTTGACCTTGCCGCCGGTGTACTTCTCGGCGAGCTCCTTGAACTTCTCCGACGCCTTGCCCTTCGGCGTGTCGGTGGCGACGACGTGACTGAACTTGATGATGATCGGCGATTGGGCCGATGCCGGCCCGGTCAGGGCCAACGCCCCGGTCAAGACCGCAACCGATGCCGCAGCCCAAATGAAATTCCGCATGCTTCCTCCCGCACGTTTTTTGGTGGGGCACGAACCGTCGCCCCCAAGCCTTAGATTCAAGACTTGAAGGCAGGATTATAGGGAAGCGGGCACAGGCGCCATTGCCCCTTAGCAGGGGGCGGCTTGCAAAAATGCGGTATCCGGAGGCGAAATCTGCCGGACTGGCTCACGCAGGGCGATGGCAGGGAAACCCTGCCATCGCCGCTGCCGCCTCTCGCAACCTCAGCCGTGCAGCGCCGGCGCGAGCTGGGCCTGCTGCGCGACCGCCGGATCGGTGATCAGGGTGCCGCCGTGCCCGTCCGAGGACAGCGCGAAGTCGGCCGCGCTGTACTGACCGAGCAAGTGCAGCGTCGCGACGTGGGTGCCGTCGGAGACTGTCAGCGTGCCGCCGGTGTTGTCGTTGTTCTGCGCATAGGCCATCGAGGTCAGACCGTCGCTGAACAGGATGTCGCCGAGATCGAGACTGTCATGGTCCTGCCAGCCGGAGATCGTTCCCGTGAAGGCCGACGCCTGGGCCAGCACCAGCGAGGCATTGGGACCGGCGAAGATCACATCGTCGATCGTGCCGCCGGCGTGGACAAAGGCGAGCGCGCCCGAGCCGATCGTGGTGTCATCAGCGCTGCCGCCGGCCTGCACGTACTGCGTGCCGGACAGGACCGTCGTGCCGGTCGCACTGCCATACACATATTGCACGCCGCCGTTGACGATGGTGGCGTTGGCGGCGCCCCAATCGACCTGGACTCCGCCGGCATTGATCGTGGTACCGGTCGCCGTGCCGTCGGCGTAGACGCTCTGCTGGCTGCCGGCGTTGACCGTCGTGATCGACGCGTTGCCGTGGAGATACTGGAGGGCACCATTGCTGATCGTGGTCTGGACCACCGTGCCGCCATAGACCGACTGGACGCCGCCATCCATGGTGGTGTTGATCGCGGTTCCACCCAGATAGACGTCCTGCCCGCCGCCATGGATCGTCGTGTCCGAGGCCGTGCCGCCGCTCTCGACGGCCTGCAGGCCCGAATTGATCGTCGTGAGGCTCGCCGAGCCGAACACGTACTGACCGCCGCCGCTGATCGTCGTGATGATCGTGAAGCCCCAATCGATCTGGATGCCGCCGGCATTGATGGTGGATCTGGTCGCACTGCCGTCGATGTAGACGTTCTGCTCACCCCCGGCATTGACGATGGTGTTGAAAGCATTGTTGTGAACGTGCTGGAAGCCGCCATTCGCGACCGTGGTCTGGATCGCAACGCCGAAGACGTTCTGGGTGCCGCCGTCCACGGTGGTGTTGGTCGCGATACCACCGCCGAGGATATCCTGGTCGCCGCCGGCCTCGATCGTCGTGCCGTCGGCCGAGCCGCCGATCTGGATGTACTGATTGCCCGAGATCACGGAGTTCGAGGCCAGACCGAACACCAGCTGCGCGGCGCCCGCGGCAACCACCATTCCATTGGCCGAGCCCTCCAGCACGACCGCCGCGCCGCTCTCGACCTGGATGTCGGAATAGCCGGACGCATCCTTGATCCGCCAGACGCCGCTCTGGACGTCGAGCTTCTCGACATTGACGACGGTGCCAAGGAGCGAACCGGAGCCACTTCCCGACAGCACCAGCGTGTCTACGCCGTCGCCGCCGTCGATCGTGCCGGTGACGAACGAAGCAGTGGCGAGATTGATGCCGTCGTCGCCTGCGCCCATCGAGACGTCGCCGATGATGGAGCCGCTGTTGGTGAGCGTATCGTTGCCACCGTCGGTGGCGATGCTGCCGAAAATGCCGCCCGTGTTGGTAACGGTGTCGCCGAAGGTGCCGACGATCGAGATCGCCTCGCCGTTGTTGCCGCGGATCGTGCCGTCATTGATGATGGTCATGACGCCGAAGGCGCTACCGTCATTGCTGTCGTCCACGGTGATCGCGCGCTGATCGCTGATGATGAGGCCGCCCACCTCGTTGTGGACGAAGCCGCCGCCGATCGCGAGCGCCTCGTTGAGGCCGTTGGCGCCGCTGGTCAGGCCGACCGCTGCGATCGTCCCGAAATTGTCGATCGAGACCAGACCGTCGACATCGACGCCGTCGGCGTCAGCACCGCCCACCGCCGTGCCGGTGATGGTGCCGCGGTTGGTCACGACCGTCGTCGTGTTAGCCGCGCTGTCCATGTTGATGCCGGAGCCACTGCGGCCGGTGATCGTGCCGTCGTTGTTGACGGTGATCGGCTGGTCGCCGGTGATGCCGTGGCGGGCGCCGTCGATGATTCCGCCGGCGTAGTTGTTGACCACGCCGCCGGCGTTGACCGACTGGAAGTCGATCGCGTCGTTGCCGGACGAGGCCGCCGAGGCATTGTGGCTGACGATCTGGCCGTAATTGTTGATGGTGGCGTTGGCGCCGGGCCGGATCGCGTCGGCATCGGCCGCCGAAATCACGCCGGTTGCCGCGTTGTTGATGACGGTATTGGCGCCGCTCGAATTGATGTCGTCGAGATCGAGCGCCTGACCGGCATTGCCGCCGGTACCCGTCGACGAGATCGTGCCTTCGTTGTTGACGGTGAAGGTGCCGCTCTTGCCCGAGACCAGGTTCGAGATCTTCACCGCATCCTTGGTCGCGGTGATGGTGGCGCCGGCCTTGTTGTTGATGGTGAGGCTGCCGCTCGCCGAGCCGCTGGTGGCGATCGCGCGGCTGGTGCCGGTGATGGTGCCGGAATTGTCGACCAGCGCGCCGGGCGAGGTGCTGCCGCCGATCCAGGTGACCGGGGTCGAGCCCGACAGGGTCGCACCGGCGAGGACGGTCAGATGATCGTTGTTCGCCAGCGTGATCGGGTTCGACGAGTTGCCGGAGACCAAGGTGCCGTCGTCATTGGCGATGGTGCCGGTCGCCGTCGCGGTGCCGATCGTAACCGCCGCGCCCGGATTGCTGGCGCCGGTGAGCGTGAGCGCAAAACTCTCGTCGGGCTCTGCGGTGGTGTCGCCGGAGATCGTGATGGTGATTGTCGCCGAGGACGCACCGTCGGCGAAGCTGCCGCTGAAGGTCGAGGCCGGCAGCGTGCCGCCGAAATCGGCCGCATCGGTGGTGCCGGCCGCGAAGCTGCCGGAGAAGCTGAGTACGCCGGTGGTGCCGCCGGTGCGCGCAATGGTGAAAGTCATGGTCTTGGTGCCGCTCTGCCCCTCGGCAACCGACACGCTCGGCGACGAGAACGAGATCGTCTGCGTGGCGGGCGCCGCAACGGTGAAGGCAGTAATCGGGAACGGTGCGTCGGGCGTGGTGCCGTCCGTGCTCTGGTCACCGCTGCCGTTCTGGGTGGCCCAATTGGCGATGTTGCCGATCGCGGCGAGGTAGTCCGCGAAGCTGGCGAAGCCGGAGCGCGGACCGTTATAGCCGACGATATCGAGGCCGCCGGTGAAGCCGACCGCGGTCTGGCCGGCGACGAGGCCGGTGCCGGTCAGCGTGCCGTCTGAGGTCGCATAGCCGACATTGGAGATCGCGGCGAGAAAGGTCGGCGCGGTCGAGGTGCCGACATAGGCGTAGACGACCTCGCTGTCGTTGGACAGGCCGGTATTGTTGGCGTTGGTGAAGGTGGCCGAGCCGGCGCTGGTGCCGAACGTGCCCTTGCCGATGTTGTTGATGTCGATGACGGTGCCGGCGGGAATCGCGTCGGTCGCGGTCCAGGCGATCGTGCTTTCGGCGTTGCTGCCGGTGGCGAAGGCGGAGCCGTTCCAGTTGCTGTCGGTGAAATTGATGACAGTGCCCTGCGGGATGTCGGTCAGGGCGACAAAGGACAAATTATCGTTGCCGTCACCGTTGAAACCGGTGAAGGCGATCGAACCAGCGGAAAGGGGCATTCCAAATTCTCCAGCAGCAAGGGCGCGCAACGCTGCCGGTTAATGGAATGTTAACATGACATGTTAATAACATATTTGTTGCGATACACCCCCGCATAACGTGATCGTGTGCCAAACGAAAAACGCGGCGCCGAGGGCGCCGCGTTTGCCGATGAACTGGAGAGGATGAAGCGTCAGCTCGCCGCTGCCGTCGTCACCGTATCGCGCTGGCGCTTCATGACGATCTTGTTGAGTGCGCCGAGATAGGCCTTTGCCGAGGCCACCAGCGTATCCGGATCCGCCGCGCGCGCGGTCATCGCACGTCCCTCATGCGACAGCCGCACCGAGACTTCGGCCTGCGCGTCGGTGCCTTCGGTCACCGCATGGACCTGATACAGCTCGAGCTTTGCCTCATGCGGCACCAGCGCCTTGATGCAGTTGAACACCGCGTCGACCGGCCCGTTTCCTTCGGCTTCCTCGATCCTGATCTGCCCGTCGACGTCGAGCTTCATGGTCGCGCGCTGCGGGCCGTGGGTGCCGGCGATCACGGTCAGCGAGGTCAGCTTGATGCGGTCGTGGGAGGCCGCCATCTCCTCGTCGACCAGCGCCTCGATGTCCTCGTCGTAGATGTCCTTCTTGCGGTCGGCCAGTGCCTTCATCCGCGTGAACGCATCCTCCAGCTGGTTGGCGCCGAGCTTGTAGCCCATCTCTTCCAGCTTGTGCACGAAGGCGTGGCGGCCGGAATGCTTGCCGAGCACCAGCGACGACTGCTTCAACCCGACCATCTCGGGCCGCATGATCTCGTAGGTCGAGGCGTCCTTCAGCACGCCATCCTGATGGATGCCGCTCTCATGGGCGAAGGCGTTGCGGCCGACGATCGCCTTGTTGTACTGGACCGGGAACGAGGTTGCGGCCGACACGACCTTCGAGGCGCGCGTCAGCTGCGTGGTGTCGATCTTGTTCCACCACGGAAACACGTCGTTGCGGACGTTGATGGCCATCACGACTTCCTCGAGGGAAGCGTTGCCAGCCCGCTCGCCGATGCCGTTGACGGTGCACTCGATCTGCCGCGCGCCGCCGGCAATGCCGGCCAGCGAATTCGCCACGGCCATCCCGAGGTCGTTATGGCAATGAACCGAGAATACCGCCTTGTCGGAATTCGGCACGCGCTCGATCAGCGTGCGCATGAAACGGGCATATTCTTCGGGCGTGGTGTAGCCGACGGTATCGGGGATATTGACGGTGGTCGCGCCGGCCTTGATCACGGCCTCGACGATGCGGCAGAGATAGTCCATCTCGCTGCGGGTGGCGTCCTCGGCCGACCATTCGACGTCGTCGATCTGGTTGCGGGCGCGGGTCACGTTGGCGATCGAGAGCTCCATCACCTGCTCCGGCGTCATGTTCAGCTTGACGCGCATGTGCAGCGGCGAGGTCGCGATCACGGTGTGGACGCGGCCGCGCCTGGCGAATTTCACCGCTTCGGCGCAGCGGTCGATGTCCTTCGGGTTGGCACGCGACAGGCCGGCGATCACCGAGTTTTTGGAGCGGCGGGCGATCTCGCTGACGGCCTGGAAGTCGCCTTCGGAGGTGATCGGGAAACCGGCCTCGATGACGTCGACGCCCATGTCGTCGAGCATCTCGGCGATCTCGATCTTCTCCTCGAACGTCATGGTGGCGCCGGGGCACTGCTCGCCGTCGCGCAGCGTAGTGTCGAAAATGATGACGCGGTCCTTATCGGACTTGTTCACGGGGGCCATTGCAAAATTCCTTTTGAGCTTTTTGCGCCGTCAGTCTGCTGGGCGCTTGAGGTGTCCGGTGATCTCGACCAACCCCTGAGCGCCCAGGCGCATGGCGCCCAGCCGGCCCTCAGGGGCAAGTAAGAAGAAGGCCGCCAATCAGGAGGGTGGGCAGCAGCGCGGCCGGGATCGTGGCGGCGGCCAGAGCCACCTCCCCCGAAATCCCATCGATTTGGCCGCGAATCAGCATTGCCAGACCCTTTTGAGCCCTCAAATCCTCGGTCAAAACCGTTGACGGTTGGTTGCCGGGAGGCTCGATGCGCCGTTTCTAGACGAGAAATGGCAGCAACCGCAACGCCAAAAGATGGTCAGAACGATTGACCTGGTTTCCCGGCTATTGCCGGGGCGGCGGCACGAGGTCGAGCAACCGCTTGCGGACGGCCACTTCCAGAGGCGCGTTGCAGACCGGCCGATTGTAGAAGCCGCTGCTGCGACACAAGGCGGGCGTCGGACCGCGAAGATCGCCGGCCTGGCAGGCGAGGCAAATTCGGAACGCCGCCGCCTCGAGCTGGAGCGAATAGTCGAGCGTCGATGCAGCCGGCTCGGACGGCTGGAAGAGCTGGCTGCCCTTGATGTTCTGGAACCAGGTGTCGATGTGGGCCTTTACCTTCGCAGGATTGGCGACGTCGTCCATGTTGAAGCGATTGTCGAGCAGCCCGATCGAGGCGCGCGGCGTGCGCGCCGCTGAGTGGCACGACAGGCAGGATGAGCGGATATTGTCGGCAGGTCCGTTGGCTCGCCCCATGAAGCCCATGGTGAGACGCTGGTCCCAGCCATAGGTCACGTTCCGCAAATCGGGATTGATCCAGCTCTCACGGATCGCGCCGTCGTAGACACCGGGGTCGTTGCCCCATTGCAGCGATACCGGCACGAGATTGTCGAACAGCGCGTCGCCCTTCGCCGGGCCGCGCCAGACAAACGTCCCGAACACCCATCCGGTGTCCAGCGACCGGCCAGTCTTCGCTGAATCCTTCACTGAAATATCGACCTGAAGCAGGCGCACCGACCGGATCGTGCGGGTGCTGGGATCCTGACCGCCGGAGCCAGCGCCCAAATTGTCGATAAAGGCGTCGTATTCCGGTGCGCCCTGGAGGTAGGCGACTTCGTCGGGTGAGGCATCGGTGAACAGAAATTTGACGGAGACGGTGTCATTCGGAAATTTCATCGCGACCGGGAAGGACGGATTGCAGGGCTCGGCGAAGACCTCCCCGAACACTGCTGCTCCCGGCTTGTTGTAGAAGCCGACCGCCCAGACCTGGGAACCTCGTGTGTTGGTCTTGGACAGATCGCCGGGATCGGGGCCACGTTCCTTGGTCAGCCCCATCAACGGCTCGCGCCCGGAGTTTCCGTAGTCGAGCCATTGCGAGATCCACCACTCCTCCTGACCGGTGCCGACGAGCCTGCGATCCGCGATCTTGAAGGACGTCTTCGCGGTGTTGAGCACGGCATTCATGTAGTCAGCCGGCTTGGTGCGAAAATCGACCGATTCCCAAGGCTGCGGATCGTTGGGATTGGGGCGCACCGGCGGATAGTCGACTCGCCACTTGGCCGCGGCAACCGTGCCATTCGCCTTCATTGTACTCGCCGAAAAGCTCTGACACTCATCGGCCTGGCACGACGAGCCCGCGATCATGGCCAGAACGACGACAACCCCTGCCGCTCTCATGACGGCCTCCTTTGCGCCTGCCGGTGAATCCAGTCGAACCAGAACTAGGCGCAATGCGGCATCAGGTGTGTTAACTGGTTCACACAACCTGGGCGAATTGCACGAGCAAATCGCCGCATGTCGCGCGAGGTGGCACTGCACGCGCGCTTTCGCCGGCTGCCCGCTTTGGCAACATGATGGCCCGCGTCGCCCCCGGTCTATATCCCGACGCCGGTCGTCGTGAGGCAGCCGGTTTTTGTGCCGGCACCGGTCGTGAGGGGGACGATCTGCTTCAGCGTCCGGCAACGACGACCGTCGTTGCGGCCGCCCCGGCGCCGGTCGTGGCGCCCGCTCCGGTCGTCAACAACACGTGCAACCGCCTGGTGACGGAATATCGGCAAGCCGGCGTCGTGGCGTTCAAGGACGTCTGGGAGGTGGACTCGATGCGCAGACACGCCTCTGCGCTCCGAGCCACTCGGGACAGACTGATCGGCCGTCAGGCAATCTGGCCTCTATCCCACGCGGCGGGCGCGCGCCCGGCTTTCCCAACGGTCCAGCATCTGGCCGAGCTCGCCGGTGGCGATGGGGGCGGCCTCGTTGGTGTTGGCAGGTGCAGCGGCGCGGAGCCAGCCTGGCTCGGTATATTCGCGCCAGCGGCGCGCCTCCGCGCGTCGTTTGCGGGAGGCGAGATCGCGGGTGAAATAGCCGGCGGCGAACGCGATCGCGAGCGCTATGACCAGTGCAACAACGGCTAACACAATGAACTCCGGCTGATACCCCCGGAAACGTTCTGCCATCATCGCGCGTGAGGTCAAGGCTTGACACGTCCTAAAAACCGCACCGGCTAACCGCGCGAAGCCCACGACAGGCCCCGAACGACGAGACCGGGACGAATTGCCGCTCCTGCCCTCGCCTCGCCGCAATGCCGCCGCGTTCCAGCCTTCGCAAGCCTGCTATCGCGCCGAGGATGCGTACCTGCCCCTCGCAACCGGCCGCGGACCGGACTAACCTTCGCCCGCTCGGCCGGATCAACCGGCCAGCCGAACATAACCGGGAGGACGCGATGAAACGCCCAGAGCAGCGTGACCAGGATGCTGCGCTTTCACGACGAACACTCGTGCGGGGACTTGCGCTCGGCGCTGCGGCGACCGTAGCCGGCCCCGCGCTGGCCCAGACCGGACCTGCCGCACCGCCAACGACGATCACCACCCCGCCGCGCGATTTCGGTCCCAACGGCGCGCCTACGACTTATTTCTCGGACCCCGACATCATCACCGTCGATCCGTCCTTCGACGATCTGGCGCAGCCCAACACCGCGATCAAGCGCCTCTACACCGGCCTGCTGTGGGCCGAGGGCCCGGCCTGGAGTGCGCAGGGCCGTTATCTCCTCTGGAGCGACATCCCCAACAACCGGCAGATGCGCTGGACCGAGGACGACGGCCGCGTCAGCGTGTTCCGCACGCCCTCCAACAATTCCAACGGCAACTCGTTCGACTTCCAGGGCCGCCAGCTCTCCTGCGAACACCTGACCCGGCGGGTGACGCGCTACGAGCACGATGGCACAGCCACGGTGTTCGCGGACTCCTATCAGGGCAAACGCCTGAACTCGCCGAACGACGTCGCCGCGCATCCCGACGGCAGCTACTGGTTCACCGACCCGCCCTATGGCGGCCAGCTCTATGAGGGCGAGCCCGACGTGGCGGGCGGCCCAAGCAATGCAGGCGGCAAGCTCAATCCGCGGATCGGACAGCCGGCCGGCTTCGTGCCGGGCAAGCGCGAGCTGCCGACCAACTGCTATCGCATCGATCCAAGTGGCCGCATCGACCTCGTCGTCACCGAGGACCAGGTGCCCGATCCCAACGGCCTGTGCTTCTCACCGGACTACAAGAAGCTCTACGTCGCCTCGACCGGCAAGGGACCGGGCGACACCGGGCCCGGCGGCAAGGGCGAGATCTTCGTGTTCGACGTCGGCGCCGACAACAAGCTCTCCAACGTGAAGAAGTTCAGCGACTGCGTGATCGACGGGGTGAAGTGCGGGCCCGACGGCCTGCGCTGCGACGTCAACGGCAATGTCTGGTCCTCCAGCAACGCCGGGCGCGCCGTCGGCTATAGCGGTGTGACGGTGTGGTCGCCGGCGGGCAAGCTGCTCGGCCGCATCCGCCTGCCGGAAGTGTGCGGCAACGTCTGCTTCGGCGGCCCCAAGCGCAACCGCCTGTTCATGGCCGCGAGCCAGTCGCTCTACGCGGTGTATACGGCGACGCAGGGCGCCGGTCCGGGCTGAGGCGGCACGGAGCGGATCACGACACGGCGCCGGCGTACCTCGCCGGCGCCGAATGATGCTGTATCGCTCGTTTGAAGCGACCCAGCATTATCCCCATTCGTGATGATGCATCTCATACGGCTTTACGCCCAGCAGGTCGATGGTCTCGGAGCCGACCTGCAACAGGGTTCCGCCATGATGGTCAGATGATTTCGTGACGTGAACGTCGTTCGAAAATTGCAGTTTGTCCTGTTTGGGATCGAAGTCGGTGATGACCGCGGTGTTGTGCTTACCTGCGAGAACACCAAGGTCGAATTCGAATGTGTCGGCGCCGGCACCTCCGGTCATGGTCATGCGGCCGGCCGCGGCGACCAGCGTGTCATCCAGATCTCCGCCGGTCAGGGTATCCCTGCCGGGAGATCCGACCACAAGCTGCGCCATGCCTGCTGCAGCCTTTTCTCCGGTCGGGTCTACGCCGCCCAGCGTGCCGCTGTGCCGCTCGGTGGCGACGAAGGCATCGCTCTGCATCGCAGTGGTATCGGTGTCGCGCAGAATCAGGTCCGACAGCGTGGTGTTCTTTATCTCATTCAGGGTCTGCTTATCGAAACCCTGGTTCTCGAAGTAGTAGCGATCGCCGTCGCGCAAAGCGCTGAACTGGTCGGCGATGATTATGCCGAAGGTGGGCCCGATGACGGCTCCTGGCGCATGATCCTCAGCCAATCCACCGGCCCACAAATCGACGGCATCGATCGAACCATAGGCTTTCTCGAACGCTGCTGCCGTCGCCGGATCAGAGCTGAACTGATCGAAGCTGGTGTAAGGCGCAAGCCCCAGCGCCTCCCGGGTTTGGTTCAGTGTACCCAGCCCAAGATCATGGCCGCGTTGGATATTGATCGCTGCCAGATCCATGCCGTCCGGAGGATCGAACAGGAGGTTTCGCAAGCCATCGACAATGTGAGCGTCCAGCGGGTTGGCCAGGTCCCCCGCCAGATGCCGCAGCAGGCCATCCGCACCAGTCGCCTTGAAAGTCGCCGTGTCTTCGAAGAACGATTGCGCCAGCGTCTGCTCCGACGTAAAGGCGCCCAGATTGCTGGTCGCACTGATCTCGTCGGAGACGATGGAGTGACCGAAGCGAAAGGCCGCACCGGCAAACTCTTCGGTGATCCGCGCGTCCGCCGTGCGGTCATAGCCTTGGTACGGCTTGATGGCGTCCTCGCCCAACAGATGCGGCAGGAACTCGTTGTAGGTAATGTTGACCATCTCGGCCGTGGTGATGGCCTTGGCCGTCTGGTATAGCTTGTCGCCGCTCCAGTTCGGATGGTCCTCGTGCAGTCGATCGACCTGGTAATTGTGCTCGCGCACAAACAAGACTTGCAAGGCGGTCAGGTCGGGATTCTCCTGCGCCCGTACGTCACCGGCCGCAAAGACGTTGCCGTGCTCGGTCTCGACGATCGGGAGATTGTCTCCCGCCGACACCTTCATATGGCCGTCGGCCGTTCGCAGGCTCGCTGCGGTGGCCGCGTCGGAACCGTAGATCTGCGAGCCGTCCAGCCAACCCGTCACCGTATTGATCGCGGCTGCCGGATGCCCGGTGACCCCCGTCGCAGGATCGATCGCCACCCGCGTCAACGCGATCATGCTGCCGGGCGGCAGAAACTCATCATCAGCCGGGACCTTGATCGAGATATCATCCGTGCCTGTGCCCTCCTTCTGCAGATCCAGATCGTGATCGATGAACTGGCCCCACGCATACATCATGCCTGACAGCGCGACGCCGGCGTCATCCACCAGATGCGGGCCTTCCGCGTCATCGCCAATATCCGTCTGCGCCACGACAATGTTGCTGATCTCGCGCGGATTCGGACCTGGCGTCATTTCATTGACCCCATCGACGAAATTTGCCGGCCCCAGCCGAGCAAAGTCGGTGTCGGCCTGGTTCAAGGTGGGATCCGCACGATTGTTGTTGGAGCCGTCGATGCTGCGGAATCTGAGCGCCATGGTTTACCCTCCCCGTAGAGTGTTCGCCCCAGCGCCTGCTCCATTGGCGGCTTGCGGCATGACGCTTTTGTGATTCTTTATGACGCTCGCATGATCGTTGAGTGACGACATTCGATATACGACAGAATTGCACCTCTAGCGGCGAAGCGGCAATCTTCGCCTGAACGATCGTGCCGAACAGGCGATGTTGCGCACATCAGCGCAGCACTATCCAAGGAACAAGCCATGCGCGTCATCATCTGCGGCGGCGGCGTGATCGGGGCCTGCACCGCCTGGTTTCTCCGGCGCCACGGCATCGAGGTCATCGTGGTCGAACGGACCGAGGTCGCGGCCGCCGCCTCCGGCAAGGCCGGCGGCTTTCTGGCGCGTGACTGGTGCGCCGGCTCGCCGCTCGACGCACTCGCGCGGCGAAGCTTTGCGCTTCACGCGCAGCTGGCGCAGGAGATCGCGGGCGATTGGGGCTATCGCCCGATGACCGCGTATAGCGGCTTTGTTGCGTCCGACGGCGATCCGCGCCGGAATGCACCATCCGCGCTCGGCTGGCTCGCCGACGGCGTCGCCATCGCGCAGCGCATCGGTACGACGCAGACGACTGCGATCGTTCATCCCCGCAAATTTACGTCGGCCGTGATGAACGCCGCAATCGCGCAAGGCGCCGAGCTTCGCATCGGCCGCATCACGGGCATCGTGCGCGACGCGAATGGCACGACCGCGAAGGGTGTCGAGGTCGAAGGCAGCCTCGTTGAGGCGGACGCCGTCGTGATCGCGATGGGACCATGGTCGCTGCTCGCCGCGCAATGGATGCGCCTGCCCGCCGTTTATGGCCAGCGCAGCCCGAGCATCGTGTACGACATCGGCCCCGACGTTCCGGCCGATGCGTTGTTCCTGGAGTATGACGAGGACGGAAGCGCCGTGTCGATCGAGGTGTTTCCGCGCGCCGACGGCAGCACGCATATCACCGCACTCTCGGACATCGCGCCGCTGCCGCTCGATCCGGCGGCCGTGACGCCGGACGTCGATGCGATCGCGCGCCTGCAAATCATGTGCGAACGGCTGTCGCCACTGTTTCGTCCCGAAAAAATCATCGCGCAGCAGGCCTGCTTCCGACCGGTGACTGAGGATGGCCTGCCGTTGATCGGCAAGGTGCCGCAGAGCGAAGGCCTCTATGTTGCGACCGGGCACAATGTCTGGGGCATCCTCAATGCGCCCGCCACCGGCGAAGCGCTGGCGCAGCTGATCACCAAGGATGCGACGCGTGTAGACTTGTCGCCATTCGATCCGGCCCGATTGAGGCCGCTCGATCCATCACTGCTGCAAGCGCGCTGAACCGGCATCGCTGCGCGTCTTGTAGACCGGATGGAGCCAGGCGACCGCCCGCTCCAAGGCTTCGACGCTCACGCATGCCCGCCGACAGAATCTGCATGCCTGCGTGCGTCATGGGTGTCTCGCAGCTATCCTGCCCGCAATTTGCGCCGCGCTAGACTTTAGTCCCCTTCTCACAATCCTGAACGCGGTTTCACTTGCCGAGACCTCCCTCGCCGTTATAGTTGCGACATAATGGCTCACAAGAGGCCTGTTCAAAGGGAGAGAACAACATGAAAAAACGACTCTCTGTTGCATTGCGAATGGCGCTCGGTGCGGCCACGACAGGCGCGATGATGGCAGCGTCAGGCGCGGCACTTGCAGCCGATCCCCTCAAGATCGGCGTGATCGCGGAAGCGCAGGCGATTGCCGGCGCCTCCATTCCACAGGCAGCGCAGCTTGCCGCCGACGAGATCAACGCCAATGGCGGCGTCGACGGCCGCAAGATCGAGATCATCTCTTACGACAATCACTCCTCGTCGGCGGATTCAGTACGTGCGTTCCAGCGCGCGGTGAACGAGGACAAGGTCAACGCGGTCATCGCCAGCTATATCAGCGAGGTGGTGCTGGCGCTGGAGCCCTGGGCTTCGCGGCTGAAGACGCCGTTCGTCACGCCGGGTGCCGCCTCCAACGAGATCAGCAAGAGCGTCCACGCCGATTACGAGAAGAACAAGTACACCTTCCACGGCTATCTGACCTCGGCCGCGCTCGCACTCTCGGTCTGCGACGGCGCCAAGGACCTGCTTGTCGACAGGATGCACATGAAGACCGCGGTCATCATGAGCGAGGACGCCGCCTGGACCAAGCCGCTCGACGTCGGCTACGAGGAATGCCTGCCCAAGATCGGGCTGAAGGTGCTCGACCACATCCGCTTCTCGCCCGATACGACCGACTTCACGCCGATCTTCAACAAGATCGAGGGCTCCAAGCCCGATGTGATCATCACCGGCATCTCCCACGTGGGCGTGCAACCGACGGTTCAGTGGAAGAACCAGCAGGTGCCGATCCCGATGTTCGGCATCTCCTCGCAGGCAACCAACGAGACCTTCGGCAAGGACACCAATCAGGCGGCCGAAGGCGTGCTCTATCAGGGCGTCTCCGGGCCCGGCGTCGCGGTGACGCCGAAATCGGTGCCGTTCGCGGAGAACTTCAAGAAGAAGTTCGGCAATTATCCCTCCTATGCCGGCTACACCGCCTATGACGAGGTCTACTACATCGCCGACGCGGTGAAGCGCGCCGGCTCGACCGACGCCGACAAGCTCGTCGCCGCGCTCGAGAAGACCGACTGGGAAGGCACGATCGGCCGCGTCCAGTTCTACGGCAAGGACGATCCGTTCACCCACTCGATCAAATATGGCAAGGGCCTGATCACCGGGCTGATGCTGCAATGGCAGGACGGCAAGCAGAGCGCGGTCTGGCCCAAGGACGTCGCCAAGGTCGACGTCAAGTTCCCGAGCTTCATCAAGCTCAGCAACTAGCAGGACATGCTCCCGGGACCACCTCCCGGGAGCTTCCACATGCGGCTCTCCGCAGCACCTTTCCTCAAAGCGGCAGCTCGGCTGCCACCCGGCCAATCATAGATGCGAGCTTTCCAGATATTGATCGATGGCTTTGCCATCAGCGCTCTCTACGCTCTCGGTGCCACCGGCTTCACCCTGATCTTCGGCGTCTCCGGCGTGCTCAACCTCTCCCACGGTGCCATCATGGTGGCCGCAGCGGTGGCGGCCTGGGCCGCTGCCAGCATCCTCAACGTCGGCACTTATGCCGGTGCGCTGATCGGGGTCGCCGTCGCCCTCCTCACCGCCTTTGCGACCTATTTCGCGGTGGTGAAGCCCATTCAGGACTCCCGGCGCATCCCCAATGAGGAGAAGGAGATCTTCGTCCTCACGGGAACGCTGCTCTGGGGCATCATGATCCAGGAGCTGATCGCCTATTTCTTCACCAACAACGCCAAGACCGTGCTGCCGATCGTCGAAGGCATCGTCGAGATCCTCGGCGTCCGCACGCCGAAGAACGAGATCTTCACAGCCATCGTGTGCTGCCTCGTGATCGCACTGCTGTGGCTGCTCGTGAATCGCACCCGCACCGGCAAGGCGGTGCTGGCGGCGTCGATGAACCCGCGCGGCGTGACGCTACTCGGCCTCGAGCTCACCAACATCTACATCGTGGTGTGGGGGATCTACGGGATCCTCGCTGGCATCGCCGGCGTGCTGCTCGGCATGTTCCTGGGGGTCAGCTCCTACAGCGTCGGACCGCTGACGGCGAGTGCGTTCTCGATCGTGGTGCTCGGCGGTCTCGGCAGCGTCTCCGGCTCGCTGATCGCGGCCTTCGTGGTCGGCTATCTCGAGACGCTGACGGCCTACCTGGTCTCGCCGGCCTACCGCACCATTCCGGCGCTGCTGCTGCTCGTGTTCGTGATGTATATCCGGCCCCAGGGCCTTCTGGGGAGGCGCTGAGATGTCCACCTTCTTCACCTCCCGCCTGTTCGTCATCTCGGTCGCGCTCGTCATCATCGCCGCAACGCTGCCGCTTTACGTCTCCGGCTACGTGCTCGGCCTGCTCACCGTCGCGTTCTATTTCGGCGTGTTCGCGATGGCCTGGGACCTGCTGTTCGGCTTCGCGGGCGAGGTCAATTTCGGGCCCACTTTCCTGATCGGCGTCGGCGCCTACACGGCCGGCATTCTCAACGCACAGTTCGGCTGGTCCGTCTATCTCTGCATCGTGTTAGGGGCGCTCGCCTCCGTCATCGCTGGCCTCGTGCTGGCGTTGCCGGCGCTCCGGGTCCGCGGGCCTTATTTCGGCCTGACCACGCTCGTCGCGGTGTTGATATTACAGAATTTCATCGTGGTGTTCGCCGATCTCACCGGCGGCGAGATCGGCCTGACCATCCCCGACGTGATCACCATCAACGCCGGCGCCAATTACTGGATCGCGCTCGGCTTCATGACGATCTCGGCGGCGATCCTCTACGGCCTGTCGCAATCGCCGATTGGCCTCGTGCTCCAGGCCAGCGGCCAGGATCCGGTGCAGGCCGGCGCGCTCGGCTTCAACATCGTCAAGCACAAGCTTGCTGCCTTCATCGTCAGCGCGTTCTTCTCTGGTTTGTCCGGAGCGCTGCTGGTGTTCTATTTCGGCACCGCCTCGGTCGGCACCGTCGTCGACGTCGCGGTCGGTGTGAACGTGATCGTCTCGGCCGTGCTCGGCGGCCGGCGCACCGTGCTTGGCGCCGCGCTCGGCGCGATCTTCCTGATCGTCGCCGGCGAATTCTTAAGGCCGACCGGCGAGCTCGCGACCTTCATCGTCTCGGCGGTCGCGCTGCTCGTCGTGCTGTTCTTCCCCGGCGGCTTCCTCGGAGCGGCCCTCTCGCGTGAGGCGCGCTCGTGATGGATATGATCGCAAACCGGCCCGTGCTCGACGTCCGCGGCCTGACAAAACGCTTTGGTGGATTGACGGCGGTGAAGAACCTCGGCTTCGAGGTGAACGCCGGCGAGATCTTCGGCCTGATCGGGCCGAACGGCTCCGGCAAGTCGACCGCGATGAAGAGCGTGATGGGCATCGAACGCCCGACATCGGGCGAAGTCATCTTCGAGGGCGAGAACGTCGCCGGCCTGCCCGCGCACAAGATCGCGCGCAAAGGCTTTGGCATGGTGTTCCAGCACTCGCGGCCGCTGAACCGGCAGACCGTGCTGGAGAACATCATGGTCGCGCTGCTGCCGGACAGCCTGTTCATGCTGTTCCCGGACAAGGCGCTGGTCGAGCGCGCCAAATGGATCGCGGACCGCGTCGGATTGGGCAGCGTGATGAACCGCCGACCGCCGACGCTGCCTTTCGCCGATCTGCGCCGGCTCGAGCTCGCCAAGGCGATCGCGCGTGACCCAAAGGTCGTGCTGGTGGACGAGCCCTTTGCCGGGCTGACGCGGGCGGAGGTCGATGTCTTCTCCGACTTGATCCGCAGCTTTCGCGACGAGGGCCGCGCCGTGATGCTGGTCGACCACAACGTCAAGAGCGTCGCCGCGCTGGTCGACCGCGTGCTCGCGATGTATCTCGGCGAGGAAATCGTCACCGGCAAGGCCGACGACGTCATGAAGAACGAGACGGTGCGCCGGGTCTATCTCGGCGGCGCCATTGAGACCCATGCGCGGCCCGAGACCAGCTTCAAGGACAAGGTGCCGCTGCTCCAGGTCGAGAATGTCAGCGTGTTCTACGGCAAGGCGCAGGCGCTGGAGAACGTCTCGATCCACGTCCACGAGGGCGAGTTCGTCTCCGTCGTCGGCCTCAACGGCGCCGGCAAGACCACGCTGTTCAACACCATCTCCGGCTTCCTGCCCTACAGCGGCGAGATCGTGCGCGGTGGCGACAGACTGCGTGGCACGAGCCCCGCGAAAATCGCCCGCAGCGGGCTCGTGCAATGCCCGGAATCGCGCGAGCTGTTCGGCGAGATGAGCGTGCGCGAAAACCTCGATCTCGGCGGCCAGCATCTCTCCGACGACAAGCGCGCCGCGCAGCTCGCCTGGCTGTTCGAGCTGTTCCCGATCCTGAAGGAGCGCCAAGGCCAGATGGCACAAACGCTCTCCGGCGGCGAGCAGCAGATGCTCGCGATCGGCCGCGCGTTGATGATGCAGCCGCAGATCCTGATCCTGGACGAGCCGACGCTGGGCCTCGCGCCCGTCATCCTCGAGCAATTGTCCAAGGCGCTGACGAAGCTGCGGCAGACCACCGCGATCACGGTGCTGCTCGGCGAGCAGAACGTCACCTTCGCGCTGCCGCATGCCGACCGCGTCTATGTGCTGGAGCACGCCCGCATCGTCTGGGAGGGCGATCCCGGCCGCTTCGCGAGCGAAGCCGGCGCCGATTTTCTTTAAGTCCGTCAACATCAATAAAAACATAGAAAGGGAAACGACCATGCGACCTTCAATCCTCGGCAGCAGCCTCCTCACCTCCGCACTGGCGCTGTGCCTTGCCGCACCCGCCTATGCGCAGTCGAACGATCCGATCAAGATCGGCGTCATCGCCGAAGTGCAGTCGATCGCGGGCGCTGCGACCCCGGGCGGCGCGCAGATCGCTGCCGACGAGATCAACGCAAAGGGCGGCATTCTCGGCCGCAAGGTCGAGATCGTCACCTATGACAACAAGAGCTCGTCGGCCGACTCGGTGCGCGCCTTCCAGCGCGCGGTGAGCGAGGACAAGGTCTCCGCCGTGATCGCGAGCTATATCTCCGAAGTCGTTCTCGCGCTCGAGCCCTGGGCGGCGCGACTGAAGATGCCGCTGATCACACCCGGCGCTGCCTCTAACGAGATCACCAAGGCGATCCACAACGACTACGAGAAGAACAAGTACACCTTCCACGGCTATCTGACTTCGGCCGCGCAAGCCCAGCTCGTCTGCGACGCCGCCAAGGATCTTCTGGTCGACAAGCTCAAGTTCAAGACGGTTGCGATCATGAGCGAGGACGCGGCCTGGACCAAGCCGCTCGACGTCGGCTACGAGGCCTGCCTGCCCAAAGCGGGCCTGAAGGTCGTCGAGCATGTGCGCTTCTCGCCCGATACCACCGACTTCACGCCGATCTTCAACAACATCGAGGGCAAGAAGCCCGACGTGATCGTGACCGGCATCTCCCATGTCGGCGTGCAGCCGACAGTGCAGTGGAAGAACCAGCAGGTGCCGATCCCGATGTTCGGCATCAGCGCACAGGCGCTGAGCCCGACCTTCTGGAAGGACACCAATGGCGCCGCCGACGGCGTGCCGTCGCTGGCGGTGGCAACACCCGACGTCGCCGTGACCGCCAAGACAAAACCGTTCGCGGCCGCCTTCAAGGCCAAGTTCGGCACGCCGCCGGCCTATACCGGCTACACCGCCTATGACGAGGTCTACTTCATCACCGAAGCGATCAAGCGCGCAGGCTCGACCGATCCCGACAAGATGGTCACCGAGCTGGAGAAGACCGATTACGAGGGCACGATCGGCCGCATCCAGTTCTACGGCAAGGACGACGAGTTCACCCACGGCATCAAGTCCGGTCCCACGACCGTGTCCGGCCTCGTCTTCCAGTGGCAGGACAGCAAGCAGGTCGTGGTCTGGCCCGAGAAGATCGCGGAAGGCAAGCTGAAGTTTCCCGCCTTCGTGAAGCTGTCGCAGTAACCGGCTCGTCCCGGCATCAGGCCCACCGCTCATTCGCGAGCGGTGGGCTTTTCTTTGTCCTTCAAGAATCTTTGTCCTTCAAGAAGCATGCTGCGCCGCGGCCGGCTCGTAGCGACCTTGGGTCACGTTGACGTTTTGCCGCCACCTCCGCCATCTACCCCGCCGGTGATGAAGCGGAGCATCTCAGATGGACGCAGGCATCTCTCCCGGACAATCCCCGGCACCTCAAGATTTCGCCCAGATATTCAGGCTGATCGGTGGGTACCGCATTTCGCAGGCCCTGCGCGTTGCCGTCGAGCTTGGCATTCCGGATCACCTGGCGGCAGGCCCGCGCCATTGCGACGATCTCGCGACAACGACCGGAAGCCATGCTCCGACCCTTTACCGGCTGCTTCGCTTCCTGGCCGGTGCCGGCCTGCTCGACGAGACGTCTCCGAAGCAGTTTGCGCTGACACCGCTTGGGTCTACCCTCCGCGCCGATATCCCAGCTTCGATCTGTCCGGTGGTGCGGCTATGGCTCAGCGAATCGCACTGGCAATCCTGGAGCCATCTTCTGCACTCTGTACAGACCGGCCAGCATGCCTTCGATTACGCACACGGGACCGGGGTCTTCGACTATTTGCGCGAGGACGCCGAGCTATCTGCGATTTTCAACGCGACGATGACAACCAGCTCCGCCCGGTTGGCCACCGCGCTTCTCAAGCACTACGATTTTCACGGGATAGGCCGCATCGTCGACATAGGCGGCGGACATGGCTTCACGCTCACAACGATTCTGGCCGATCACCCGACCATGCAAGGCGTGCTGTTCGACCTTCCCGATGTCGTAGCCGGCGCGTCTCTGGAGGCGATTGGAGGCAAGAACCGATGTGAGATCATCGGCGGGAGCTTCTTTGAAACCATTCCGGCAGACGCAGACGCCTACATTCTGAAGCAGATCATCCATGATTGGGATGACGAACAATCGCTGGCAATCCTGCGAAATCTTCGCGCGGCAATGCCAGGACATGCTCGGGTTCTGCTGATCGAACGACGGATCGAGCCAGATCATCGCGACGCCATGCGCGTGCTCCATATCGACATGGAGATGCTGGTCAATGTCTCCGGCATGGAGCGCACCGACGCCGAATATCGATCCCTGCTGGAGCAGGCCGGATTCCGATTGGCGAGGGTGGTGCCGTTGCTCGACGGTGCAGGCTTTGCGGTATTCGAGGCCATGCGCTCCGACACGAACTGAGATCGGGCAGATCGCTCGATGCAGTCCGTCTTCGCAGTTGCGTTCTGCGCCATGACCCGCCTATCGACCTTTCGCCATGTTGACTTTCCATCGTCCCGCTCCCCATAATTCGTAAAAAAATAACAAGACCAATCAACAGACGGGTTTTGAGGGAGGATAGGATGCCGACTTCACGCAGGCAGTTGCTGAAGAGCTCGGCGGCTGCCGCCGCCGCACTCAGCCTCGATTGGACCCGGGCCCAGGCGCAAGCCGAGAATTTGCGCATCGGCCTGATCTACGACCTCACCGGCCCGTTCGCGGCGGGCGGCTCGGTCGCCTCGTCAATCGGCGCGCAGATCGCGATCGATCTCGTCAACGAGAAAGGCGGTGTCGGCGGCAAGACCAAGATTGCTCCGGTCGCCGCGGATTCCCAGAGCAAACCCGACGTTGCGATCAACGAGGCCGAACGCCTGATCAGTCAGGAGAAGATCGACATCATCAACGGCGTCTATGCGAGCTCGCATGCGGTGCCGCTCGCGGCCAAGGTCGAGCAGCAGAAGAAGATCCTCTGGATCACGACCGCGGTCTCGACCGCCGTGTTCAAGGACAAGAATCTGCAATACGTGTTTCGCGCGCAGATCCATTCCGACCAGTATGGCCAGGCCTTCGCGAGCTTCCTCGCCGAGCATGCGCAAGGCAAGCTCGGTATGGATCCGAAGTACGTCAAGGTCGCGCTGATCCACGAGGACGGCCCGTATGGCGTCGGCGTCGCGGCGGCCGACGAGGCCTACGCCAAGCAGGCCGGCATCCAGGTGGTGCTGCGCGAGGGCTACTCCGCCTCGGCGCCCGACCTCTCGGTGCTCGTTACGAAAATCAAGCGCGCCAAGGCCGACGTGATCTCGCATGCCGGTTACAACCCCGACATCACCCTGTTCCTGCGCCAGGCGCGCGAGAGCGGATTGCGCTTCAAGATGTTGTTCGGCGCCGGCGCCGGCTACAGCCAGCTCGACAAGCTGCGCGCGACCTTCGGCGCCGACATCGACAATTTCTGCAACATCGATCCGGTGCCGGCGCAATTGCTCGATCCCGCAAAGCTCGCGCCGGGCATCGGCGATCTGACCAACGCCATGGTCACGCGCTACAAGGCCAAGACCGGCGCGACCGAAGTGCCGCCACACTGCTCGATGGGTTTCAACCAGACCTGGGTGCTGCTCAACAACGTGCTGCCGGTCGCCAAGGAGAAATACGGCAGCTTCGATCCCGAGGCCATCCGCAAGGCCGCGCTCGACGTCGACATTCCCGCCGGCGGCACTATCCAGGGCTACGGCGTCAAATTCTTCCCGCCGGGCACGCCGCTGTCCGGCCAGAACGAACGCTCGACGCCAGTGGTGATGCAGAACGCCGGCGAGCGCATCTCGGTGGTGTGGCCGACCAACATCCGCACGCAGGACCCGGTGTTTCCGCTGCCGAAGGGCTCGACCTACGGGGCGTGAGGTGATGCGGACGGTCTCTTCCCCTCTCCCCTTGTGGGAGAGGGTGGCTCGCCGCGTAGCGGCGAGGCGGGTGAGGGGTTATCTCCGCAAGCAAATCTCTTACGTTCGAACTCGCGGAGGGAGACCCCTCATCCGGCGCTCCGCGCCACCTTCTCCCACAAGGGGAGAAGGGATGGCAGCGTGCCTGCGGTCTCTTCAGCGGCCCTACAACACCACCCGCCGTCCCTCCTCCGCGGCCCAGTAGCCCGCGTAGTTCACCTTGATCGTCTCATACGCCAGTGCGAGGTCCGACAGCGGCTGCCGTCCGCTCGCGGCGCATTCCATGAAGTCCTGGATCTCCTGCAAGTACCCGCGCGTCCACTCCTCCTCGAGGCAGACATATTGCCAGCCGGTTTTACGGTCGACCTTCTCGGTGATGTAGACGCTTGCGAGCTTCTCCTCGCTAGTCTGGTAGCTCATCAGATGCGTGTTCGGCGTGATGTTGGCGAACAGCGAACCGCCGGAGGTGTAGGTTTCGATCAGATTGCGCACGCCGCCCATGATCATGTCGCCGGAAAACACGGTCGCCTTGGTGCCGTCGGAGAACGTCGCCGTCAGCGTGCCCCAATCTTCGACATCGACCGGATTGGCCTTGATGTAGGTGCGCTCCTCGGGCTTCAGGACGGCCGTGACGTTGCCGACATCGCCGGTGACGCTGGCGACGCGGATGGTTTCGCCGCGCGCCCTGGCCTCCACCTGCTTGAGATAAAGCACGGCCGAGAGCGGATGGCAGCCCATGCGGATCAGCGAGCCGCCGCCGGTCATCGCCCATTGCGCGGCATGCGCGGCGTGCGAGCCGGAATGACTCTCCTCACCCTTCATGAACAGGATCTTGTCTTTCGTCGCCCTGATGATCTCCGCGGTCTTGGTCACCGCGGGCGCGTAGATCCAGTCCTCGGCATACATGAAGAGTTTTCCGGTGCGCTCGATTGCGGCGCGGGTCGCGTCCATCTCCTCCAGCACCCGCTCATACATCAGCGCCTTCGGTACATGCTTGCCGATCGGCTGCGCGTCGCCTGCCCGGCCGAAATAGCCGGCGAACGGCTTTTCGCAGATCACGTGCTTGCCGGCCTGCATGCTGGCGACAATCATGTCGGCATGGAGATTGGGTGGGGTGCAGATGTCGATGACATCGAGCTCGCGGTCCGCGATCAGTTCGGCGAAGCTGCGATAGACCCGCGGAATACCATGGCGGCCGGCGAATTCAACGACATGATCGCCGCGCGCCGCGACCGCCGCGACCTCGACATCCACACCGTAGACGCGGCGGAACGCATACATGTGCAGCTCCGACACGAAGCCGCAGCCGACAAGCCCCACCCGAATCCTGGCCATAGCCCCCCCTTAGCCTTGCGTTGGGCGGCACTATAGCGCGACGGCCAGCCTATTCCACCGAGACCCGCACCACGCCGGCGCTCATCATGCCGAGCGCTTTGGCCGCCGGCACCGAGAGATCGACGATCCGGCCGCGGATAAACGGGCCGCGATCATTGACGCGGCACTGAATCGACCGGCCACCGTAGGACACCGTCAGCACGCTGCCGAACGCGCGCGTGCGGTGAGCGCAGGTCAGTTCGCCGCCCTTACCGGCTTTTCCGTAACCGTAGTATGAGGCAAGCCCGCTTTCGGCTTGCGCGACAGAAAATGCAGAAAGCGAAAAAGTGGCCAGACTGAAGAATAACGTCGTCTGCGTTCGCACGGCACCGCTCCCGGTTGCCCTGCCCGGCGCTGCAAACGTCGATTTGTTCCGGTAAGTTCCAGGAACACTGCCGGGCGCGCCCGGCAGTGCCATCACACATTGTTACTGTTTATGGAACACCAGCGTGCGGACCTCGATGCTTTCGCGCGGCGCCGCATCGGCCGGCGTGGTCGGATCGACGAAGGCGGTATGCGGCCCGAAGCGGGTGCGGCCGTCGGTTGCGGAATCATAGCACTTGAGCAGCAGCGCCTCGTCCGGCGCCATCTCGGGAAAATAGAACCAGCGGTGGTTCGGATTGTATTTCACCGAATAGGTCTCGCCGCGGCGATTGGGATAGATCAGATCGGAGGCGACGAGATCGTCGGGCGCGACGGTCGTGCCGTCTGCCATCGCCAGCGGTGAATCGCGCAAGGGTCCGCGGATCGGCCGCCAGAGGTTGATCACCTGCACACGCCCCCTCAAAAGCGCGTCGGCTTCGTCGGGCAGATGCTCGCGCACGCGGTTGGCGCCGGAGACGGCGGTCTGGTCGACATGGACGCGCGTCGCAGGCTGGCGCGGGCCGCCGTCGCGAATATCCGCCGCCCCCTCGACACGCCTGCGCACGGTATGATCGAAGATGACGACCCGGTCGGCCTTCAGCGTCGCGCGCAGGAACGCCTCGACGGCGGGATAATAGACCGCCCGGATTTCCTCGTCGTTGTAAAAGTCCTTCACTTGCGTCGGGTGACGCACCAGCGCAAAGCCCTCGCGATCGAGCGAGAAATTGTCCGCGATCAGGCGCGCGTCGAAGATCGGGACCTGATGCGGCTCCGGCAACGACGTGCTCTTGGGCTCGCCCGGCGGCGGATCGAAAGCATAGGTGCGTGGCTTGCCGGAAACCGGCGCGAGGTAGTTGAGTTCGGCAGTGACGAAGGGAAGCGATTCGATTTTTGTTTCTTGCAGGCCCATGGCCGGTCTCCCGATGTGGTCGTCTGTCTGATTTTTGACGGGATGCGGCGCGGTGCAAGGGAGGCGGTACAAATAGCAATGGGGCTGTTGTCGGCGGTGAGGAACGCAGAAGAAATGTTTCGACGGTAACCCGGCGTACGCTACTCCCCTTCTCCCCTTGTGGGAGAAGGTGGCGCGAAGCGCCGGATGAGGGGTATCTCTCCGCGAACTCAATAGTGAGAGGCGAGTACGCGGAGAGATACCCCTCACCCGTCTCGCCGCTATCGCGGCGAGCCACCCTCTCCCACAAGGGGCCCGTTGCGTTATCGGCTCTTGAGGCTGAAGACGTCAGGAGCGAATGCCTTGGTCCCGGCAATTGCCTGCCAAGATCTGTAGTTGTCGCCCT
>NZ_JBEPQI010000044.1:0-49774 GCF_040547725.1 Bradyrhizobium sp. LA2.1
GACAAAGCCGAGCCCTTCGTCTGGACCAAGAAAAAGGTTCGTCAACGCCCCTTCAAAGGCCGCCGTATCACTCAGCTCTGATTCCGGGTACTAGGCCGCTCACCATGCCCGCCCAATAGCTGAACGTATCGCCGCGCATGAACACGGTCTCGCCGGTGCGGTAGGACCGTTCCGTGATCCCGGTGCGAGCGACCTCGATCTCCGCTTCCGTAAGCTCGCGCGACCAGGCGGCGACCCGCTTCAGTTGATCCTCTGAAATCATGATGCCGAAGCCAGCCGCACCGTTCGCCACCCAATCTCTCTGCTGCACTGCAACACGATCGCTTCGACCGCCATCCGACGAAAGATGAAGGCCACTCCCGCCTGAAAAAACTTTGTCGCAGAATTGTCAGGCGGGAGACATTTCAAAATAGCGCTTTCCCCTATTGAGGACCACCTTGGGCGATGCGGCTTTTAATCCCGATCGGGAGCAAGAGTGGCGCGGCGCCGGTCGAGACCAATAGCTGCATGGCCTCACCGGCACGGCCGTACTAGGATCGCCCGACAGGAACGGACGAAGAGCGCCGCTGAATGCGCCATCACCGGGAGGGATTTGTTTGGTGGCTACCAGTCTCGAAGTGCGCGGCGTGTCCTTGCGATTCGGCGGCGTCCGTGCGCTGACCGATGTCAGCTTTGCAATCAATGACGGCGAGCTGTTCTCGATCATCGGCCCCAACGGCGCCGGCAAGACCTCGATCGTGAATTGTATTTCCGGCCGCTACAAGCCGACCGAAGGCCAGCTGTTTTACCGGGGCCGCGACATCACAGGGCTGACGCCGAACGCGCGCCCCACGCTCGGCATCGGCCGCACCTTCCAGAATCTCGCCCTGTTCCACCACATGAGCGTGCTCGACAACATCATGGTCGGCCGCCATCACCTCCTGAAGAACAATTTCCTCACGGGATCGCTGTACTGGCTCACCGGCGCGCGCAAGGAAGAACTCGCGCACCGCCGCAAGGTCGAGGAGATCATCGACTTCCTCGACCTCCAGTCGGTGCGAAAGGCGCAAGCCGGCACCCTCTCCTACGGCCTGCGCAAGCGCGTCGAGCTCGCCCGTGCCATGGCGCTGGAGCCGCGCCTCATCCTCCTCGACGAGCCGATGGCCGGCATGAACTTCGAGGAGAAGGAGGACATGGCTCGCTACATCGTCGACCTCAACGAGGAGTTCGGGATGACGGTGGTGATGATCGAGCACGACATGGGCGTGGTGATGGACATCTCCCACCGCGTCATGGTGCTCGATTTCGGCCGCAAGATCGCCGAGGGCGATCCGGCCGCCGTGCTCGCCGATCCCCACGTCAGGCGCGCCTATCTCGGCGAGGAGGACGAGGTGCTGGTCGATCCGGACGATGCTCCGCCAGCGCAGGAGAGTGCGGCATGATGGATTACGCGGGCCGCGTCGCGCAGGCCAACACCTATCCGAAGATGCTGCGGCTCAATGCCAGGGAGCACGGCAACGAGATCGCGTTGCGCGAAAAGGATCTCGGGCTCTGGCGCGTCTTCACCTGGAATGACTACCACACCCGCGTACGCGACTTCGCGCTCGGCCTGATCGAATTGGGCTTGGGGCGCGAGGACGTCATCGGCATCATCGGCGACAACCGGCCGGACTGGGTCGCGGCGGAAGTGGCGACCCACGCCATCGGCGGCTTGAGCCTTGGGCTCTATCGCGACGTGCTGGACGAGGAAGCCTTATACCTCCTCAACTATGGCGAGGCGCAGGTCGTTTTCGCCGAGGACGAAGAGCAGGTCGACAAGCTGCTCGCGCTTGCCGAGCGCGTGCCGCGGCTGAAGCACATCATCTATTCCGATCCGCGCGGCATGCGGAAATATGACGATCCCAGACTGATGTCGGCGGAAGCGTTCGCCGAGCTCGGCCGCGGCCGCGCCGCGCGTGAGCCGGAGCTCTACGATCGCCTCGTCGATGCCACCAAGGGCGAGGATGTCGCGATTCTCTGCACCACGTCGGGCACCACCTCGCACCCGAAGCTCGCCATGCTCGCCGCCGGTCGCGTGCTCGGCCATTGCGCGACCTATCTCGCCTTCGATCCGAAGGGACCGGACGACGAATACGTCTCTGTGCTGCCGCTACCGTGGATCATGGAGCAGGTCTACGTGCTCGGCAAAGGCCTCTTGTGCCGGATGAAGATCAACTTCGTCGAAGAGCCTGATACGATGATGAACGATCTGCGCGAAATCGCGCCGACGTTCGTGCTGTTTGCGCCGCGCGTCTGGGAATCCATCGCCGCCGACGTCCGCGCCAAGGTGATGGACGCGACGCCTTTCAAGCAGCGCCTGTTCGACATCGGCATGAAAAGCGGCCTCGCCGCGCTCGCAGACGGCAAACGTTCGAGCTTTGCCGACGCAATCCTGTTCCACGCGCTCCGCGACCGTCTCGGCTTCACCCGCCTGCGTTCGGCCGCGACCGGCGGCGCGGCACTCGGCCCTGATACCTTCAAGTTCTTCCAGGCCATGGGCGTGCCGCTGCGCACGCTCTACGGCCAGACCGAACTGTTAGGGGCCTACACGCTGCATCCCGAGGGCAAGGTCGATCCCGACACGACAGGCGTACCGATGGCCGACAGCGTCGAGATCCGCATCGACAATGCCGACGTCCACGGCGTCGGCGAGATCGTGGTGCGACACCCCAACATGTTTCTCGGCTACTACAAGAGCCCCGAAGCAAGCGTTGCCGACATCAGGGACGGCTGGATGCTGTCCGGCGATGCCGGCTATTTCAACGCGAACCGCCAGCTCGTCGTCATCGACCGCATCAAGGACCTCGCCGAAACCTCGCGCGGCGAGCGCTTCTCGCCGCAGTTCATCGAGAACAAGCTGAAGTTCTCGCCCTATATCGCGGAGGCCGTGGTGCTGGGGGCCGGCCGCGACGCGCTCGCGGCGATGATCTGCATCCGTTACTCCATCATCTCGAAATGGGCGGAGAAGAGCCGGCTCTCGTTCACGACCTACAGCGACCTCGCCTCGCGGCCCGAGGTCTACGCGCTGCTCAAGAAGGAAGTCGAGACCGTCAACGCCACATTGCCGCCGGCGCAACGCATCTCGCGCTTCCTGCTGCTCTACAAGGAGCTCGACGCCGACGACGGCGAGCTCACCCGTACCCGAAAGGTGCGCCGCAGCGTCATCAACGAGAAATACGAAGGCATCATCAACGCGATCTACCGCGGCGACGCCGACATCCCCGTCGACACCGTGATCCGCTTCCAGGACGGCACCACGCAGCGCGTGCGAACGACGCTGCGCGTGGTGGATCTCGGCGGACATGGGCATATGGCGGAGGCCGCGGAGTGAACCTGCTTCGAACCGAGACCGCGCTGCCAGCCGATGCGCCCTCTCCCCCTGTGGGAGAGGGCATCTCCGCCGCTGGCCACACCCTCGCCCGGGTGAGGGGTCCTCTCTCCGCACCGTCGCTGCCAAGAGAACCCCTCACCCGGCTTCGCTTCGCGAAGCCACCCTCTCCCACAAGGGGAGAGGGTGCACCGTCATCGCTTCTGCATTTTGCGCGGACATCGACATGAACACCGCCTTCCTCATCCAGCTCCTGGTCAACGGCCTCGTGGTCGGCACGCTCTATGGCGTGGTCGCGATGTCGTTCGTGCTGATCTACAAGGCGACGCAGGTCGTCAACTTCGCGCAAGGCGAACTGCTGCTGGTCGGCGCCTGGGTGTGCTGGGCGCTGCTTGCGAAGTACCAGGTGCCATTCTGGATCGGCATGCCGATGACGCTGGTGTTCATGTTCGTATTCGGCATCGCGATCCAGGTCCTGATCCTGAGACCGATGATCGGCGAACCCATCATCTCGGTGATCATGGTGACGATCGGCCTCTCGACCGTGCTCCAGGCCACGCTGAAATGGATGTTCGGCGTCAATCCGCAACCGTTCCCGCGCGTGTTCGAGAGCCAGTCGGTCAGCCTGCTCGGGCTTCAGATCCAGACCGTCTATGTCATGAGCCTCGTGGTCTCGGTCGCGATGATGATCGGCATGGCCTGGTTCTTCCGCGCCTCCAAATACGGCCTCGCGATGCGCGCCACCGCGTTCAACCAGCAGGTCGCGCAGTCGCTCGGCATCTCCGTCAAGAGCGTGTTCGCGATGGCGTGGGCGATCTCCGCGACAGTGTCGGCGGTCGCGGGCGTGGTGGTCGCCGTCGTCAACGGCGTGTCCTCGGGACTTGCGGCCTACGGCATCAAGGTGTTCCCGGCGGCGATCCTCGGCGGGCTCGATTCCGTCGGCGGCGCCGTGCTCGGCGGCATCATCATCGGCTTGCTCGAGAACATCGCGCAATATGTCGACAGCGAGTATCTGCACTGGGGCAATCTCTACGAGATCGCACCGTTCTACGTCCTCATCATCGTGCTGATGATCAAGCCCTACGGCCTGTTCGGCACCCACGACATCGAGCGGATCTGATCCATGGCCGGCCCTGCCCTCATCCCTGCTGGTGATTTCCGCACCTCCTACGCGGCGGACACCACGATCTTCCCGACCACGACCAGCCGCAACTTTGCGATCATCGGCGTGCTGTTGCTCTGCCTCGTGCCGCAACTCCTTGGCGGGTACTGGCTCAGCATCCTGATCCAGATCGGCATCTTCTCGATCGCGGCGCTCGGCCTCAACATCCTGGTCGGCTTCACCGGCCAGATCTCGATCGGCCATGCCGCCTTTTTCCTGCTCGGCGCCTTCACTTCGGCCTACATCTCCAACAACGCGCCGATCCCGGTGTTCTTCGCGATCCCGCTTGCGGGCGTCGTCACCGCGCTGGTCGGGCTGATCTTCGGCATCCCGGCGGCGCGACTGAAGGGACTCTACCTCGTCATCGCAACGCTGGCGGCGCAATACATCCTGCTCGACTTCTTCTCCCGCGCAGAGTGGTTCACCGGGGGCTCGGTGCCCGCCAGCGCCAATCCGTTCTCGATCTTCGGCTTCACGCTGCGCGGCGACAGACAGTATTTCTATGTCGTGCTGGCCTATGTGGTCGCGAGCTACGTCCTCGTCACCAATCTGATGCGCACACGCGACGGCCGTGCGCTGGTGGCGATCCGCGACCATTATCTCTCCGCCGAGATCATGGGCATCAACCTCACCAAATACCGCACGCTGTCGTTTGGGCTGGCCGCCTTCTTCGCCGGCATCGCCGGCGCGCTTTATGCCCACTACCAGCTCGTGGTCTCGCAGGAGGGTTTCGGCATCGAGCGCTCGATCCTGTTCCTCGCCATGATCATCATCGGCGGCACCGGTTCGATCATGGGCACGCTGATGGGCACCGCCTTCGTGGTGCTGCTGCCCGAGACGATGGAATTCATCAGCCTGTACCTGAAGGGCGGCGCGATCGACAAGGCGCTGTCCCTCAACACCAACATCACCTTCCTGCGCGAGATCGCGATCGGAGTGATCATCATCGCGTTCCTGATGTTCGAGCCGGACGGGCTTGCCCATCGCTGGCGGCAGATCAAGGCGTACTGGAAACTCTACCCGTTCTCGCATTGAGCACGGGCAACTTTCTAACCAACGAAGAAACAGGAGGAGGCAACCAATGAAGACAAAATCCCTTTTGAGCACCGCATCGCTCGCGCTGGCGATCGCCGCATTCTCGGCCGGCGCGCAGGCGCAGATCGCGATCGGCCATCTCGCCGATTATTCCGGCGGCACCTCCGACGTCGGCACGCCCTACGGCCAGGCCGTCGCCGACACCTTCGCCTGGGTCAACAAGAACGGCGGCGTCGGCGGCAAGCAGCTCAACGTCGATACCAACGACTACGGCTACCAGGTGCCGCGCGCGATCGCGCTCTACAAGAAATGGTCGGCGCCGGACTCCAAGGTCGCCGCGATCATGGGCTGGGGCACCGCGGACACCGAAGCGCTGACCGGCTTCCTCGCCCAGGACAAGATCCCCGACCTCTCCGGCTCCTATGCCGCCGCGCTGACCGATCCCGAAGGCGTCAGCGGCAAGGCCAAGCCCGCGCCTTACAATTTCTTCTATGGCCCGAGCTATTCGGACTCGCTGCGCGCGATGCTGATGTGGGCGGCCGAGGACTGGAAGGCCAAGGGCAAGCCCGGCAAGCCAAAGTTCGTGCACATGGGCGCCAACCACCCCTATCCGAACGCGCCGAAGGCCGCAGGCGAAGCCATGGCGCAGGAGCTCGGCTTTGAGGTGCTGCCGCCGCTGGTGTTCGCGCTCACACCGGGTGACTACAGCGCGCAGTGCCTGAGCCTGAAATCCTCCGGTGCCAACTACGCCTATCTCGGCAACACCGCGGCTTCCAACATCTCCGTCCTGAAGGCCTGCAAGACCGCCGGCGTCGAGATCCAGTTCCTCGGCAATGTCTGGGGCATGGACGAGAACGCCGCCAAGACCGCCGGCGATGCCGCCAACGGCGTGATCTTCCCGCTGCGCACCGCGGTGAGTTGGGGCGGCGATGCGCCCGGCATGAAGACGGTGATGGAGATCTCGAAGATGTCCGACCCCACCGGCAAGGTCTACCGGCCGGTGCATTACATCGCGGCGGTCTGCTCGGCGCTCTACATGAGGGAGGCGCTCGACTGGGCTGCCAAGAACGGCGGGGCGACCGGCGACAACGTCGTGAAGGGCTTCTACCAGAAGAAGGACTGGGTGCCGTCGGGCATGGAAGGCGTCTGCAATGCCTCGACCTGGACCGACAAGGACCACCGCGGCACGCTGAAGGTCGACCTCTATCGCACCAAGATCGCGGGCGCGACCGACGGCGACCTCAACGACCTCATGGCCAAGGGCACGATCAAGCTCGAGAAAGTCAAGACCATCGAGCTGCCGCGCAAGCCGGAACTGCTGGGGTGGTGAGCGCAATCTCCGACGTCATGGCCGGGCTTGTCCCGGCCATCCACGTCTGACCACTCGGCATGAAGAACGTGGATGCCCGGGACAAGCCCGCGCATGACGACAGTAGCAGATTGGCGGCATACCCAATGACCGAAATCATCGAAGCATCTCGCCCCACTCCCACCGCCGTGCCCGCACCGCCCCTCCTCGCCGTCCGCAACATCGAGGTCGTCTATGACGACGTCATCCTGGTGCTGCGCGGCCTCAGCCTCGACGTGCCCAAGGGCGCGATCGTGGCGTTGTTGGGGGCCAACGGCGCCGGCAAGTCGACGACGCTGAAGGCGATCTCGGGGCTGCTCAAGACCGAGGACGGCGAGGTCACGCGTGGCGAGATCCTGTTCGAGGGCTCCGCCATCGCCGGCATCGATCCCGACAAGATCGTGCGGCGCGGCATCTTCCAGGTGATGGAGGGCAGGCGCATCGTCGCCGACATGACGTCGCTCGAAAACCTCAAGCTCGGCGCCTTCACCCGCAGGGACCGCAAGGTCGATGCCGATCTCGACATGGTCTTCAACTATTTCCCGCGGCTGAAGGAGCGCACCGGCCTTGCCGGTTATCTCTCAGGCGGCGAGCAGCAGATGCTCGCGATCGGCCGCGCGCTGATGGCGCGGCCGAAGATGATCTTGATGGATGAGCCGTCGATGGGCCTGTCGCCGCTGCTGGTGAAAGAGGTGTTCTCGATCATCCAGAAGATCAACCGCGACCTCGGCGTCACCATCCTGCTGGTCGAGCAGAACGCCCGCGCCGCGCTGTCGGTGGCGAGCCACGGCTACATCATGGAGCAGGGCAAGGTGGTGCTCGACGGCACCGCGGACGAACTGCGCGACAACGAGGACGTCAAGGAGTTCTACCTCGGCGGCGCCGGCGATCAGCGCAAGAGCTTCAAGAACCTCAAGAGTTTCAAGCGGCGCAAACGGTGGCTGTGAAACTCAGCTCAGCACCTGCTCCGCTTCCGTGACTGCGCAGAGAACATGATAGAACGACGACGCAGGAATGGTGTCGACCAGCGATTTGCCGTCGCGATCGAACTGGTCGTACCAGCCGCCCTTCACGGGATGGCTGAGATAATGCCGTTCGAGCCGCACCAGCGCCGCGCGCGCCTCGTCCGCAGCGCCCGCCTCGCCGGACTCGGCCTGCGCGATCCACGCCTTGGCCATCTCGGTCTGCGGCCACAGCCGGCGCGTGCTGCGACGGATGTTGCCGCTGGCATCGCCCTCGTCGACCAGGCACCCCGTGGCCTCGTCGCGATAGCGCAGCGCGGTCGCGAGCAGTTCGGCGCGACGCTGTCCGGTCGGGCAACCCGTGATGCGTTCAAACCCTTTCAGCAGCCAGACCCACTCGGCCTGATGGCCGGGCTCGACGCTGACCGGCTCGATCTTGGACCAGTCCTCCTCGAAATACTCCGTCAGGATCCGCTTCTGCTTGTCGTAGAGATTGGCGAGGAACAGCGCGAAGAACTCGCCGGCGCGGTTCTGGAACGACAGGTCGTGGGTCGCATCGAAGCACGCGATCATCGCCTCGAACAGATGCATGTGCGGGTTCTGCCGGCGCGGCAGCGAGACCGGCAGGCCTTCATGCACGCCGCCATGCGGCGAGCGCAGATGGCCGTCAAGGAAGGCGAGCAGCGCATCGATCTCGGCGCGAATTTGCGCATCCTGGTCGAGCCCGTAGACGGCCGCGAGCGCAAACAGGATGAAGGCGTGGTCGTAAGCATCGCGTCGGCCGTCCAGCACGGCGCCGTCCGGCGTCAGCCGGTGCACGTAGCCAGGCCGGCCGTCGGGCGCCTTCGCTTTGCTGAGCAGATGCTCCAGCCCCTTCAGCGCGATGGCGCGCGCCCCAGGGTACCAGCCCATCTGCGCCGCCTTGGCGTAACAATAGATCTGGCGCGCCTGCACGAGCACGCGCCGCGGTGCGGCCGTGTCGGCCGTGCCGTCACGGTGCAGCCGGTCGACGAAACCGCCTGCCGCATCGTCCCAGCCGACGGACGACCACAGCGGCAGCGCCTCGTCGATCATGCGGCGCTTCAGGCGCGCGACGACGTCCGCCGCCTCGTCCGCCACAATGATGCCTTCGTCCGCCATCGCGTCCCCTCCACGCCTCGACACTGGCCGTCTGATACCCATGCCAGCGGCGGCGTGCAACGGATGCCAACCCGGAAAGACCAGCCATGACCGCCCATTACGACGCCCGCGAGACGCGCGAACCGGCCGTGCGCGAGGCGGAGCTGTTCTCCCGCCTGCCGGACGTGCTGCGCGGCGCGATGGCCGCGCCCGCCTATGCCGAACGGCTGAAGGGCATAGATCCGGCCGCCGTGACCTCCAGGGCGGCGCTGGCGGGCCTGCCGGTGCTGCGCAAGTCGGAGCTGCCGGCCTTGCACAAGGCCTCAGCGCCCTTCGGCGGCTTCGTGCCGGCAGCCCCGGGATCGTTCGCCCGCCTCTTCACCTCTCCCGGTCCGATCTTCGAGCCTGAAGGGCGGCAGGCCGATCCCTGGCGCGGTGCGCGGGCGCTGTTCGCGGCCGGGTTCCGCCCCGATGACATCGTGCTCAACACCTTCAGCTACCACCTGACCCCCGGCGGCTTCATCTTCGATGCCTCGGCCCGCGCGCTCGGCTGCGCGGTGATCCCGGCCGGCCCCGGCAATACCGAGCAGCAATTCGAGCTGATCGAGGCCTACCGCCCTGTCGGCTACAGCGGCACGCCGGACTTTCTGAAGATCCTGCTCGATGCCGCCGCAAGCTCGGGGCGCGACGTCTCATCGATCAAGCGCGCGCTGGTCTCGGGTGCGGCCTTCCCGCCCTCGCTCCAGGCCGAGATCAAGGCACGCGGCATCGACGCCTACCAGGCCTTCGGCACCGCCGACCTCGGCCTCATCGCCTTCGAGACCGAGGCGCGTGAGGGCATGGTCGTGAACGAGGATCTGATCATGGAGATCGTCAAGCCCGGCACCGGCGATCCCGTCTCGCCGGGCGACGTCGGCGAGATCGTGGTGACCTCGCTCGATCCGCACCATCCCTGGATCCGCCTCGCGCTCGGCGACCTCACCGCGGTGTTGCCGGGTCCGAGCAAATGCGGCCGCACCAACATGCGCATCAAGGGCTGGATGGGCCGCGCCGACCAGACCACCAAGGTCAAGGGCATGTTCGTCCGACCGGAGCAGGTCGCCGAGATCGGCAAGCGCCATGCCGCGCTCGGCCGCCTGCGCCTCGTCGTCATGCGCCAGGGCGAGGCCGATGCGATGACGCTGCGAGCGGAAACTGCGGCCGCGAGCGACGCCCTGCGCGAGGAAATTGCAGGCACCTTGCGCGCGGTGACGAAACTCGGCGGCAATGTCGAACTGGTCAGCCCGGGCGCCCTGCCGAACGACGGCAAGGTGATCGCGGACGAGCGGTAAGTGCTTAAACCCCAATTCCCTGGTATTAGGGAATTCTGCGCGAAATCGGTGCAAATCGGCAGGCGCGACGACATATGCTCTCGCGGTCCCTCGCTGGCATGGACGCGCGTCGGTCGTTGTTGGCGGCAGGGATATTAAGGCACGTGGAATCTAAGCCGTAGTGCGCGCTCCTCGGTTAGGCATAGGAACGGCCTGTCAGAGTTGCCGCTAGGCAATTCCTGTACATTCGCCTCTCAAGCGCATCGTCACAGGACGAGCGTCGTCGATGACAAACCCGTCGAACTCACCGTTGTGCCGATCATAGTGACAGTTGCGATTGTCGCCCTTATTTCGTGGCGCGTCCAAAAATTGCTGAGATTGCGGGGTCGATCGGACGACCCCAACAAAGGCTGTCATTCCATCCGCTCGCATCAAGAGGCGCGCGCTACTCTCCGGGCGATTCGGTGCTCAGATTCGCCCCTTCGACAGGGACCCGCGTATTCCCGCTCCCAAGGCGTATTTTGTTTTCCAAATACTCCCGAACCCAAGCGTGCGTTGCGATCAGCGGACTCAGAACTCAAGTGAAAGGCACCGGGTCGATGAACGCCCGCGGCCTGAAGCAACGGAAAGGTAATCGCGGACTACAGCTCCGCCATCAGATTCGGGTCCTTGACAAACCACTTGTGAGGAGAGACTACAACTTATCAGGGGCGGCAGATGACAGCGACAATGTTTCGCCCGGCAGTCTTTTTCGACCGCGATGGCGTACTCAATCACGATCACGGTTATGTCTTCGAGGCGAGCAAGTTCGCGTGGAAGGACGGCGCCCGTGAAGCGGTCAAGCTCGTCAACGACGCGGGCTATTTTGCCTTTGTCGTCACCAACCAGTCGGGTGTGGCCCGCGGATTCTTCGAGGAGAGCGACGTCCAAACTCTCCATCGCTGGATCACAAAGGAGCTGGCAGTGATCGGCGCGCACATCGACGCATTTGAATACTGTCCCGACCATCCCGAAGCCGCTATCGAGCGCTATCGCCGCGTAAGCGACCGTCGCAAGCCCGCCCCTGGCATGATTACCGACCTCCTCAAGCGCTTTCCCGTGGTTGCGGACAGAAGCATCCTGATCGGCGACAAGCCAAGCGACCTGGAGGCGGCCGAAGCTGCGGGCATCCAGGGCCTATTGTTTCAGAACGGAAACCTCGAGGCGTTCGTGCGGCAAGCGCTCTCCTTGCGTTGAGCGTGGGTGGTCCAACTCAGGCGCAGACTTAGGAACGACATCAGCCAGCGGCGTGTCGTGCGAGTTGGAAGAACGAACTTCTAACGAAGCTGCTGGAAGTCGTGGGCCACGTGTCGAAACAGTGGTGCGCGATTGTGCGCCCCCTAGTCGGGCCGCTCAAACGGGTGGCGATCGATCAATTCTTGAGATCTATCGCTTCTCAGCAACTGACAAGTAAGCCTCATGAGCGCGCCGAATTCCATCCTCGAGCGAGGTTTTCGCACGCCAGCCGAGCTTTTCGAGACGGCTGACGTCGAGCAGCTTGCGCGGTGTGCCGTCGGGACGCGAGGTGTCGAAACTGATCTCGCCGCCGTAACCGACGATGGCGGCCACGACGCGCGCGAACTCGGCGATGGTGATGTCCTCGCCGGTGCCGATGTTGACCAGCTCCGCGCTCGAATAGGTCTTCATCAGGTGCACGCAGGCATCCGCCATGTCGTCGACATAGAGGAACTCGCGCCGGGGCGTGCCGGTGCCCCACACGATGACGCTCTTTGCGCCTGCGACTTTCGCCTCGTGGAAGCGGCGGATCAGAGCGGCGACGACGTGGCTCAGCTCGGGGTGATAGTTATCGCCGGGCCCGTACAGATTGGTCGGCATCACGCTGATGAAGTCGCTGCCATACTGGCTGCGATAGGCCTCCGCCATCTTGATGCCGGCGATCTTGGCGATCGCATAGGGCTCATTGGTCGGCTCCAGCGGGCCTGATAGCACGGAATCCTCGCGCAAGGGCTGCGGCGCCAGCTTCGGATAGATGCAGGACGAGCCCAGAAACATCAGCTTCTCGGCGCCGTTGAGATGCGCGGCCTGGATCACGTTCGCGGCAATCGCGATGTTGTCGTAGATGAACTCGGCACGCAGCGTGTTGTTGGCGACGATGCCGCCGACCTTGGCCGCGGCGAGGAAGATCACTTGCGGCCGCGCTTTCGCGAACCAGTCGAACACGGCGGCCTGGTTGCAGAGATCGACCTCGCGCCGGTCGACCGTGACGAGGTTCACCTCCTCCCGCGCCAGCCGGCGCACCAGCGCGGCTCCGACCATGCCGCGATGGCCGGCGACATAGACGCTTTTGCCCCTCAGCTCAAACGGTGCGTTTGCCACTGGCCGCATCCCGTTTTGCCTCCGCCAGGTCGCTCGTCATCATCTCCTCGACGAGCTGGGCGAAGCTGCGCTTCGGCGTCCAGCCGAGCACCTCGCGCGCCTTGCTGGCGTCGCCGACGAGGAGATCGACCTCGGTCGGACGGAAATAGGTCGGATCGATCTTCACCACGGTCTTGCCGCTCGTCTCATCGACGCCGGTCTCCTCGACGCCCTTGCCGCGCCAGGCGATGCGGCGGCCGACATGCGCAAAGGACAGCTCGACCATCTCGCGCACCGAGCGCATCTCGCCGGTGGCGAGCACAAAGTCGTCGGGCCTGTCGGCCTGCAGAATTTTGTGCATGCCCTCGACATAGTCCCTGGCATGACCCCAGTCGCGCTTGGCTTCGAGATTGCCGAGATAGAGCGTCTGTTCCAGCCCGACCTCGATGCGCGCGACGCCGCGGGTGATCTTGCGGGTCACAAAGGTCTCGCCGCGGATCGGGCTCTCATGGTTGAACAGGATGCCGTTCGACGCGAACATGCCGTAGGCTTCGCGGTAATTCACCGTGATCCAGTAGCCGTAGAGTTTTGCAACGCCATAGGGCGAGCGCGGATAGAACGGCGTCGTCTCCTTCTGCGGGATCTCCTGCACGAGGCCGTAGAGCTCGGAGGTCGAGGCCTGGTAGAACCGCGTCTCCTTCTCCATGCCGAGGATGCGGATCGCTTCCAACAGGCGCAGCACGCCGATGGCGTCGGCGTTGGCGGTGTATTCCGGGCTCTCGAAGCTGACGGCGACGTGGCTTTGGGCTGCGAGATTGTAGATCTCGGTCGGCCGGATCTGCTGCACCAGGCGGATCAAATTGGTCGAATCCGTCATGTCGCCATAGTGCATCAGGAACGGCACGTTGCCGACATGCGGGTCCTGGTAGAGGTGATCGACGCGCGCGGTGTTGAACGAGGACGAGCGCCGCTTGACGCCGTGCACGACATAGCCGAGCGACAGCAAATATTCGGCGAGATAGGCGCCGTCCTGGCCGGTCACGCCGGTGATGAGAGCCACCCGCTTCGTCATACTTTCCTTTTTCCCACAGTTCAGGTGAGCGCGCAGCGAGCAATCATAAGGTGCGGCTGATACCATTTGGACATTGCAGGCGCCTCGTCAAGCTTGGGTCACCGCAAGAAACATGCGAGCGAGAACAAGAAAAGAAGGCTGAAAGCTTGAAGGTTACGCCCGCAACGGATGCATTCGGATCAAGTTAGGTTTTTTCGAGCCAAGAGGAATATGTTCCCAAGAGAATTTAACCGCAGCCAGACTAGCATACCCGTGACTCGCGGGAGTGAATTGCTAACACGCCATTACACAACCGGAACGGCCTACCCAAACTGGCCACTAAGAAATCTAGTGCTGGCATTCGGGAAACGGTGCGGGTAGCACAAGTGTCATGCCGGTTCAACAAATTGTCTTCAACGGACCTGCTCCGATCATTCAATTTCGGTAGCAGCTTCTCTGACGGCGTCAGTTACGGGGTTGTGAATCAACGAAAGGAGTTCTTCCGTTCGGCGATCGTCTGAATGTGATTTGGCCCCGGGGCGTTGCGGCCGGTAGATAACGAAGTCCGAGGTGAGCGAAAAGCGAGATTCGACCGGACGACTGCGATGAACGTCTCCCTGGGCTGATGGACGAGTTGTTGCGCGGCCCCGACTTGATGGAGCCACAATGAGCGAACGCACCACGCCCCCTTCGCCAGATGGAACGCCGTGACATCTAGAGCAAGATTGGAGCGCAGCGCCAAGGTCACTAAGCTCAATCAAGATACATTCATGGTTCAGCGTTGACCCTACATCGAATATGCTCCCTAAGTCACCACCCGTGCGAAGGCGCGAAAACAGCCCTAGAATATTGATGATTTGCTCGTCGAGCCCAACGCACGCCGAATGCGGGGATGAGTGGAGCATTGGGACGAACTACTTCTCCGTCAACCGCGCGTGATAGCGCGCTTCGTCCCAGTCCAATATCCAGCACTCCATGCCGGACATCCTCTCAAGGAGGGTGGGCGTTCACTGCAGCGAGCCTCGACACCTGTCTCTTGCCAGGCGGCGGATCGGATGCACTTTTGCGGCCGATCCTGGCCTAAGGAACTTGCCGGGAGCAAAGCGTAGCAGCTGCCGAACCACGCCTTGTTGGGCAGTTGTCTAGGACGAGGCCGATCGGCCGACGGCCAGCCGCAATCCCTCGGTCATGCTGAGCGGTGGCGTCCAGCCGGTCGACAGCGTGGCGGACGTATCAACTTCCATGGAGCCCAACAGGCTGTGGCGCAGTTCGGGCCGCATCACCCTTAGAGCAAGTGCCAACACCATCGAGGGCACCGGCAACAGGATGGCGGTCCGGTTCATCGCCTCGCCGATCCGGCGAACGAAAGCGGGGGTCGAGATCTGCTCGTCGTCCGCGACCAGATAGACCCGGTGCGTAGGCGCCACCTGCAAAGCGACCAAATGCGCAACAAAGGACGCGAGATTCTGCACGCTGACGAACGCCCGCTTGTTATCGACGAGGCCAAGTGGAAGGGGGATCCGCCGCCTGATCACGCCGACGAGGTGACGAAAATTGCCGAGCGCCTCGCGCCCATACACCAACGGCGGACGCACCACAGCCACCCGCATCTTGGATTGGGCTGCTATGCGCTGCAGGGCAGCCTCCGCCGCAGCCTTGGACTGTCCGTAGACCCCGCGCGGCACCACTGCGTCGTCCGGCGTGAACGCCCCTCGCCCATCGGTCGAGCTTCCGTTGACCAGAATCGTACTCAGGAACACGAACGTGGACACCCCCGCCCGCTCGGCGGCATGGGCCAGTTGTATCGTGCCCTGGGTATTCACCGCGTCGTACAGCTCAGCGGCACGCTCTTCGTTGGGGTGGTGCACCCGGGCGGCTAGATGGACCACCGCGTCCACTCCCGCAAGCGCTGCGTCCCAATCGGTGGTCGGTCCAATCGAACCGACCACGACATCGTTCTCTCTGGCCAGCCCGGCGCGCAGCGCCCGGCGCACGAGGTAACCGCGGCTCTCGAGCAATGGGACGAGGTTGCGTCCGATAAATCCGGATGCGCCGGTAACGAGGACGACCGGTTGATTCATAGCGATGCGTGCTCCAGCAGGTCCCCATCAATATCGATGCGTTCGGACGACCTGTTTGATAGTAGAGACGAAGCTTTCCGCGAAGTCCCGCACCCGCTCCCCCAGTTGATCGTTCATCTCGCGCACCACAAAGGCATTCTGCGCGAAATTGTGCAGATGGGCGGCCAGCGCCGAAGCATCATCCGTGCCAAAGTAAAGCGCGCGCTCTTCCGCCTGCTCGCGGTGCACGTCGATATCTGATAGCACCATCGGCACGCCGAACGACTTGGCCTCCTCGACCGTGGTGCTCCAGCCCTCGAAGCGAGACGGATTGATCAGCGCTGCGCTGGCACGCAGAAGGGCATAGACTTCGGCGAGCGGGATCATGCCGAGATAGCGGAATTGCTGTGCGAGACCGCGGTCTGCTGCTTCGCGCACGATTTGGTCCAGATATTCCGGTTCATTCGGATCGCCGCCGCCGGATGCCACGACAACCGGATGGACGCCTCGCTGCGTGAGCAACGCAAGCGCGTCCAGGACGATCCTGTGGTTCTTGTGGCGCCAGAACTGGTTGGGGACATAGAAGTACGTTCTCGGCAGATCGTACTTCTGGAGGATCTGTTCGGGATCGAGCTTGAGCAATTCGGGCGAAGGCTCGCTGACGAACCTCACGACGGTGGTTCGGCCCTTTGTCCGCGGATAGTAGGACAGGCAATGGCGCTCGGCGCTGCGGCTACTCAGAATGATGGTGC
The DNA here is from genome assembly GCF_040547725.1 of Bradyrhizobium sp. LA2.1. Lineage (NCBI taxonomy): Bacteria > Pseudomonadati > Pseudomonadota > Alphaproteobacteria > Hyphomicrobiales > Nitrobacteraceae > Bradyrhizobium > Bradyrhizobium sp. LA2.1. Next base: position 16,501 of record NZ_JBEPQI010000044.1, read on the forward strand.
GGCCGGACAGAACCTGCAGCTGAAAACCCAGTTCACGCCGGCGCCTCGCCTTGCTCGAGAACAGATGCGGCAACTGCCGATGCTGCAGGTCGGGGATCCAGGCAACGGTCGGATAGGGAGACCTCCATCCGAAGAAGCGGGCGTTTTCCCAGACCGCATCGATCTTGTGGCTGCGAAAGCTCGATATCGCGCCACGATCCTGCGCGAACAGCGTCGGCAGCAGCGCGGTAACCGCGGGTCGGTCGAACCGCGGCGACCGAACAATCTCGACGGCATCGACCTGACGCATGGGCTCGAGATCATCGAGATCGTGAGTTTCTCCTGCGAACACGACAGGCGTGATCGCGCCCGGGCAATATTTGGCGAGCGCGTTGAACAGGTTGAGCTGGTAGTTGTAGCCGCCCGCCCAGGCCTTGCGAGAAATCAAGGTGAAGGCGAGCCGGATCGGGCGGGCGACGCTCAAGGGGCCTGCCCCTTGAACCAGCTCACATACTGGCCGATGCCTTGCTCGACCGGAATGCGCCACGTGAACGGCAACGCGGCAAGTTGCTGCGAGTCGGCAACCAGGCTGAATGGATCGCCGGCACGGGCCAGTCCGGAAAACCTCACATTGATGTCGCCGCCCCAGGCGGTGGTGACGAACCGGGCAATCTCCGCAACGGTGGTTCCGATGCCGCTGCCGCCGTTCAGCACCTTCAGGTGCCGGCTGTCACCTTGCGCGAGCCGCGCGAGCAGCCGCACGACGTCGCGCACGTCGATCCAGTCACGATGCTCATTGCCGGTGCCCCCGAGCACGAGCTCCCGCTGGCCTTGCCCCAGTCGCAAGCAGAGGTCCCAGAGCAGCTGTTTGCGCAGCGAGGGACCGTAGATCGAGAACAACCGGACAATGGTGGCGCGGAGGTTGAATGAAACAGCGTAGCTGCGGCAGAGCTGCTCCATGATCAGCTTATGATAACCATAGGGCGACATCGGCTGCGTTTCGGCCTCCTCTGAAATCGCGCCAGCATGATGGGCGCCATAGACCGCCGCACTGGACGCGACAATCAACCGACATTCGGGCGCGGAGCCGCGAAGCCATTCCAGCAAGCGGGCCGTACTCGATACGGTGCGCGAAAAATCCTCAAGCGGCTGCGCGATGGATAATCCGACCGAGGATCCGCCGGCCAGATGGAAAATGGTGGACGGCAACCCAGACCGGCCCGCAAGCGTGTTGAGATTGGCCGCGTCAATTTCGCCGTTCAACCACTCCCCGAGGCCGATGCGCTGCCGTTCGGGTTCGTTGATGGCGCCGTGACCGATGCCATGGACGGCATGTCCCTGATCGGCCAACACCCCCACCAGGTGCCGACCGATGAAGCCGTTGGCGCCCGTGATCCAAATAATCATGCTTGAAATCCGAATGAATCACGTTTCACGTCCAGGGACAAACTTCACGACTATCGCGGGGTTGCCCGCGACGATCGCACCTGCCGCAACATCCTTGGTGACGACCGAACCGGCGGCGATTATGGCCCGAGCCCCAATCCTTACACCTCGCATGACGAATGCTCCAGCTCCGATCCAAGCATCCTCTTCGATCTTCACCGGGCGCTCGTCCAGATCGATGTGCCGAGGATGCCCCTTGGTGAAGATACTCTGAATTTGCCTGTGACGCTCTTCGGGATCTATCGGATGGGTCAAATTGTCGAAGATATTGACGCTGTGTGCGATCAAGACTCTGTCGGCTATCTGCACCAGAGATGAGGACCAGATTCGCGAGCTTTCGCCGACGTAACACCATGACCCGATCTCGATTTTCCCTCCGTGTGCAAACGTCAAAAGTTCACCTCGGATCAGGCTGTTGGCACCAATCGCGATGCAATCGCTATCGCCGCGTATGTTACGAATTCTCGCAGTCCCCATCAGCCGCGCGCCGGAGCCGAGACGGCAGGTCGCGCGACCTAATAAGCGTTGAAGGTGATAATTAACATTCATCCTATCAACTGAATGCAGGCGACCGCACGCGCACAGCCGGCTCTATCATCAAGCCGTCCCCTTCCGCTGTGGGGATCAAAAGCAGTCGCGTTGACAACCTGCCCTTCCGAAGCTCGCTGCCACCCCGACTTGGTATATTCAAAGAATTCCAAATCGAATGATGAAGGCGAGAACGCCTCGATCAAAAGCTGGATCATTTCCTTGTCAAAGATCTGGAACCACTTGAAATTCTCGTATTTTCCATAAGGAACAGTGATCAAGCAACGCCCCCCCGGCGCCAATATCCGCTTGAACTCGCGCATCGCGTCGACAAAACCGTGTTTGTTTTTCTCCGATTTTTGCTGATCGTCGGTATATAACAAAGTATTGTCGAGACCGACATGCTCCAAGGTTGAAATGCTCATGATGGTATCGAAGGATGCATCTTTAAACCTCGTCTGTCGAAAGTCTCCAAAAACGTACGAGTACCCCCTGTACCAATAGCACCTCTTCTCGGGCGCCAATGTCATGATGGTCAAATCGCAATTTCGCAAAGGATCGCGATCAAGAATAAAATCATGATTAAGCGTGGATCCTGCATCGAGGACCCGACCGAGCGAACCATTGCTATCTCTCAGCCGATCGAACAACCAAGGATATTCGACAACCCGCTCATCTATAGCGACGCCGAAAGAATCCGGAAGCGGTCGACCGGGCCGCACAACCATATTGTCGATCGCGTCCTTGATGGCAGCTTTCTTCGTGGTGTAGTAGCCCAGCGACCAAGGTGGACGCCCTCTCAAAATGTAGAACGGCGATGCCAGCGCATCCGCTATTTCCTTGAATCTAAGAAGCAATGCATCAACGTGCATAAGAACTCTCTAGAGGTTTTCGAGAAGCCTGTTAAATAGAGCCCATTGGCGCTCTTTACTATACAAATCGGCTATCCTACTTCGTCCTTTGTCAGCTTTCTTCTGCGCTTCATCCCAATTGTTCAGGCTTCGTTCAATTTGGTCGAGGCAGTGCTTGCCAGTTTCGTAAGTCAGTATTGTTTCGCCCTCTTCCATCCCTTCAGGGTATCGGCCTGCATCCGAAAGAAGCAACGCGCCGCACCCCATGGCCTCGAAGCAGCGCATATTCCCGCGGTCGGTGCCGGCCATGTCGATAGCGCCGTTCAGCACGATCTTTGACTTACCAATCCGCTCATAAAATTGTTTTCCGAAGACGGGCGGCTTTGCAATATTTGCAATACCTTGCGGACGCCGGTGTTTCTGCAGCGGCAACATACGACCGACCATGCTCTCCGAAAGCGAGGTCAAGCGCGAAGAGTCCAAGCAATACGTCACTCGGCGGGTGCCGGCCAAGCTTGCGACCTGCTCAAGAATTTTAGCACGTGCGCTATGATGCCGCGAATAACCGCCGACAAAAAGCACGTCGACCGGGCGGTCGCCGCGACCATATCCCTCCATTACCGGGTCGAGCGCAGGGAAAAACATTTCTGCCCGACAGCCTTTACTTCGCCAGGAATCCAGGATCGATGAAAAGTTTCCGAGCACGGCGCCATAAGCCGTCAGGTCGGCCTTTCCCGACGGCGCAGCGCGCCAGCACAGTGTTTTTTTGACGCAGCCCGGAAGCTTGCGCACGAACGTGCTCGGATAGCGCACGGGATCGAGATTATAGAACACCTCGGTGCGGTGATGCTCGATCTGGGCGAGCAATATGGTCTCAAGCGGCGGCTTGCCCTGAATTCCTTGCTCGCGGGCCCAATGACGCTGCAGGGTTTCATCGTCACCATTGGTGAAGAAGGCCTGCGGCGCTTCGTCGAGTACCGGCTTCAGGAAATGCAGAGCGCCAAACCGATCATCCAAGAAAATGCGGCGCCGCTCGGCGAAACCGCGGGCTCCCGCGGCAAGCTGATTCAGGCGTTTTAGATAGGACGGATAGAGACCGCTATTCTGGAATAACCGCATGGGTTACGCATACCTCGCCAGCATCCACTTCATGTTCAGATACGGCCAGATTCGCCCGACCGTTTCCCAATCCCAGGTCCTGGAAGACGTCAGGCGTCTGACGGTCTTGCGCAGACCGGGCTCGTCCACCAGCTCGGTGAATGCCGGAACCTGCCGATCGAGCAGATCGGCCGTCCAGCCGGAAAGCGGCCCGTTCAACCACTCTGGCATCGGCGAATTGAAGCCGACCTTGCGGCGTCCCATGCGAATGGACTCCGGCATATGTTCGGCCATCGCACGCCGCGCGACGACCTTGGTGTAGCCATCGGATGACTTGCTGGAATCCGGGAGCGCCATCGTGTAAGTCACCAGGCGCCAGTCCATGAACGGCATCCGGACCTCTATTCCGTGCGCCATCGAAAGGCGGTCGAAATTTCGCAAGATCGTCGGCAAGACGGTGCCGTGGAACATTCGATAGAGGCGCTGGTTCAATGACCCCCAGTCACGCGGCAGTGGGTCGTCGTCGCCGACCAGGCTGAACTGAGCCGGGATACCACGCAGACCGCCGCGTAAAAAATAATGCCCCTCCCGCTTGATCATCAGCGCCCGCATCAAATCCACGCCACGCCTGGCAATTGCCGAACTGGACGACAGACCCGCGAGTGCATTTCTGGCCCAAAACGCCGTCGATTGCCCCTCCTGGAGGTAGGCTCCCATCAACTCATCCGCCCCGTGGCCATCCAGCGATACCGTCACGTTCTGGCGCCTGAGCTCCTGATAAATCAACCAGGCCGCGCTTGGCAGCCCGATATAGACGTCGTCATTGTCGTCCAAAATCCGGTCGATATCGGCCAGCGCGTCGTTCCGACCGATTTCAAGGAAGGACGGCGCGACGTCCGCCCAGGCGGCAGCTTCCTCGGCCATGGGCCGCTCGTCATTTATGGCGCCGGGAAAGGTCGCAACGAAGGCGTGGCGCCAGGAGGCATTGTCGCGCGGTCCCATCCCCGCTTTTTCATGCGCCGCCATGGTGCAGATCACGGCTGACGAATCGAACCCGCCTGACAAACATGTTCCGATCGGGACATCGCTGCGCATCCGCAGTGCGACGGCATCCTGGAACAGTTCGCGAAAGCGTTCGACGCGCTCGCCCTCGGTGGCCGGCACCTCCGGCAGATGATCCACGGTGCGCCACCAGCGCCGGATCTCCAATCGCCCGTGACGAAGCCACATGCAGTGACCAGCCTGCAGGCGGCGCACCTTCCGGCAGAGCGTCCGTTCGCTTCCTTCCACCCCGAAAGCATCGATCAACAGCCGCCGTGCGACATCGACATCCAGCGCGGTGTCGATCAGGCCGCTTCGCACCAGCGCGCGTTGCTCGGATGCGAAAACAAAGCGCTCTGGCGACCACGAATACAACAGCGGCTTGATACCGAAACGGTCGCGCGCAAGAAATAAGCCCTCCGTCTCTGTATCGAAGATCGCCAGCGCCCACATTCCGTTGAAGCGCGACAACATCCCCTCCTGCCACACCCGCCACGCGGCGAGAATGACCTCGGTGTCGGACTGGCTGCGAAAGACCGCGCCCTGCGCCTCTAGCTCGCGCCGAAGCTCGAGGAAATTGTAGATTTCGCCATTGAACACGATCACATGACGACCGTCGGCGGATACCATGGGCTGAAAGCCACCCTCGCCGGGATCGATGATCGCCAACCTGCGGTGGCCGAAAGCCAGGTTTCGGTTGGCGCTGAACCAGGTTCCCTCGCCAAAAGGGCCGCGATGCGCAAGCAGGTTCGTCAGTCGCGAAATTTCCGCGGGATCGACCGGGTTGCCGCGAATATTGAGGATGCCAGCAATCCCGCACATGGTTACGTAGCCCTCACAGGTAAGAAACGAGTGGCGATGACGCGCAAATCCCGCCAGCAGACGGCGCCGTGCGGGCCAACCCGCGAAGCCGTAACGACGACGACGAAAATAATGACGGCCGCAACGCAATAGAGACCCCCCACATACCACCAGTGCGACACATGGTCGAATAACGCGTCGCGAAGCGCATATCGCAACGCAAGGGCGGTCGCGATGCCGGTTCCGAGCGGCAGCAATACGAAATGGGCGACGCGCGACCACATGCCGGCGATGCTGAAACTTCGTCGCAGCAGCAGGATGGTCGTGACGATTTGGGCGCTCATGCCGACGCAGGCGCTCCAGCCCGCGGCCTGCCATCCGAAATAGGGCAGCGCGATTGCGCTGGTGGCCACGGTAAACACCGCTGTCACCAGCGAGATCAATGCAATGGAGCGGGACTGGCCATGCGCCAGAAGATAGAATGCGAAGACATTGGCGCTGCATCCAAGCATGCCGGCAATCGCGAGCACGACCAACAGCCGCTGGGCTTCAGCCGCCACTTCCGGGCCAGTCCATAGATAAAGCAGCGGGCCGGCGACCGGAACCAGGGCCCCGAGTACGCTCGCCGCAAGCACGTTGAGGATCCAGGAAGAGCGGAACAACAGTTCGGCTTTCCGATCGCTGGATTCTCTTTGCAAGGCGCTGAAATACGGGAACAGGATTTCGCCGATTTTCAGGATGCCAATATACATCGCCTCTTCGAGCCGCTGCGCGATGGTATAAAATCCGACAAATTGCGGCTGCAACAGCGCGCCAAGCAGGTATCGATCCACCTGCCCGGAGAGCAGCCCCCCACCTTGGGCGGCGAGTTGCCAGGATCCCACATTGACGAGATCGCCAAGCGGGCCACGATGAAGCGCTGGACGCGCCAGCCATTCGCCGAGCCGCAGACGCGACAGCACGAACACCATCAGCAGACCTGTCGCAAAGCCCAGCGCCTGGCAGCCGAGAAACGTCGACGCCTGGGGCCAGGACGGGATCAGCACCACCATCGAGCCCGTCGCGACGACGGCGCTGGTAATGTTGATCGAGGAAATCCGCCGATAATCCTGGCGCGCTGTGAACAGCGTGAGAAACACCGCCGAAAGGCACTGGCACAGCCAGCCGACAGCACCTAGGGCAAAAGCGCGTCCGAGATCGTTGGCACTGTCGTCGCTCAGATGAAACGCAAAGCGCGCGAGTGGCGGCCCGGCCGCTACAAAGCCGATCACGATCAGCCCGCCGATCCCGACGGCAAGCAGCAACGCCGTGGCGAAGAAACGTCGGGCATCGTCGCGTTCGGCCGGCGCCAGGCGGTGGGCAAGCTCACGCGCGGTCGATAATGCGAGGGCATTGCTGAATACCAGAGCCGGCGCGAGACAGGCCGTCACCAGACCGGCGACGCCAAACGCGGCGAGGCCCAGCCGGAAGACGACGAACGGCAGAATCACCAGATTCAAGCCAACACCGATGACAAAGGCCGCCGCATTCCATGCGGAATTTCCCAATAGACGAAAACTGCCGTCCGGCTCAGCCATGTGGGCGATCAGGCCTCTGCCTGTCTTGATTGCTGCGGAATTCAGAACGTTCGAATCAGATCGATAACTTCGCTCTGCTGCTCCCGCGTGATTTCCGCGAACATCGGCAGTGACAATATCTGGCCCTGATCCTGATGCGCGTTCGGAAACTGCTCGGGGAGGTGCTTGAACCGTCCATAGGCGGCGAGGAACGGCAGCGCCGTCGGGTAGTTGATCGCGGTCTGAACGCCCTTGGCGCCGAGATATGCGGCCAGCGCATCACGGCGCGGATGCTTGATCGTGTAGAGGTGATAGACATGGGTGCGGTCTCCCGCGACCGAAGGCACAACGACATCCTCGATCTGGTTGAGGCCGGCGTCGTAAACCTTTGCAGCCTCCTGGCGCGCCCGGGTCCAAGCCGGCAAATGCGGCAGCTTGGCCGACAGGATCGCGGCCTGCAGGCCGTCGAGCCGGCTGTTGATGCCCTCGATCTGGTGCTGGTGTTTGACGAGGCCGCCATGGCGAGCCAGCATAGTCATGTGCTCGGCCAACGCATCGTCATTGGTGACGATGGCGCCGGCATCGCCCATCGCGCCCAGGTTCTTTCCCGGATAGAACGAATAGCTCGCCGCCTGCCCGAAGGTGCCGATCTGCCGGCCCTTGTAGCGCGCCAGATGCGCCTGCGCGCAGTCCTCGATTACCCATAGCTTGTGCTTGCGCGCGATCGCCATGATCGCGTCCATGTCCGCCGGCTGTCCGTACAGATGCACCGGAATGATGCCGACCGTTCGCGGCGTAATCGCAGCTTCGATCGCCGCCGGATCAATGGTGAAGTTCGCGCCGTCGGTGTCGCAAAATATCGGCGTTGCGCCGGCATGTGTGATCATCGCCGATGTGCTAATCCACGAATGCGCTGTGGTGATGACCTCGTCGCCGGGCTGCACCTTGAGTGCCGACATCGCAATATAGAGCGCGTCGGTCCCGTTGGCGCAGGACACGCAATGCTTGATATCGACTGCTTTGGCGAAGTCCCGCTCGAAGGCATCGACGTAGGGTCCGCGAATGAAGGAATTGTCGCGAATTACCGCGGCTATAGCCGCATCGATATCGCCCTTGATGTTTTGATACTGCAGCTGCAGATCCGCGTAGGGTACCAGCATGAATCCACCTTCTAACTCCGGGGCGCCAACCGGCGCGCGGGATTTCCGGCATAAGTGCCGGCGGCCGCGATGTCCTTGGTGACGACCGAACCCGCCCCGATCACCACATCGTCGGCAATGCGCACCGGCATGATGGTGGCGTTAGAGCCGATCGACACTCGGTTGCCTATCACTGTGTTCCGCCACAACGTCTTGTCGCCGCGGGCCGGGCCGCCGGTGGCGAAGGTATCATTGATGAACATCACGCCGTGACCGACAAAGCAATCCTCGCCGATCGTCACCAGTTCGCAGATGAAGGCGTGCGACTGCACCCGGCTGCGGGCGCCGATGGTAACGCCCTTCTGGACCTCGGTGAAAGGTCCGACAAAACAATCGTCGCCGATCTCACAGTCATAGAGATTGCAGGGTTCGACGATCTTTACCCGGGCGCCGAACGTCACGTCGCGCACGGCGACATGATTTGATTGCGGCTGGTTCACGACGCCATACCGAGGCGGCACAGCCGCGGCGTGAAATGCAGCGGGACTTCCTGCCCGGTCTCGACCGACTCATAGAGCGCGGAGATCAGCTCCAGGCTTTTGCGGCCCTCAAGCCCGTCCACCAGCGCCGCTCGCTGATTGATCAGGCAATCGATGACATGCTGGTAATAGGCCTGATGGCCGAAGCCGTAGACATTCGGCGGATTGACGGAAAATTTCTCAACCACATCCTTGTCTGACGCAAGCTCGTCGACAAAACGCCAATGCCTGATCTGATTGACCGCAAAGCCAGCGATTTCAACCGTGCCGTTCTCGCCGAGGATCGACAGCGAGCCTTCGAGGTCGGTCGGGCGGGCCGCGGTGGTCGCCTCGATGATGCCGAGCGCCCCGTTGCGGAATTTCAGCGTTGCGACCGCGGTATCTTCAGTTTCAATCCTGGCAAGCGCAGTAATCGCGCGGGCGTGAACGCTGACGACATCGCCGAAAAACCACTCCAGCATATCGACATGATGGCTGGCCTGGTTGGTGAGCACACCACCGTCCTGAGCCCAGGTTCCGCGCCAGTCGTCCTGATCGTAGTAAGACTGATCGCGACACCAGCGCACCCGAACCGTCCCCAAAATCAATCGGCCGAACCTGCCAGCGTCCAGCGCCTCACGCGCCTTGACGACGGGAACGTTGAAGCGGTTCTGCTTGACAATGAACAGCTTGACGCCTGCTTCATCGCAAGCACGGATCATCGCGTCGGCGTCCTGTAGACGCAACGCCATCGGCTTTTCGACGACGACATGCTTGCGTGCCTTTGCGCAGGCGATCACGTGTTCAGGATGCATTCCGCTCGGGGTCAGGACTGCTACCGCATCGATATCCTTGCGGGCAAGAAAGTCGTCGATGTCGTAGCTTGCCGGGACGCCGAACTTCGAGGCAACGGCGTCGGCGCGCGTGCGAATTGGGTCGCAAACCGCGACGAGGCGCGCTCCGTCGATATGTCCACCCCCCAATAGCTCCGAATGGCGCTTGGCGATGCGCCCACAACCAAGCAGACCGAATCTGATCATGAAACTTGTCCTGCTAACCCGAAACGGCTCACCAACGATCGGTTGATCACCCAGTCCACCCCGAAGTCTCGCCAATAACCACGCTTGAATACTAGGAAAAGCGCAAAACAATCAAGGGGGTTGAGTTCCGGTGATAAGTATCGGAAACTGCCCTATCTAGTCCAATGAGCAAATCTCATAAAGAACGCCTGTGCCAACTCCGTGAATCGGTTGGGCTACAGGCCCAGCAGGACAATCATTTGGATCGGGAACTCAGCAAGACGGCCTCGGATATCCGGCCTTCTCCAACGGCGCCTGCCCTGAACCGGGGCGTTTGAGCGCATGAGCGCCGCGACTTTTCTGCTGGCCGCCTTCTCGATGCTCGGCGCCGCCATTTACCTCGTCAAAAAGACGCGAGGCTTCATCTCCGCCACTTCAATGCTGCTCAGCTTCCTGCTGCTGCTCTATGGCCCCGCCTACCTCGTTTACATGCTTTACTACAATCAGGATTCCCCGATCTATCGGGAGCTGATGAAGTCGCCTTACTTTAATGAAGCGTCCGCGTCGCTCAATCTCGCGATCGCCATGACGTATCTGGGTTGTATCATCGGGATCGAGTTGATCGATCGATTGGCCCCGCGAAGAGCGCAAAAACTGACCCAGACACTGCAAGACTGGAATGCCAATCCACTTCGGAGCGCATCCTCAGTCGACGGCTGGTTGATTGCGGTCAATGCGACGCTGATTGCACTCATGGCCTGGACTTCCATACGGGAGCACCATATCGCCGTCATATCGGGCTTTCTGGAGACGGCCAATTCGCAATCTGCAAAAGGGGAATATCGCCTGCTGCATGCGGGAAGCGCCTCCTATGCCTACCGCGTCGCGCTTACCTCGATCGCTCCCTTCCTCCTGACTTGGGGTTTTCTCGAAGGCCTTATCAAGCGCAACTGGCTATTGCTCGCCACTGCCTGCGTGCTGTTCGGGCTCACACTGCTTGGTCGCCTGGAAACGCTCAGCAAGGCGCCGATAGCTTTGCTGGCGGTACAGATTGGCCTGGCGACGCTGCTTTCCTTTCGTAATCGAAACAGTGTCGGCCTCGCCGTCGCCGCCTTGGCCGCGGTGATTCTTGTGTTCTATCCGCTGATCAAACTCTCGATCCCGGAGGCTTCGCGCGCGACATCGGCCACCGAGTTTTTCTTCTGGCGAACATTCTTCATCTCGAATGAAGTGCTGCTTGAATTTTTCTGCGCGGTTCCATATTACATCTCGCATACATGGGGCCTCAACATTCGCGTTGTGGCGATTTTGTTCAACAGGGAATTTACTCCGGCCTACGAACAGGTTTCCTTGTTGTGGCGGGGTCAGTCCGGTTCGACCAGCAATGCGATGTTCATCGCCGACGCCTGGGCGGATTTTTCCTTTTTAGGCGTCGCCGTGACCAGCGTTCTGGCCGGAGCGATCTGCAGAATGATCGACGTCATCTTCGTTGCCGAAGGCAAGTCACCGATGACAATCGGGCTGCTCGGCTGTTCATTTGTCGGCATCGTCCAGCTCATGCTCAGCTCGATACAGTCCGCAATGCTCGGTGGGGGGCTGGCCAGCATTCCGTTGACATTGCTTGCATTGATCAAGGCGAGAGACATTCTTCGCCAGCGTAGAAAGCGATGGCACGCCAATACTCATAGTGAGACGTTGAGCCCGAACAAATGATCGTTGTGCGGAAGCACCTCGCGCTGATTGTCCTGCTGATCGGGCTTGTCGTGCCGCCTGAATTGGCGCGTAGCGATGAATCTGTCGGCAGCAATGAAGTCCGGGTCGGAACAATTTTCAGCCGCGATGAAGCGACTGAAAACAGGCCGATTCGGACTCGCGTGATCGCCGAATATTTCAAGAACATCAATAACGACGGCGGCATCGCGGGTCGCAAGATCGTGGTCATTTCATATGACGACGAGGGTAACTCGAAGAAGACCCTGGATTTGGCCCGAACGCTCGTCGAACGGGATCATGTTGCTTGCTTGTTTGACCTTGGCACGCGAGCGAACGAAGTAGTCCGCCCGTATGTGAACTTCAAGAAGATACCTGTTTTGTTTCACCGACCGCCCGCCTTTCGGCAGGCGGAGATATTGGGAAGCTATGTGTCCCGCCATTTACCCGACTCCATGATGGCTATCGTCCGGCCGGCGGACGCCGAAGGAGCGCAATACGCCAGCGGGTTCTATGAAGGACTAGGAATGGAGCGCGCTCGAAGAGCAATTACAAATGGCGACGAGATAGAGAAACTCGACGAAGGCATGAACCAGGCTGAACCCGTGAGCGGACATCGTTCCGGACTGCTGGCGATGTTTGGTCCCGAGCCTCTGCAACTGAAGCTGAGCCGCGATCTTGCCAGGCTGGAATGGAAACCGATTCTGGTCATGAGTGATGCAGGCTTGGCGCTCGACCAGCAACGGATCAATGCTTCTGCGCAGATCATCTCGATAGCCAACCGGGGCTTTATCGCCGCACTGGATTCAGCAGGATGGAAGACATTCAGCCGGGCGTACCTGACACACGACGATTGGGATTCCAACGCGGCTGCTTACGGCTACGCCCTCGCCCGATCGGTCGAGTCGATGCTACGAGGCTCGAGTGAGGCGAAGCGTTGCGAACTCGATGTCGTACGCTTTAGCAGCGGCAATTGGGACACAGTCGAGCCGGGCATCCCTTGCGAACCCGACCAACTACAAAAATGATTCAACATTTCTGTTGGCAGCGCTATTTCCGTGGTCGCTGCGGCTTGGCATTTTCAAGTACTCACGGGCAGTCGCTGACGCGTGATTCCTGGACAGCACACTGACGCCCAAACCGATAGCCAGGAAAAGCGGAAGATCTCTCGCGATCTGGCCATAAATCATACTGAGCATGATCATAAACGCGTTGAGCAAAAACGGGAAAAGCATATCGTCGTCGGTACGGGCCGCCTTGGCGAGGGACAGCGGTATCAAGGTAATCAACAGACAAAATGCGATGCCACCAATCCAGCCAAACTCAATAATTATTTGCGCGAGATCATTGTGAGGCGACATACCCTCAAAACATCCCAACTCGCCAAAAGACATGAATCCAGAACCAAACAGGCCGGCACGCGGAATGAGATCGAGCGCGTCCGACATCAATTGCTTTCGAATGGCGACCGAGTTTCTCGTATTTACCTTCTCACACCTGGGCGTGGTCGCTCCGGGATTTCTTGATGCCGCATGGGACGGGGGAAAGATGCCGGCTGAGCCAATGCTGCTTGAGCTAGTTCCCTCGATCGTGTAGCGCAAATAGAGGTCCGCATTGGTGGATCTGGCAATCAAGCCGAGACCCGTTGACGCAACAAGAACGCCTAACAAGCCCGAGGCAAAGCGCCGCCGATGCTTTGACACCAAGGCACAGAGCGCCGCGCAAGCCATAATCGCCAAAAGTGAGAACCGGACCATCGAGGCAGCAAAGACCGCCGTCGAGATTCCGATCATGGCCACGGCTACGTATCGGGTCCAAGCTCGCCAATTATTTCCCGAAGACAATAATACGATAACACAGATGCCTAGAGAGGTTGAAAAAGCCGTCGTTGCGCTATCAAACCCCAGCACGAACGGCCTTCCCAACGCGCCACGCTGGGAATCTGAGATGAGATATGGAACCGTCAGGACTGCACCCGCGCAAACGACGGCGGCCGATGTCCAAAAAGAGGTCGCCCGCAGGACGGACAGATCCTCCTTGGCAAGAAAACGTCCCGCAAAATAAGCCGACGCTGCCAGCATCAGCAATACAAATTCCCGAAGGTCTGCATGAACAGGATTGTTGGCGAAAGATGCTCCTGCGCAGACAATCAGAACCAGGAACGGAACATCCAGCGCGGAGAAGCGGAAATCTCTAAAGGAGCCGAAAACCATCATCATAAGGACGGTCAGGCCCAGATACGACGCCGTAAAGGCGCCGAATCCATTCAGGCCCAAAGATCCATATATCAAGACAAATACCGCAGAGCCGGAAAGTGCTAGAGCAAACGCCAAGCTCGCTGCTTTCGGTATCCTGATCAATGGTCCCGCCCCTTCAGCATACTGTTGGCGAATAGTACGTCCTAGTACAAAGCGCAACCGACCATTACTTCAATAGATCAGATCGTCGGTTGCTGGCCCAAGCGCAGGATCGGATCGCTCAATGAAGCCCGCGAGAGATATCATTCAAGTCAAACTCGCTAGGGCATGTTCGGTCATCTAATTGCATCGGACGCTCAAGAAAGATTGCCAGGAGATGAGGATGATGCTGCAGCCCGGCAACCCAGGATCCTTAAATCGCCAGAAAGCAGGAACCGGGCCTAACCGCCACGGGGGCGATCCTTCACCCGGCCGAATTGGCGCTCAGGGCGAAAGCCAAACTCTATTTGCGCTGAGAACCCATCGCTTTAGGATCGCTTCCCTGATCCGTCGGGTGTAATCGCGTCGGTGCCTGCTATTCGCGGGCGGCGCAAGGTGGTCCGATGCAAGTCCGAACCCGATGCCAAGAGATCACGTAAGCCATTTCTGCAATGGAGATATGACACGCGGATCTTGATGAGTTACCGCACCCTCGGCAAGTCATGGGTCCGGCTCCGCCTGCCCGTCGCGGTATTTTCATACCCGACAAGCGATTCACATTTCGGCCATCCCACCGCACCCGGGAGATGGAGCGCGACTGGCGAAATACGGGGCAAGGACGTCTTTCAGCCGAGACCGATCCGCGCGCGTCGGTAGCCGCGATCGAGAATGCCTTGCCACCATGCCCGGTTGTCGCAGAACCAGCGGACAGTTTTGGCAAGGCCACTCTCGAAATCCTCACGCGGCCGCCAGCCAAGCTCGCGCTCGATCTTTCCGGGATCCATGGCGTAGCGACGGTCGTGGCCGGGTCGATCGGCTACGAAGCTGATGAGGTCGCGGCGCGGAGCCGCGCCGCTGGGCAAGATTTCATCGAGCAGATCGCAGATGCGCACCACCACATCCAGGTTGGTCCGTTCGCAGCGCGCCCCGATGTTATAGGTCTCCCCAACGCCGCCACGCTCGAGCACTAACATCAGCGCGTCCGCGTGATCGGCGACATAGAGCCAGTCGCGGACGTTGCCACCATCGCCGTAGACCGGCAGCGGCTCGTTCGCTAGTCCGCGAATGATCATGTGTGGGATCAGCTTCTCGGGAAAATGATATGGCCCGTAATTGTTCGAGCAATTCGTCAACAAGGTGGGAAGGCCATAGGTCTCGCGCCAAGAACGTACGAGATGATCGGACGCTGCCTTGCTAGCGGAATACGGAGAGTTCGGCGCGTAGGGAGTCTGCTCGGTGAATAGACCGCTGGGGCCGAGTGACCCGAACACCTCATCGGTCGAAACGTGAAGAAATCGGAAGCGAGCGCGCTTCTCGGGCGTCAGGCGCCGCCAGTGGTGCAGCGCCTGTTGCAGCAGGGTAAACGTGCCCACCACATTAGTACTGATGAACTCCGCCGGGCCGTCGATCGAACGGTCCACGTGGCTTTCGGCCGCGAGGTTCATCACGGCATCCGGCTGGTATTTCTCGAATAGGCTCTGCAACCCGGCGCTTTCGCGGATGCATTGCTGCTCGAAAGCATAGCGCGGATGACCGGCCGCGCCCTGCAGGGAATCGAGGTTGGCTGCGTAGGTCAGCTTGTCGACATTGACAACGCGTGCGCCGCTATCCGAAAGGAGATGGCGGATCACGGCTGAGCCGATGAAGCCGGCGCCGCCGGTCACGAAAATAGTGGTCCCGTCAAAACGCATTCCGTCTCCGTTTCAGGAACCACCAACCTCGCGCCCGAAGAAGCGGTAGACCGACAACAGGTATTGGCCGTAGCTGCTCTTGGCGTTCTTCTGCGCCAGCTTCTCGAAGGCGGCCAAGGAGATGTAGCCATTCCGCAGCGCGATTTCTTCGGGACAGGCGATGCGCAGGCCCTGGCGCTGCTCCAGGATCTGAACGAAATGGCTTGCTTCGACAAGCGAGGAATGCGTGCCAGTGTCGAGCCAGGCCATCCCGCGGCCCATGACCCGTACGAACAGCTCTCCACGCTCCATATAGGCGCGGTTGACGTCGGTGATCTCGAGCTCGCCCCGTGAAGACGGCGCTATCCCGGCGGCGATATCGAGGACATCATTGTCGTAAAAATAAAGACCCGTCACGGCGATGTTGGACCGCGGAACTAGCGGCTTCTCCTCGATGGAGAGCACGCGCCCGCCGGCATCAAGTTCGACAACGCCATATTGCTCCGGGGTGTTGACGGGATATCCAAAGATCGTGGCGCCAGCCCCCCGCGCAGCGGCTTGGCAAAGCATTTCCGGAAGGCGATTGCCGTAGAAGATGTTGTCGCCGAGCACCAGAGCGACCGAGTCGTTTCCGACGAAGTCTCGGCCAACGATAAAAGCATCAGCCAGTCCGCGCGGACTTTCCTGATGAGAGTAGGAGAGGCGAAGTCCGATCTCCGAGCCATCACCTAGCAACCGCTGAAACAGGGGCTGGTCCTGCGGTGTCGTGATGATGAGGATGTCCCGGATACCGGCGAACATCAGGGTGGATAGAGGGTAATAGATCATCGGCTTGTCGAAGACCGGCAAAAGCTGCTTCGACACCACGGCGGTCACCGGATAGAGCCGGGAACCCGTTCCCCCCGCTAGAATGATACCCTTCATGAGTCCTCGAAGCCGCCCAACTACCAATATTAGTCGACACGCTCGCCACTTGCTAGTGAATGGCCTAGGCAGCGCAAGCCGATTCTCAACCTGCGATCTTTACAGCCGCTTCGGACCAAGGAAGCCGGAGGGAACGGGTTCATCGAAATAGCGCTCTTCGCAAGCAGGGCCGAATTGCGCTCGAGCGCGACATCACACCCTGACCTACGCACGGGATCGCGTTGATTATGAGGATGAACTATCATATTATTCATCGGTCATGCCAGTGCCGCGTTTCCGTTTCTCCGACAGGGATCATCGATCGGGCGGCGAAAGGCAGCCGGCCAACACCAGAGCCAAACGACCATTAAGCCAGTATCAGCGGGCACCCGCATTGACCTATATACCCTTTAACAAGCCCCATGCCACCGGCAACGAGCGCGGCTATATCGACCAAGCGATCGCTCATCGTCAACTCTCTGGGGACGGGCCGTTTACCAAGCGTTGTCACCAGTGGATCGAAAGCAAGACCGGTTGCGCAAAGGCGCTTCTGACCCACTCCTGCACGGCGGCCTTGGAGCTCGCCGCGCTGCTTGTCGACATTGAACCGGGCGACGAGGTCATCATGCCCTCGTACACGTTCGTCTCGACGGCGAATGCTTTCGTGCTTCGCGGTGCAGTACCCGTCTTCGTCGATATCCGCGCGGATACGCTTAATCTGGACGAGCGGCTCATAGAGGCTGCGGTCTCTCCGCGGACGCGCGCCATCGTCCCCGTTCACTACGCGGGAGTCGCCTGCGACATGGATTCGATCGCAGCAATCGCAAAGAGGCATGATCTCAGGATCGTGGAGGATGCCGCGCAAGGCGTGATGGCAAGCTACAAGGGCCGCGCACTCGGTTCGATCGGAGATCTCGGCGCGTTCAGCTTCCACGAAACTAAAAACATCATCTCGGGCGAAGGCGGCAGCTTGCTGGTGAATGACCGCAACCTGGTCCAGCGTGCTGAGATTCTGCGCGAAAAAGGCACGAACCGCAGCCGCTTCATCCGCGGAGAAGTCGACAAATATACCTGGGAGGATGTCGGCTCGTCATTCCTGCCGAGCGAACTGGCAGCCGCCTTCCTGATGGCTCAGCTCGAACAGGCACGCGAAATCACGCAAGGACGCCTCGCGATTTGGGACAGATATCACGATCTGCTCGCCCCGCTCGAACAAGCAGGCCTCATCCGCCGTCCGGTCGTGCCGGACGGCTGCGAGCACAACGCCCACATGTACTATGTCATCCTGGCGCCCGAGTTCGACCGACAGCACCTCTTCAGCGAGTTCAAAAATCAGCAAATCGGAGCAGTGTTTCACTACATTCCTTTGCATTCCTCCCCCGCCGGAACGCGTTTCGGCAGAACCCATGGAGAGCTGCCGCTGACTACATCGCTCTCGCAGCGGCTCGTGAGGCTGCCAATGTGGACCAGTCTCGACGAGACCCAGCAGCAACGCGTCGTCGAGGTGCTCGGGCGCCATCTACGAGGCCAGTCCAGAGACGCCGCCAGCCGCTAGCTCTATTCGCCTCGCGCGCTCTCGCAGGACGATATGGATGTGGCTTGGCTTCTGGCGGGTCGAAGAAGATGATAGTGCATCTTCGGGAATTGGGCGAACGTGGAATCGGATTCGATGGTTCCGACGTCCTGATAATCAGAACGGGCGTCTATTCCGACTTCTCTAAGGAAATCAGGCGGGATCGAACCCCGCGATGTCCCGGACGACAAGATCCAGGATGCGCCGATTGCCGCACAGCTCTCCCAACTAAGCCCCGCCAGCACGAACTTCGCGGATCCTGGATAGCCTCCGAGGGTCCAGCCAACGCCTAGCGGACGAGCGCCCAGAGCGTAAACCAGTCCGGGACTTTCTCCTGTGAGATCGAGCATCGGCTGACCGGCTTCGAAACCGCCTTCCGCAGCAAGGCGATGCAGACCGGAAATCAGCGCTCCACGTTGCTCGGTCAAAACCAGCCGGGTCCTTGCCGGACCAACCTCCGTGACGCGCCGTTGCAATCGCAGGGGCTGCGTCTGCCGGTATGGGAATTCGGTGGCGAGATGGACCAAAATTGTGGTGCCCACAAGCGACAAGGAACCGACGCAAAGCAATGGACGCCAAGTAGCTTGCGCGACGGCCAATCTGCATGCGGCGAGCAGACCGATCATAAGCCAGAAGAAGCCGGCGCGCCCCGCCGTCATCCAGCCATTGGCGTTCGTTCCCACAGCCAAGGCAAACGGAAGGAGGAAGAGTACACAAGCGGTGGCTATCGATTGACGGGACGGCCATGCTTTCAAGACAAGCGCGGAAGCGGCGGTGATGCCAGCGGCTCCCGCAAGCAAAAGATAGGTCTCCCCCGGCTCATCTGAAGCCTTGACGGCCACAAGTCCAAACAGAGCGAAGATCGAAAGTGCCGAGCTGAACAAGATGATCAACGCAGCGGCGATGCGCGCAGGAGGCGTCACGGTGAAACACAAGGCCCCTATTGTCAAATACGTGCCGAAGAGCGTGACAAACCTGACCTTCGCTTCGTGACTGAAGTGGAGAAATTCCGGGCTGAAACTTTTGAGTGCGCCGTCTTGAAAGGGCAACATCAGCTCGGCGAGCTTAAGACCGCCAGCCATCCGGTCAAAGAAAAGGTGCAAGGAAGAATCGATCAGCAAAGCAGCAGAGGCGAGCAGCGCGACTGCGGCGAAGGCGGCGACAAGGACTTCACGAAGCTGCAGCCGACCAGCTATCGCGGCATGCAGCAACGCGATGAAGGCAAGCGCCGCAGCGGTAGTCGGCTTCGCCAGAAACGCGCCCCCTCCTCCGAGGCCGATCAGCAGCCAGCCCGCCAGACGATATCGCGGCTCGCGAACGAGAGCGAATCCCGTTGCTGCAATTAGCAAAGACTGGAAGGTCAGGGTGTTGTAGTTCGGTGTTGGAAGCCAGAGTGCGAAGAACGAGAGCGATGCGACAGCTACGGCAAAGGCAGACGCGATGACGGCCGCGCGCGTGCTTCGGGACACTAAACTCCAGGGCCCGAAGGCAGGTAGCACAATGGCCCAAGATAGCAGGAACCCAAGGCTGATTGAAATGAGAAGATTGGTGCCCCGCAAAAGCGACACGTCGCCGCCAACCAGCTTGTACAGCGGATGATAGACAAATCCGAACTGGGTTACCGAATATGGGTAGTTCCCCGGTTCGGCGATCGAGTGCAGGTAGAAGCCTTCGTCGGTCAAGTCGAACCCTGACCGACAGAGTAGCAACAGCCAGCTCATCAAACTTAGGCTCGCCAGCAGGACGCCAAGCAAAGCTGCCCATGAGGCGAAGTCCACCGGGCCTCCCCTTTTTTGCTCGTCAACCACTTCAACCGAACCTTTGCAATGAGACAACGTGCGCACTCTCGGTGCAATCGAAGAAGGTCGTTTAACGTCGGTTTGGGGCACCAGGGCTACCCCGTCCCATAGCGGATGAGATCGAGAGCCGGGCTGCGCTGAGCCGGCGTCGCAAGCAGCGCGATCGGACGCATCGTTCCTGGATTTCCCGCGAAATCGCCGGACCTGACATTAGGATATGGTGCTGTGGCAATCATGATTGCGGGGCCAGCTCAGGACACAGCGCGGCCGATACTGTTGGCCCGAAGCATTCAGACATCAATATTTCCCTACGATGGCCCACTATCAAAATACACTAGCGATGGCGAGGCTTCAGCGCCAAAGTAGATCCGGTCCGCGGCGTTATCAACCCACAGCGCCACCCACCAGCGGTGCGCCTCGCAGCCTTTCAGAGCAGTCGTACAAGGCATCCTTCACTCGATGTCGGCCGGCTGTTTGCCATGGCCTGCTCAATCCTCTATGACTCACCGGCCGGGTGGGAGCGGATGATCGGGTTGGCGGATCCGCCGCAAAGAGCGATAGCCGAGAAAGCGGCGGTTCTTCCAATCAATGTATTCAAACATTTCGATTACCTCACTCGTCTCTCCGAGCGCGGCCGGTCGCGGCTCATCGGCGGCCCGCGCATTGCTCACCGCCGCCGCGATTTCAATCGGCTGGACGATCCTGCTTTGCTCTGCCTTCGATCCCAGATGGGAAAGTAACGACGACGTCACGATGTCGATGGTCGCTCATGGCTACGGCATTGCCAGCTACGGTTCGGATCTTCTGTTCTTTTCCAACGTGCTGTGGGGCTCCTTCGTCCGTAGCCTCCCGATGATCGACGGCATACTCGGATACTCCATCGCGACATTGCTGTCGATGACACTGGCCAGCGGCGCGACCGCTTATTTTCTGTTGCGCCTGGGTGTTAGGCCGATCGTTGCCATCCTCGCCGTGATCCTCGTGTTCATGCGACCGACCCTCCTGCCGCAATTCACGGTAACAGCCGGATTGCTCGCGGTTTCGGCCGTGCTCGGCCTGCAAGCCTATTCTCGCCACGGATCTGTTCGCGATCTCGTCGCCGCATGCTGGCTTACCTTTCTCGCATTTCTGATCCGGGATCTCGAACTCGCGCTGGTCATGGCTGTTGCTCTGCCGCTGCTGCCCTGGCGCAAATTGGCCGACGCACGTCCTGCACGCTGGGCAGCGGCCGGACTTGTGATTTGCATCGCCGGCGCGACGATCACTGACGAGCGGGCCTACTCATCGCCGGAATGGCAGACCTTCCGGCAACAGAACGCGGCGCGAGCCCCCCTCACGGATTTCGGCGCGGCGAAGTTCATCCTGGATCGTCCCGAGCTCATGGACCGGCATGGCGTGTCCGCGAACGACGTTCGGATGGTCAGCGGTTGGTTCTTCGTCGACCCGCAGCTCTCCAATCCGGATTTGCTCCGGTCACTGATCGGCGAAATTCCCGCGAAGACGATGGTCGAAACAAATCTCGCGTCGAGCCTGCCTGTTGTTAACGCGTTGCCGCGGAGTCCGGAGCTGCTAGCACTGACATGTGTCGGGGCTTTCCTGCTGATGGTCTCGTTGAGGCCAGGCCTGCTGTTCGCCTGGTTACTCTTCTATGCTGCCATCCTCATATTTGCGGCGATTGGGCGCCCGCCGCCGGTTCGCGTCTGCTTCCCGCCGCTCGCGCTTCTGACGCTCGCTCCTCTGGCCATGCAATCGCGATTGCCACAGTGGAGGGGGATCGTTCTGGCAGCCGCCGTGATGGCCGGCGCAATTTTTAACGGTCGGTACCTCATCAGAGAGGCCGACGCGGACAACCGAGCCATAGAGCTCGCCCGGCATCAGAAATTTTCGTCATCGGATTCGACGTTCATTTGGGGCGACGCGCTGCCATTTGAGGCCGTGTTTCCGGTGTTCACACGCGAAGAGGAGGTCCGCTCAATCCGGTTCTACGGCCTGGGCGCATTGACGCTCGCGCCATTTTCCGTCCCCACCGCGGATGAAGCTGCAAACAGAGGCTTCCTGGTGCGATTGCGCTCCGAGGCGGGAATATCCCTGATCGCGGCACCGTCGCAACAGGCACTCCTGAACACGTATTGCATGGAACACTATGGGACGCCGCTGCGGACTCAGATTACAAGCAAAGGCGAACTATGGACCATCGTGAACGCCAGCTGCGCGGCAGCAACCGAATAAACGGTGCCGCTATCCGCCCTGACCGGCTGCCAAATCTGCCCTGAACGCGCTGGCCCGGCCTTTTCCGCAGCGCCGGAAAGGGCTAGATACCGCGCGTCTGGGTTTCAGGCGGATCTTATCAGGAACGGCAACTTGCGAATTTCGATCATCCAGTCCTGCTATATCCCCTGGAAGGGCTTTTTCGACCTTATCGGGCAGTGCGACGAGTATGTGATCTACGATCGCATGCAGTTCGTGAAGCGACATTGGCACAATCGAAATCGGATCAAGACCGCAAACGGCCTGGAATGGCTCACGATACCTGTCATCACGAAGGGACGGTTCGATCAGCCGATCGACGAGGTCCTGATCGAGAAATCTTGGGCCGAGAAGCACTGGCGAGCGCTCGAGCTCGCTTATCGCCGTGCACCGTTCTTCGAAGCTCTGGCGCCCCTTGTGAGGGGCTGGTATGAGCGCGCCGACAAGGAGACGCATCTCACGGCCGTCAACGAATTGTTCACGCGCGAGATCGCAAGTCTGCTTGGGCTGAGGACGAACATCGTCAGGGATATGGCCTATCCCGCAGACGGCGCCAAGACGGAAAGATTGCTCGCGATTGCAGCGGCCGCGGGCGCCCGGCGCTATCTCAGCGGTCCTTCCGCACGCGCCTACCTCGACGAAGCGCTGTTTGCCGCCGCCGGGATCGCCACCGACTGGATGAGCTACGACGGCTATCCGGAGTATCCGCAACTTCATGGCAGCTTCGAACATACCGTGAGCGTGCTCGATGTCCTCTTCAACACTGGTCCTGAAGCACCGCGCTTCATCGTCCCACAGACCATGGACTGAGTCCTAGGCTGCTCTTCAATGGCGAATGTGAAAAGCTCGAACGGCGCAGTGGTGAATGCCCTCCTTGTCATCAAAATTATTACAAGTTATTGAAATATTTAAACAATACTAGTTCGAAACCATCCCGAGCGTATGTCAAAATTCTGCATTCTCAGAAACCTGTCGACCGAATTGACCCATGGCATACCGGAACAAGGTTCGCGGAATACTGAGGTGGCAGGTTCCGCAGAGATCTGGACCGCTCCCTGCCCCTATGTCCCAGAATTACGATAACCGCTTCAAAAACCGTGCATTTCGCCGCGTTCATCACCGTGGTTGTCGGAGGTGCTGTAAGTTTGCCCGTCGAGTTTGCCTGTCGTATGACAGGTTGTTCGTTGGCCATCCGTCACGTCCTAACGGCATTTGCAAGATCGCGGCGTTCGCGAATTGCCTTAGTTTCGAAGAGAAGTTTGATGGATAGAGCAGAGCGCGACAGATTGCCCGGAGGCGAAGGTTTTGAACGGCAGTGCCCGCGACATAGATTCGTGTTCGCTCCATTGAAATGCCGGAAAGTCACGCACCACGCGCGCTCGGCCCTCTTCTGCGCACGGCGGAGCGGCAGATGAAAATCTCGATCGTCACGACTCTTTACCGATCGGCAGCCTATGTCGAGGAATTTTACCGGCGAACGATCGAAGTGGCACGCCAGATCACCGGTGAAATCGAACTAATAATGGTGAATGACGGCTCCCCAGACGACAGCCTGGAGAGGGCGCTGAAAGTGCAGAGATCGGATCCTCGGGTCATCGTCCTCGATCTTTCCCGGAATTTCGGACACTACAAGGCAATCATGACGGGATTGGCTCATGCCTCCGGCGAGCTCGTCTTCCTGATCGACAGCGACCTTGAAGAGCAGCCGGAAGATCTTGCGTCGTTCTATGAACGCTTTCGCCGGGGCGATTGCGACGTCGTGTACGGCGTACAGCAGACCCGACGCGGCGGTTTTCTGGAGCGCACCGGAGGCGCGGTGTTTTTCGCGCTCGTCGATGCACTCGGCGATCGACCGCTGCCGCGCAATCTCGTGACCTCGCGATTGATGACGGCCGCTTATGTCAAGGCGCTGGTCCGCCATCGCGACCGGGAGTTCGTTATGTCCGATCTCTGGGCGGTCACCGGGTTTCGACAAATCCCCATGACCGTCGCAAAGCTATCGAGCTCGCCGTCGACCTACTCGGTGTGGAGGCGGATCGATCTTGCGGTTAAGCACCTGACCACCTCTTCGACGCGACTGCTGTATCTCGTCTTCTACGCGGGGTTGTCGATCTTCTTCTCCTCGATCTGTGTCGTGCTCTACTTCCTGCTGCGCTACCTCACGAACGGAATCGGGGTGAGTGGATTCACCTCGCAGATTATTTCGCTGTGGTTTCTCGGAGGACTCATCACGCTGATCCTCGGCATACTGGGTATTTACATGGCCAGCATCCTGGCCGAGACCAAGCGCAGACCTTACACTATCGTGCGCTCCGTGCACCGGTCGTCCAGGCCCGCCGTGGAGCAGATGCAGCCCGCTTCCCTCCTTGATACAGAAGGCCGAGAGTGACAGACGCGAGCCAAGAACGAATCTTGTCCGATGTCGCGGCATACTATGCCGCCAGACTGGAGATGCACGGCGCGACGTCGCGGGGCGTCGATTGGAACGGCACCGAATCACATCAAATTCGCCACCGGCAATTTCTCCGCCTTATCGAGCACGATCAGGACGGATCGATCATCGATCTCGGCTGCGGCTTTGGGGATTTTCTGGGATTTCTCAGAAGCGCAGGCCATCGCGGACATTTCAGAGGGTACGATGTCGCGCGCAGCATGATCGAGGCTGCTCGCAAGGTTCACGGAGAAGGCGACGACCGGTGCTGGCATGTGGGTGCCTCCCCAGAAGCAACGGCGGACTTCGCCATTGCAAGCGGCGTATTTAACGTCAGGGGCGAGGTCAGGGACGAGGCATGGCTCGGCTACATCCGCCGAACCCTGGATGTGCTCGCCCGCGCCGGACGCAAGGGGTTTGGCTTCAACGTCTTGAGCCTGTCAAGCGATCCCGACCGGCGAAGACCTAACCTGTACTATGCCGACCCGACATTGATGCTCGGTTACTGCCTGTCGCGGTATGGGCGATCTGTCGCGCTCTTGCAGGACTACGGACTTTACGAGTTCACCGTGCTGGTGCGGCATCCGGAGACGAAGCCTTGATCGACGCGGCCTCATCGACCGCCCACTGTCCGCTTTGCAGCAGCGGCGCCGCCGCGCTGACGCTCCCGCATCCCAGCCGGTCGATGTTGAGCGACGGAAGAGTGATTCCCCGCGCACTGACCAAAATGTCTTGCCTTGCCTGCGGCTCGGCCTTCCACGCGTCGAGCGCGGCCGAAGTCGACATTCGCGCCATCTACGATGACGATTACACACTCGCCTCGGCTGCGCCGAAATCGGATGCGGCCCGGGCACGGGCGTACGGCGATTGGATCCGCGGCGAATTCAATCCACCGAGGTCCATTCTGGAAATCGGCTGCGGCTCGGGGGCGCTGCTGTCCGAGCTTCTGCAAACCTGGCCCGACGCGCATGCCTGCGGTGTGGATCCCGCCCTGCCGAAGACTACCCAGTCACAGCGGAACATCACGCTTGTTCGCGGATTTGTCGAGGACATCCCCACCGTCGCGGGCACCTTCGATCTGATCGTCGCCGTCAATGTCATCGAGCACACGACGAGCCCCAGCGCATTCCTCCGCTCCCTCCACGATCATCTTGCTCCGAACGGACGTATCGTCATCATATGTCCGGACGGACATTCGCCGAACGTGGAACTGCTGTTCTTCGACCATCTCTACAGCCTGACCCGAGACGGCCTCCGGATCTGCGGCAGAGGCGCGGCTCTGGCGGCAGAAAAGCAAATACCGGCGCCAAACAATATCGGCGATTTCCAGATGTCAGTCTTCACCGCGCAAACTGATAATAGCCATACGCCCCCCGCGGACGCCACCGATGCGGCGCGGCTTCATTCTGACCGGCAGTCGTACCTCGATGGTTGGCGAATGCTGGACCAGTTTCTGCTCGAGAGATCGCGATCCACTGCAAACCTGCTGAGCTTTGGTGCCGGCCAGACGGCGGCCCTGCTGCGGGCGTATGCGCCGCAAACCTGGGCACGCGTGGCCTCGCTCGTACTCGACGATCCGACCGAGGCCTGGAATCTGGGGCCGCCTGTTGCACTCTATCGGCATGCGGTCCAGACTCCCGGCAGGCCGACGCTGATCGCGACTACGCCTCGCGTTCAGCAGGCTGTCGCCAAGCGTCTGGAACGCGATGGCCTCTACCCTGTTACATGGAACGAACTGATACCCAGATGAACACGCCTCAGAACGAAACTCCCCGGCGCTATGGTGTCCTCCGGCAGGAACAATCGACGAACGAGATCGAGAGGACGTGCGAGTCCATCCGGCGGTTGGGATATGGCGTAATCAATGGCGGTTATGACCACGAACAGCTGGCAGCGCTGGCGGATGCATTTGACCGGACGCAGGAGCGTTATGCGACCCGCCACGGCGGCGTCGATGCGCTCAGATCAATCGACGAGCACAACACGATCCGGTTGCCGCTTGCGCACGAACCAGTCTTCCTCCAACTGGCCAGCAACGACAGAATCTTGGAGATCTGCAGCCGGCTGATCTCCGGTTACGCGGTGCTCAACCAGCAGAACGGCATCATCAATCCGCCAAATGGAAAGCCGTACAACCAGGGTTTATGGCACAGAGATCTGCCGTACCAGCATTTCGTATCTTCGCGCCCGCTGGCCATCAATGCGCTGTTCTGCCTCGACGCGTTCACGCTGGAAAACGGAGCCACGAAGGTGCTGCCGGCCTCACACCGTCAGGAGGACTTTCCGTCTGATGATTTCGTGAACACACAAGCCTTGCCCGTGGCTGCACCTGCGGGCTCGTTCATCGTGCTCGACTGCATGGTGTTCCATAGCGGCGGCGTCAACACGACGGTGAGACCGCGCCGCGCAGTCAATCATGTCTACACCATTCCGTTGATCAGCCAGCAGATCGATCTGCCGAGCGCCCTGGGAGATACGTTCACCTCCGACAGCAAGCTGCGCAGATTGCTCGGCTACGACGTGCGTCAGCCCGGATCGGTCGCCGACTACCTCGCGCAGCGACCAAAAAAGGCCTGACATTTTCAGTCGGAAATTGACCCTTCCCATACCGCAAGGCCAAAGCCGGTCGCCCCGTATCCGTTGCCGTTATGCGCCAGCCACAGGCGAGACTTGTGCCAGAACAGCGCGGGGTAGCAGGTCATCTCGCTATCCCATCCGTGCTCGGAAACACCAAGTCCCATCTCGGCATCGCACCGCTCCCAATTCAAGCCGCTGTCCCTGGATATCGCGGCGCCGATACGGTAGCTGGCGCCTCGGCAGGCAAAGCACATCAGAAGATTATCGCCGATTTTCACCACGCTCGGGCGCGCCAGCGCATATTCGGTTTTGTCCGCGAATCCAATCACCGTCTTGCCATCCCGCACCCAGCGAATTCCGTCGACCGATCGTGCCTGCTTGATCACGTGCTGCATATCGGCGTTGCCAACCGCCGGCGCGACATTTGAACCGTACCACATCCGCCAGTCGCCAAGACCGAACTGCAGCACGCAAGGGTAGGACAGCGTGTAGGGGTCTTCCGGCGAACGGTCCAGGATCGGACCGGGTGAGTACCGTGCGAATGCACCGCCCGAGGAAGAGGATCGCGCAAGCCCGATGGCATTTCGCCAGGGTGAGCGAATTCCGAGGTTCCAGCCCATATAGTAGATCGAAACCCCTTCGTCCGTGACGACGACGCTTCCAATACCAACCCCGCTGTCGTCGAACGCGCCGTCCGCTCCTGGTGCAAGCACGGGAGCTAGCGCGGCATCGCGGACACGAGGCGTGTCGCATACCTCAACATCCACCCATCCGACATGCGATTTCTTGTCCGCGTCGCGCGAGCTGAAGAAGAAGCGAAAAATGTCACCATCCAGATGGATCGGCGTAGGCAGTGCCGCATGACTGCGCGCCCAGGGCAGCGTTCCGCTCGAAGCATGGACAAGGCCCAGGCGCCGCCACGACATAGCGCGCCTCAGAGATTTCGAAGGCGGTTGCTGGGCACGGACGAGCGCTCGGACCCGCGCGGTGCAACCACCGAGAAGTCCGGCTGATCCTCCAGCACCAAAGCGCCGGCGCCGAGCACGCATTTCTTTCCGATCGTCACATGATCGCGGATCGTCGCGTTGACGCCCACGAAACTCCCCTGCCCGACTCGCACGCCGCCGGATACCACGACGTGCGAAGCGATGAACACATCATCCTCGATCGTCGAATGATGCCCGATATGGTTGCCACTCCATAGGGTCACATTGGCGCCGACCGTCGCGAACGGCTGGATCGTGTTGTCTTCGAGGATGAAGCAGTTCTCCCTGAGCTCGAAGCCGGGAAACACGGTCGCCCGGCTGCTCAGGTAGCTCGCGAGCCGATAGCCCTTTGTCCGCGCCGCCGCGACCTTCTCGGTCCGCACCGCATTGATCTTGGCGTAGCTGACGGCCACAAAGCAGTCGAAACTGGCGGGGGAAAACCTCTCGGCGACATCCTCGAAGGCTACCACCGGCCGTCCGCGAAACTCATGCTGCTTCAGGAACGCAGCGTCGACCGTGAATGCAGCAACCTCGTACTGCGAATCATGCGTGAAATAGAAATCGGCCAACTCGGCGATTTCACCCGTTCCAAAGACGACGATAGATTGCTTCTGCACGATATCTCCTACCGGAATTTCCTAGCGCGATTTTCCGCGCATCTCAATTACGAAGCAACTGATCGTCAACTCGCTCCATCCTACTCCGAAGAAATCCGCAACGTCCAACCCGATTGGTAGCGAGAGCGGAAATCAAAGGGCCGCCGACGTTAGCGCCGCCTGCATAACATCAGGTAGTTCAGTGGGACAGGATAAAGCCACCAAGCAGGTCTTGATGAAGCGGGAGGTGGTGCCCGCCGTCATCGACGACGGGTTCGCGGGAGTCCGACGCGTTCATCAGACCTCCCGCGTCGCTCGTCCAGAGTGGCAGTTGCGAGGTGTCGATGATGCTCGAGCTCGATTGCCCGCTGGCGCCAGCCGCGAAGATGAAGTGGTCTCCGGTGACAGTCGCTGTCGCCACGGTGTTCGAATGGCTGGGAACGCCGATCGCGCCATCCCCATTCAAGTCCTGCTGGAAGCTGATCTCCAGGTTCTGGAACGCGCTGGTGTTACCAGGCCCGGGCATGTAGAAATTTCCGGTGTAGTTGCCGCTGCTATCGGTGCTCCAGACCGAGTATTGGCCTGTGGCAGCGTTTTTCCAAGCCACCTCGTAGCCATTCGAAACCGTCTCGGCGCCGATCGGAACATAACTGCCGAATTGGCCGGCGGTGACCGTGGCCCCCTGGTATTTTAGCATCGGCCCAGTTCCGCCGGCTATGGGATTGAGGAGATAGTTGTTTCCCGAAGAGACCAGTGCGGTCGTTCCGATCGCCTCAATTACTGACGGAGGGAGCCCGATGGTCCCGTCACCATTTAGGTCTTGGTTGAAACTGCTCTCCAGAGCCTCGAGCCCCGCAGCATTGCCTGGACCAGGCATGAAGAGGTTGCCGGTATAGTTGCCGCTGCTGTCCGTGGTCCAGATCGAATATTGACCGGTGGACGCATTCTTCCAAGCTACCTCGTAGCCGTTCGAAATCGGCTCGACGCCGAGCGGCGTATAGCCGCCGAACTGCCCAGCCGTAACCGCAGTCCCCTGATATTTGAGCGTCGGCCCAGTTCCGCCGGCTACGGGATTGAGGAGATAGTTGTTCTCCAAAGAGACCAATGCGGTCGCTCCAATGGCCTCGATCGTCGAGGATATCGCCGAAGACGCGACTCCGATCGTACCGTCACCGTTTAGGTCCTGATGGAAGCTGGGCTCCAGGGTCTCGAACGCAGTATCGTGGCCTAAACCGGGCATGTAGAAATTGCCGGTATAGTTGCCGCTGGCATCCGTGCTCCAGACCGAATACTGGCCGGTCGTGGCATTCTTCCAGGCAACTTCGTAGCCATTCGAAACCGCCTCTGCGCCGATCGGAATGTAATCGCCGAATTGGCCCGCCGTGACGGCCACGCCCTGGTACATCAACTCGTGCGCGCTGCCGCCACCGACAGGGCCAAGAAAATAATGGGCGCCCAACCGGTCCAGCTCAATCGAACCAGCGGCCTCGACAACGAACGGAACAAGCGCGCCGATCAGGCCATCGCCGTTCAGATCCTGTCCAAAACTCGTCTCGAGGTTCTCGAACGCAGCACTATCGCCCGAACCCGGCATGAATAGGTTGCCGGTGTAATTGCCATTGGAGTCTGTGCTCCAGACCGAATATTGTCCTGTCGTCGTATTCTTCCAGGCGACCTCGTAGCCGCCCGAAATCTGCTCGGCGCCGATTGGAATGTAATCGCCGAACTGCCCGACAGTGATCGCGGGCCCACTATACTTCAGCGTCGGCCCTGTGCCACCGGCCGTCGGATTGACGTAATAGTTGCCACCCAGCTGCACCAGGCTGGTCGTACCGACCGCCTCGATCACGACTGGCGTGATCTGGCTGATCAGCCTCGCACTCGTCACCGTACCGTCGGCGAACTGGAAGCTTTCCACTCCCGTCACCGTATCGGTGCCGTCAGGCGAACCGGAGCGCTGATCGACCAGCGAAAATGTCTGCGTCGCCGAATTGTACGTGACGGCGTAATTGGCCTGACTGCCCGAATACACTGCCGTATCGGTGCCCGTGCCGCCAACAATGGTGTCGTTGCCGCCGCCCCCAGTGATCGTATCGTTGCCGCCGCCGCCGTTCAGCACGTTGGCGATGGCGTTGCCGATGATCGTATCGTTGCCGGAGCCGCCGGTGGCATTGTCGATGTAGGAGCGCGCGTCGTTGTTGTAGAGATAGGCGTTGTAGACGTTGCCTGAGGCGTAATGGTCGTAGCCGAGATTTTGGTTGTCGCCGAGATTGGCCCGTTGCACGGTTGAGAACAGCGACGTCGCGCCAGGATTGAGATTGATGCTCAGATTCGTCGTATAGTTGGACAGATCGTAGGTATCGATGCCGCCGCCGTCCCAGATCGTCTCGTAGATGCGGTTGGCCGAGTTGCCGGTGCCGCCGCCCGGCGCGAGTTGCCCGACACCGTTGATGAACTCCTGACCCGTGGTGGGATTCCAGGAGTAGACGGTGTTCCCGCCCTGGGTCGCGTAGTTCGCGCCGTACATCGTCTGGAGCGCGAGGATATCGTTGGCCATATAGGTCTGCGGATATCCGTAAGCCTCGTTGCTGTAGCCGGCGGTCGTCGAGGCCCCGACATAGCTGCGATAGCTCATGATGGTGTATTCGCTGTCGTCATGCGCACTCGGCACCGCGACATTGGCGGGGCCGCCGGTCTCCTGGCTGTGCTTGAGACCGAGAGCGTGGCCCAGTTCGTGCATCGCGGTCGTGAAATAATAATTGCCGAGCTTGGCCAGCGAGTAATTGTATTGGGTCCCGAACCAGACGTCGCCGCCGGCCGCATAGTCGCCGGGGTAGTAGGCGTAGGAGGTTGCGGGCTTCGACGACTGCGCGATCATGATGTCCGCGCCGTCGGTCCCCACGTACTGGATGCTGGCGTTGGTGTAGCCAAGTATCAGTCCGATCGCGTAGTTGATCGCCGCCTGCATCGCGCTTGGCGCCGCGGCGAAGCCAGACGATGTCGGCTCACTGTTGCCGCCGTAATAAGGATTGGAGTAGTCGCTGGCCAAGTCGGGAAAGCTATAGGTGATCGTGCCGGTCCACTTGTAGCCCGACAGCAAGCCGTCAATATCGGCGTTGTTGGTGGCACCAACGGTGACAGAATTAGCCAATGGTCTCTCCGGAGCAACGGATCACGCGATTCGCGGACGAAGGCGTGTGATTCTAGCTTGAGAGCTATACGTTTGGTTAAAATTCGGCAGCGGTCGCCGGCCCCCTTTCATAAGGCCGTATTAGCCATCAAATCAAGTAGCGGTACGCGCCGAGGGCAAGGATTCAGGTCCCGCCTGCGGGTATGATCTGTAAGGGAAATCATGAAACCAGGCCTATTTTCAGTCGGTCTCATCGGGGTCATGGCGGTGTTCGCCGGGCCGGATCGTCTGCCCATCGGAGAACAGCCCGCCATGGTCGGGAAAGCCAATGCAGACGACGGCGGCAGGGACAAAGGCAATGAAAGCGGTAAGGCGGGACGCGCCCCCTCCATGCCTATGGCCCGCGACCCCGCGGCGACGGTCACCCGGGAATACGAGACCGCGCGTCAGAACGGAACCAGGGAGGCGTTCGAGCTCTTCATTGCGCGTCACGGCGATGACCCGCTGGCCGAGCAGGCGCGCGACGAGCTGAAGCGCCTGTCGCGCTGATCCCTTCATGCAGCGCAGCAAACCGCACCAAGCACTGCATTTTGAAGGGCGGCATCCGCGCCGGCGCAGACTTGCCGCATGATGTTTCGGCACTATGGTGGCTCCGCAATCTGCCCCGGAGCCTTTCACGATGCCCTTTCCGCATGCCTCGGAAGCCCTGTCGCGCTTCACCGTGCTCGATCTGACCCGCGTCCGGTCCGGGCCCACCTGTGTGCGGCAGCTCGCGGACTGGGGCGCCAATGTCGTCAAGATCGACGCGCTGACCGAGGATTCCGGCGGCGAGCAGCCGGGCGGGCCGCGGCGAGGGTCCGACTTCCAGAATTTGCATCGCAACAAGCGGGCGATGACGCTGAACCTGAAGGACAAGCGCGGGCTCGCCGTGTTCAAGCGCCTCGCCGCCAAGGCCGACGTCGTGGTCGAGAATTTCCGTCCCGACGTGAAGAAGAAGCTCGGCATCGACTATGAGAGCCTGCGCGAGATCAATCCGCGCATCGTCTATGGCAGCATCTCCGGCTTCGGACAGGACGGCCCCTACCACAAGCGGCCGGGCTTCGATCAGATCGCTCAGGGCATGGGCGGACTTATGTCGATCACCGGCGCGCCGGGCGAAGGGCCGATGCGGGTCGGCATTCCCGTCGCCGACCTCACGGCCGGCTTGTTCTGCGCCATGGGCATCCTCACCGCGCTGCTCGAGCGCGAGGTCTCCGGCAAGGGACAGTGGGTGCAGACCT
>NZ_JBEPQI010000045.1:0-37422 GCF_040547725.1 Bradyrhizobium sp. LA2.1
TCGTCTGCCATCACAAGGTGTCCACCTATTTTGGTGGACACCTCATGCATCAGAGCACCCAAAAGCAAAAGGTGCAGGGAAATTCGCGCTTACGACTGACACTCTCTCCGCCACTGCCTTTGTTTCTGCACCGTTCACACCAACGAGATACCGCGTGCAGACCCATTGGGGCCGGCTATGCGCGCGTCGTAGATTTGGATATTGGGGCGAGCAAATCGGACATCTGCGCGATCAGAGTGGTCACCCTACTGCCTCGCACGACAACCAAGACTGCGATTCGGTAGATAAAGCCACCTGTCTGTCTCCTTGGTTCGGTGGTGGATTGCTGCGTGGCTGCCCACGTTGTTCTAGCCGTTGACCCAACAGGCCTGTGCCTCACCTGGTTGAGGCACGACCTCGATCGTCTATCTCAATCGTGGCAGTCATGCCGGCCGTGAGCACGACGCCCGGGGCACCTCATCGATATGGATGCGAACCGGGATGCGTTGGGCCAGGCGTACCCACGTGAATATGGGATTGACGGTCGCAACGCCTTGACCGTTGGGCTGCGCGTTCGCGACGTTGATTGCGCGGGCGATGCTGTCGACGTGACCACGCACGATTTGAGCGTGACCCATCAGCTTGATTTGAGTCGGATCGCCCACGCGGATAGGAGCAAGGTTCGTCTCCTCGAAATATCCGTCGACCCAGAATGAATCGGCGTCGACAAGAGAAATGGTGTTTACGCCGACATTGATGTAGTCGCCAAGCTGCGCCAGCAAGTTCGTCACGTAACCGTCGACTGGAGCGAGAATGCGCGTGCGTTCGAGGTTCACCTGCGCCTGGTTGAGCTGGGCTTTGGCTTGCGCAAGACCTGCCTCGGCACTCAGGCGCTGCGCTTTCAGCGTCTCGACCTGCCGCAGCGCCTGATTGAGGCTGTCCTGCGCAGACTGCACCGTCGCCTCCTGCTGATGCAGCTGGGACGTAAACTGCTCGGCATTCTGAACGGTGCCATAACCGTCCTTCGCCAGTTTTTGGTAACGTTGGGCCTGTTGCTGTGCAAATACGAGCGCGGCGCGCCCCAGCCGTAACTGTGCCTCGCTTGCATTGATCTGCGCCTGCTGGACGTTCATTTGAGCGTCGATGCTATGCACGTTCGCCTGCGCCTGCTGCACCGCTGCCTCGGATTGGCTGACCGCGATCCTGTAGTTGGTGGGATCGATCACCAGCAGCAGATCACCCCTGTGAACGTATTTGTTGTCGACCACATGTAGCTCGACGATGCGCCCGGCGACCTCGGGGGCCATCGTCACCACATAGGCGCGCACGGTCGCGTCGCGCGTCCACGGTGCTCCCATGTAGGCGTCCCACATCTTCCAACCGAGCAGCCCGGCAAGCACGACCGCTGCCAGCGTGATCAGAAATGGACCCATCGTTATGCGCTGCCTGACAGCGCGCGATTCCGGCGGAGGCGACGGGGCGGTCTTGTCGTGGTCGTCGCCCGTTTCGGTGCGCTTTGATGTGACTTCAGCTACGGTCATGACAACTCACTCGGCAAGGATCAGGATCGAGGACGCGAGAACCATGATGTACACGGCAAACACGAACAGCGCGGGATGCCAGACATGCCGCAGCAAACCCGCGCGGTTAGCGATCCGACGGAGTATGACGGTGATGATCCAGGCTCCGATCATCAAGATTGAGACCGGCGCAACGTAGACACCGAACAGGTTGATTTCGGTAAATCTCATGCAGAAACTCCTGCGTCGAAGTAACGGCCATGCTCGGCAAGTGCCTCGCAGATGAGCAGGACGCGACCGCGCGCCCGAAGCGCCTCCAGCCCGGTTTCAGGTGCGGAAGCGAGCCGGTCGTCGAGTTCTCGCAACCTCAGAAGGTCGTGATGCGTCTACATGAGAGGAGGGGCCTTTATGAAACTGCCTTTTTCTCGCGCCGTCCTCCGCAGCGTGGGATTTTCGAACGACCGACGCCGAGGCGATCCGAATATTTTAATAAGGCCTCGACATGCGGCGCGGCCCGCACGACCCGTACGAACTGCGCGACCTGAAGATCGCGTTGGCTGCAGCGCTTGGCCGATCGAAATTCCGCGCATGCCCACTTGGTCGCGGGCCACGGTGTCGCTGATCGGTTGCGACAAGGAGCCGGTCGAGGTTGAGCTGGAGTTGAGGGCGCGGCTGAGACTGCCGTCGGGAAAGCCGACGGCCGATTTAAGTTATCTCGGATTGATCTGTCGCAAATGCTGACACCGGACCAAAGACTATGTTGAGAGCGGTTTATGGAGCTCTGCCATGATCATAGAGCGCTTATCCAAAGAGCATCTCAACATTGAGAAGCTGCTGGCCATCCTCGAGCGGGAACTCGAGGTATTCGACCGCGGCGACCGTGCTGACTACGAAGTCATTCACGCGGTTATCAGTTACTTCGAAGTCTACCCAGAAGTTTATCATCATCCTCAGGAAGACTTGGTATTTGCCAAGCTGAGGGCACGAGATCCGTCGGCTGCTGCGAAGGTCGGCGATCTAGCTCGCGAACACCAGAAAGGGCCCCAACTTTTACGCCGCGTCGCTCAGGCGGTCGACAGCGTTCTCGCGGAACGTGAGATTCTGCGCGAAGATGTGGATCTTATCGTTCGGGATTTTATCGCACACGAGCGCCGTCACATGAGGATGGAAGATCGCGATTTTTTTCCCGTGGCACTTAAGGTTCTCAAGCCTCAAGATTGGACTGAGATCGCTTCAGTCGCAACGAGTCACAATGACCCGCTATTCAGCGACGTTGCCGAGGAGCGGTTTGACACGCTGCGCGCACATATTGTGCGGCTTGAGCAGGAGGCTGACGCGGAGCGAAAGTAATCGCTATGGCGTCGCGCAGTGCATTGTGCCGCGCGACGCTGAGGACGCCGAGGTCAAGCGCGCAAGGGAGAGTCAGAATTTAGCTGCGCCTTTGCTTGCGCGCTCACAGACGCTTGCGGCCCGAAGTAGGAGGCTATGATGCCGCTCCTCACCGACGATCTCGAATCGACCATGCGCTATGCATTGCTGACAACGCGTGCTATAGCATTCTGTCCTTTCCATCCAGAGGTCATGATCCGCGTCGGAGACGGCGACGCCGAAACCCATGCTTATTACCGCGCCAGAAGCATCACCCGGAGTGACGGCACGTGTTGGGAGCGTGAAGATCTCATGGAGGAGATTGTGCGCCAACTCACGGATGCGGCCGACGGCGTGTGTCCTCGGTGTGCGCAGCTGGTTGCTTCCCATAACTGACGGGCCGCGCCGTCAGGACACCGGAAAAGGAAAACCGAGGCAAGAAACCTTAGTGTTGGCTAAATGAGGGAGGAACTGCCCGACAAGCGAAGGCGTGTGCCCAGCGGAAGAAGCCGATGACCTGTTCGACTAACTTTCATGTCAAGACGCGAGGATCGGACTAAATTACAAACGTCGTGCCAAGATTGAGGACCATCTTTACCATCCACTGGCCCTTGATCGTAAAGGTCATGGAGCTCGGGTTTGGTATCTCGAAATTAAAAAAGACGCTTCCGCTCTTATTAAACGCCGCGCCCGACAACGCATCAGGAAAAAATGACACGTTTTGCGTGACGTCACCTCGGTGGCCCTTGACGTCCTTCAATGACCATGGACCGCTGATGTTGCGCATAAGTTGCGAATCTAGTTGGAAGTCCGTGTCCGAAACACCGCTTCCAGAGATTGGACCGGAGCAACCTAAAAGTGCTGCGATATTAGCTACTCTGCTGCCAATCTTAAACGATATCGATGCGGTGCCCGACGACGTGCGTACCCTCAGCACGTGCGCAGCAATAAACCAGTCGTCCGCCTTTGTGTCTGCTGCCACGGCCGCCTCCCGCTGTAACTGAAACCTCTCGCCAGCGACTGGAGATTAACCGTCTTGATGTCATACCCATGTGAAGAGGTTCACACGACGTAAAACGACATCCTCGGCTCGCGTACACCTCCGGCGCATGAGCGCGGTTGCGACCAGCCTTTCTTTCGTCGAAATTCGGGCACTAGTTTTGCTTTTTGGAAAATGGAGAAGTTAAGTGGCAATGGGGACGGTAAAGTGGTTCAACCCGACGAAGGGCTACGGGTTCATTCAACCTGACAACGGCGGCAAAGATGTGTTTGTCCATATCTCGGCAGTCGAGAAGGCTGGTTTCACCTCACTCGCAGAGGGAGCCAAGGTTAGTTTCGACGTCGTGAACAATCGCGGAAAAGACTCGGCGGAAAATCTACGAATCGGGTGATGCGCCCATTGTGTTGTTCAACAGAAAGGCCGCAGCGGCGAACCACTGCGGCCTGCTGCCGGGTTAAAATTTATAAGTGAAATATGGGTCCAGCCCCGGCGAGATGAAGCCTACAGCGCGGGGCGGGGCGCAATGTCGTCGATGTCACACTTTGAGACAATTAAATGCGTCAGCTGTTCTTACTGAGGAGGGCCCGCCGGGGCTGGGAAGGCGAGCCCTCAACCCAAAGGCCGCAAAAGCTCTCCGGCAGCCCTGACGGACGCAGCAGTCTGCACCTGATCGGCAGATGCGAGCGTTAAAACAATATCGAATTCTGGCGGGCTCGCTCAACGAACTTGGTGCGATCAAGCCAGCGGTCCAATCACCGCTGATGGCCTAAACCAACTCCCAATACGAGCGCCTTCTGACGGAGCGCGCCCTCGGTTCGCTTGGTCATCTTGGCTATTTTGACGACAGGCGTCCGCGCCTTGGAGTGCGCCTTCAAGTCTCTGATATCGGCAGCAGTCCACTCGCGACGAACAGTCTTCTTTGTCTTCTTGGCCAAGGCGGCGCTCCATCAATGTTGATGGCGCGGTCTAGCACACGGAAGGTACGACCGTCACGCGGGATGGTGTGACGCAACGCGCGGTGCACACCTGGCCTGAGGATAGAGCGGGAAGGCCGGTGAGGCCGCGACGAGCGGTGAGGGCGAGGAGGGCGGCGCGCAAAGTTGGTCAATCCTGTCGGGAAATTAGGAAGGCCATCGGAACGCTAGAGAGATGGTGCTCGGAGCTAGACATCAGCAGAAGACGATTAACGTTGTTATGTTGTATGCCGCCTGACGGAAACGCGCTGGTGATCTGCGAAGCGATCGGCCAATTCATTTTTTTCCCAAGCGATGCTTGTGCGGTCGAATGCAATCGCGAAAACCGCGCAGCGAGGCGATCTTCCACTGTTACTTCCGACCACTTCGAAACCGCCGATTGGCCACCAGTGCACCGGCCAGAGCCGTCCATCCGGTCTGATGCGAAGCGCCAAGTCCTTCACCGGTATCGCCGTGAAAGTATTCGTAGAATACCAAAGAATCGCGCCATGCCCCATCGCGCTGGAAGCGTGAATCCGATCCCAGTGCTGGTCGTCGGCCGTCTGAGTCTCGGAGGAACAATCTGAGCAGTCGGCGCTCGAGCTCTTCGGCCACTTGCTCGAGACTTGCCTGCCTACGCGATCCTGTCGGCAGTTCAACGGTAAAATCTTCGCCAAGGTTGGTATGAAGATGTCGTAGCGACTCGATCGCGAGAAAATTGAGCGGAAACCAGATCGGTCCGCGCCAGTTGGAATTGCCGCCGAACAGAGCGGTCCGAGATGCGCCCGGCTCATAGTCGAGACGAGCGACATGTCCGTCCATGTTAACGACGAGCGGATGCTCACGGTGGTAACGCGACAGCGAGCGTAGCCCGTAAGGTGAGAGAAACTCCGATTCGTCGAGCATACACGCGAGAATCCGCTTCATGCGCGACTTGCCCACCAGCGAGATCAGCCGAGGGCGTCCATTGGTCGCAGGCGTGTGCAGGAATTCTGTAAGGCCAGGCTTGTTATCGACGTACCAGCGCGCGCGCTTGCGGAACATCGGCAGTCGGTCCCACAGCGCTGCATCGAGCTGGACGGCCGCAAAGATTGGTAACAGTCCAACCATAGAACGTGCGCGCACCGTGAAAGTCGAGCCGTCGCGCTTGCGAAGCCGATCATAGAAAAAGCCGTCTTGGTCGTCCCACAGCTTGTTCATAGCGGCCGCGATTAGGGCGAAATGCTCGAAGAACTTTACCGCGACGTCCTCGTAGCTAGGCTCGTGGTTGGCAAGCAGGAGTGCCATCTCCAGCATGTTGAGACAGAACTTAGCCATCCAGGCGGTGCCATCCGACTGCTCCAGTACATCGCCGTCAGGGTGCATTTGCGAGCGGTCGAACGGGCCGATGTTGTCGAGCCCGAGAAAGCCGCCCTCGAACACGTTGTCGCCACACGCGTCTTCTCGATTTACCCACCAGGTGAAATTGATCAAGAGCTTTTGAAACGCGCGAGCCAGAAAGTCGAAATCGGTGCCACCATCGATCCGGAACACCGCAAGCGTGGCCCACGCCTGAACTGGCGGATTCACGTCTCCGAAATTCCATTCATACGCCGGCAACTGGCCGTTCGGGTGCATGTACCATTCGCGTGCCAGCAGCAGCAGTTGATGTTTCGCTGCTGAGGGGTCGATGTGCGCCAGCACCACGCAATGGAAGGCGAGGTCCCATGAGGCATACCATGGATATTCCCATTTGTCGGGCATGGCGATGATGTCGTGGTTGTTGAGATGGCGCCAGCCCGCGTTGCGACCGGACGCACGTGGTTCGGGCGGACCTATGATGTCGCCGTCGAGCCAGCGCGCGACGTCGTAATGGTAAAACTGCTGGCTCCACAGCATGCCAGCGAACGCCTGCCGCATTACTACGGCCTCCTCCTCACTCGCGTCGTCAGGAGTCAGCGCGGTATAGTACTCGTCGGCTTCGCGCCTCCGGTCGGTATGGATCCGCTCGAAGTCTGCTCCGAGGTTCGCGGCCTGGTCGCGTCCATCACGTGCCAGGCGAAGCCTGAGCTCGACCGTTTCGCCGCCGGCGACTTTGAGGCGATACCAGCAGGCCATTTTTGTACCCCGCCTCGCAGGATTTACGGTCGCCGCACCGTGAACGACATGGTCGTTGATGCCGTCCTTTGGATAGGTCTGCTCAGTGGTGACGCCATACAGGTATCGGGCATTGGTTTCGTTTTCACAGAACAGTAGCGACGGCGGCTTTCCGGCCGAATCCACCCCGGCAGTGAAGCGCCAGCGGCCAAGCAGTTCTTCTTCAGCGATCGCGCCGACGTTGCCAGTCTCAGTAGCCGCCTGGATAATCGGCCGTGCGATGCCAGCCTCCCAGGACCAGCGATTGCGGAACCACAGTGTCGGAAGCACCTGAAGCTCAGCCGGATCGGGTCCGGCGTTTCGAACGCTGATGCGCATGCATATGTCGTCAGGTGATGCTTTGGCGTAATCCGCCGTGATCTGCCAGTAACGATCCCCTTCGAAAATACCGGTATCCAGGAGTTCAAATTCGGGCTCGTCCCTGTTGCGCCTTGCGTTCTCCTGCCGAAGCAAGGCGTAGGGAAACTCCGCTTGGGGGTAGTGGTAACGCCAACGAAGCCACGAGCTGGTCGGTGTTGCGTCGATATACCACCAGTACTCTTTAGCGTCCTCGCCGTGATTTCCTTCTGGACCACTGAGACCGAAGATACGTTCCTTCAGGAAGGGGTCACGTCCATTCCAAAAGGAGAGAGCAAAACACAGGCGCTGCGATCGATCGCAAAGGCCGGCAAGACCGTCCTCGTTCCACCGATAAGCGCGCGAGCGCGCGTGTTCGTGGGGGAAATATTGCCAGGCTTGTCCATCGGCACTGTAGTCTTCGCGCACGGTTCCCCAAGCCCGATCACTGACGTAAGGCCCGATCGCTTTCCAGTCGCCGGGAGTATCGGGCGAGGAGTCGGCAAGCCTTGCATGCTCGGCCGAAGGGGGCGGACCGGTTTGCCCGACATCGTCCATGCTATGCGGCATTCGAGGGCTGCAACAGCGCCTTAACCGTTGCGATGATATGATCCACGGTGAATCCGAACTCCTGCTGCAACGCCTTCAGCGGAGCGGAAGCGCCAAAAGTGTGCATGCCAATGACTCGGCCAGTCCTCCCGACGTACCGCTCCCAGCCGAACGT
This sequence comes from Bradyrhizobium sp. LA2.1, assembly GCF_040547725.1. NCBI lineage: Bacteria > Pseudomonadati > Pseudomonadota > Alphaproteobacteria > Hyphomicrobiales > Nitrobacteraceae > Bradyrhizobium > Bradyrhizobium sp. LA2.1. The sequence goes on from NZ_JBEPQI010000045.1 coordinate 8,017, forward strand.
GGACGCCTGCTCGACTGCAACGCGGGCCGTGACCTCAGGTGGCAAGACGGCATCGCGGTATTCCTGGGTCTCGCGTTCGAAGACATCCCAGGACGGCATCGAGACCACACGCGAGCGGATACCATCCAAGCGAAGTCTCTCATGAGCGTCGGCCGCGAGACTCAACTCGCTGCCGGTGGCAATCAAGATTATATCCGGCTTACCCTCAGGAGGATCGGCGAGCACGTAGGCGCCTCGCGCCGCCCCGGATGCCGATGCGTACTTGCTGCGATCGAGGATCGGTAATGGTTGGCGAGACAGCGCCAACAAGGCTGGCCGATGACGAAGCTGCATGATGTAGCGATAGGCCTCAACCACTTCGTTGGCATCCCCGGGCCGGAACAGCGTCAGACCTGGCATTGCTCGCATTGAGGCGAGATGCTCGATCGGTTGGTGCGTTGGGCCATCTTCGCCATCGCCCATGGCATCATGGGTAAAAACAAACACCACCGGTAATTCCATCAGCGCAGCGAGTCGCATCGCGGGCCGAGCGTAATCGCTGAAGATCAGGAATGTCGCGCCGAACGGCCGCAGTTTCGACAGTGCGAGACCGTTCAGGATTGCCGCCATCGCATGCTCGCGGATGCCGAAATGCAAATTCTTGCCATCCGGTGTGGCGGCCTGAAGATCGCCTGCGCCTTCATAGGTCAAGAGCGTCTTGGTCGATGGACCCAGATCGGCCGAACCGCCGATTAACCAGGGAATGTTTTGCGCCAGAACGTTCAGGACCTTTCCCGACGCCTCACGACCCGCAACGCCCTTCGAATCCGGCGGGAATACCGGCAGGTCGCGGTCCCAGCCTTGCGGAAGCGTGCGCTGTTGCATCTGGTCGATCTCAGTCGCCAGGGCTGGATACTTTGAACGGTAATCGGCGAACAGCTCCCGCCACTTGCGATGGGCTTCTGCGCCTCGCACCCCGACGTCGGCGGCGAATTGTTCGAGAACGCCGTCAGGCACCAGGAAATTCGATTCTTCGGGCCAACCATAAGCGCGTTTAGTGAGTTTGACTTCTTCAACACCGAGCGGCTCGCCATGTGCCGCAGCAGTATCGTGACGATGTGGCGAGCCATATCCGATGTGGCTACTGAGCATCACCAGCGTCGGGCGGCCTTTCGTGTCGCGGAACGTCGTCAAGGCCCGTTCGATGCCCGCGATATCGTTGGCATCACTGACGTACAGGATGTTCCAGCCATAGCCAGTGAAACGGACGGCTACATCTTCCGTGAAGGCCAGCCGTGTGCTGCCTTCTATCGTGATATGATTGTTGTCGTAGATCCAGCACAGGTTATCGAGGCCGAGGTGGGCGGCCAGCGACGCCGCTTCCGAGCTGATGCCTTCCATCAGGCAGCCGTCGCCGCATACGGCGTAAATATCGTAGTCGAAGATGGCAAAGTCCGGCTTGTTGTATCGCGCAGCGAGCCAGCGCTGCGCGATTGCCATACCGACGCTGGTCGCAATGCCTTGTCCGAGCGGGCCACTGGTCGTTTCCACGCCGGACACCAGGTGGTATTCGGGATGCCCCGGCGCGTGACTCCCAAGCTGGCGAAAGCGTCGGATATCGTCGAGGGTGACAGCGGGCCTGCCCAGCGTTTCGTACTCGGCATTCACGGCCTGCGTGCCCGTGAGGTGGAGCACCGACCACAGCAGCATCGACGCGTGGCCGTTCGACAGCACGAAGCGGTCGCGGCCGGGCCAGATCGGATCTTGTGGATCGAAACGCATGACCCGGTTCCAGAGCGTATAGACAAGTGGAGCAAGCGCCATCGGCGTGCCGGGATGACCGGAGTTCGCGGCCTGCACCGCATCGATCGACAGTGTGCGGATGGTGTTGATCGCGAGTTGGTCGAGTTCGACGTCGGTCATGGTTGATTTCCTCCCGCGGGTGTCGATTACATGGCCGCTGGCGCGCCAACCGGCGTGCGTGCATCGTCAGCGAACCGCCGCCATCGAGCAACAGAGCCGGGATCGAGGAGCGCTTCGATCTACATTCCTCACCCTCCGCGCTACAGTACCGTCGGGTTGTGCCAGCCGCCCGGCGGCGCGACATTCTTGTCCACTTCGTGAGGCCCCCAGCTTCCGGCATGGTATTCGTAGACGGGTGTCGTCTTCTTCAAGACCGGATCGACAATCCGCCAGGCTTCTTCGACGTAGTCCTGTCGTGCAAACAGCGTCCGATCGCCGTTCATCGCGTCGCCGAGCACGCGTTCATATGCATCCATCTCCTCTGGGCCAGGGCGCCGGCTGGCCAGCAATTCGACAGGCTCCCCGATTTCTCGATCATCCTCGTCCATCACCATCGTGCCGAGAGCAATGGCCATGTCGGGATTGATGCGAAACCGCAAGTAATTCGGTATTGCGGCGCAATGGGGGAAGATCCGCGGCGCCTCACGAAGGCGTACGATCACCTCCGTGCAAGTCACGGGAAGCGATTTCCCGGCACGGATGTAAAATGGTACTCCCTGCCAGCGCCAGGAGTCGATCTCCAGCCGGAGCGCGGCGAACGTCTCCACCTGCGACTCCGGAGCAACGCCCGGCTCCTGCCGGTAGCCGCGAAACTGTCCGCGCACCAATTCGTTCTCAGCGATCGGCGGGATCGATCTGAGAACCTTGGCCTTCTCGTCACGCAGCGATTCGCTGTCCGATCGCGCCGGTGGCTCCATCGCCAGATTGGCCAAAACCTGAAACAGATGATTTTGGATAACGTCGCGAATTGTGCCGGTTTGGTCATAGAACGCGCCGCGACCCTGCACGCCGAAATTCTCCGCCATCGTGATCTGCACGCTACTCACGAACTTGCGGTCCCAGAACGACTCCAGGAACGCGTTTGCGAAGCGAAAGAAGACCATGTTGTGAACAGGTCGCTTTCCAAGATAGTGGTCGATGCGGAAGATGTGATCTTCGTCGAACCTGGCGAGCAGAATCCTGTTGAGGTTGCGTGCGGAGACGAGATCATGCCCGAATGGCTTCTCCACAATCACGCGCGCGCCGTTTGTGCAATCGGCAGTGTCGAGCCGCTCCACCACGGTTGCAAACAATGCGGGTGGGATCGCCAAATAATGTGCCGGCCGCTGCGCCGAACCGAGCTGCTTGCGAAGGGCGTCGAACGTAGTCGGATCGGCATAGTCGCCGTCTACGTAACGTAAAAGACCGGCTAGCTTGTCAAACGCAGCGGCGTCGAGGCCGCCGTGCTTTTCGAGGCTATCTCGTACTCGGGCCTTGAGTTGGTCGAGGGTCCAGCCGGCCTTCGCGACGCCGATGACGGGCACATCGAGGTGGCCCCGCTTCAGCATGGCTTGCAGCGACGGAAAAATCTTCTTGTAGGCAAGATCGCCGGTTGCGCCGAAAAATACCAATGCGTCGGATCTGGGTTCGCTCAAGGCCATCTGGGTCTCTCACTGGCTGCCTTTTTCCAGGTGTCCACCGAACTCGTAGCGCATCGCCGAAAGCAGCTTGTTCTGGAAATCGGCTTCGCCGCGAGAACTGAAGCGCTCGTAAAGCGCCGTCGTCAGCACCGGAGCGGGGACTGCCTCGTCGATCGCTGCTGCGATGGTCCAGCGTCCTTCGCCGGAGTCGGATACGCGCCCTGCGAATTTGGAAAGCGCTGGATCTTCCAGCAACGCCGTTGCTGTCAAGTCGAGAAGCCACGAGGCAACCACGCTGCCGCGCCGCCACACTTCTGCGATCTCGGGCAGATTCAGGTCATACTGGTAGTGCTCGGGAATGCGAAGCGGCGTTGTTTCGGCGTCCGATGCGTGCGTCTGCTTGCCAATGTTCGCCGCGCGCAGGATACCAAGCCCCTCGGCATACGCCGCCATCAGCCCGTACTCGATACCGTTATGGACCATCTTGACGAAATGACCGGCTCCGTTCTGCCCGCAGTGGAGGTAGCCATGCTCGGAGGTGCCGCCGGCGGCGCGCTCTCGTCCCGGCGTGCGTGGGATTTCGCCGACACCCGGAGCAAGGGTCTTGAAGACCGAATCCAGCCGCTGCACTGCCTGGTCAGGGCCACCGATCATCATGCAGTAGCCGCGCTCAAGACCCCACACACCGCCGCTGGTACCGACATCTACATAATTGATGCCCTTCTGCGCCAGTTCCTTGGAACGCCTGATGTCATCGATGTAGTAGGAGTTGCCGCCGTCGATCAGCGTGTCGCCGGCTTCAATCAGCGGCAGCAGATCGCCGATCGATTTATCCACGACGGCCGCGGGAACCATCAACCAGATCGCGCGCGGCTTTTCGAGCTTCTTCACGAAATCCGAGAGCGAGGAGCTTCCCGTCGCGTTGTCTTTCACCAGTTCCGCAACGGCGTTCGGCGACATGTCGAAGACGACACATTGGTGACCATGCCGGACAAGTCTTCGCACCATATTGGCGCCCATTCGGCCGAGGCCGATCATTCCGAGTTGCATGAGTGGCTCCTGTGTTTTTGCTGCGGCGTTATTATCTCTCCCCCGTGCGCTGTTAACGTGGCGTGTCGAGATGAGTGTCTAGTGCAACTTGTCCCTGAATGCGCGATGTCTGCGGATCAACGCATTGGTCGAGCTGTCATGGCCGAATTTGGGTTCGGCTTCGCTGGTGAGTTCCGGAATGATGCGCTGCGCCAGCACCTTGCCGAGTTCGACGCCCCATTGGTCGAATGAATCGACTTGCCAAATTGCACCCTGAGTGAAGACGTTGTGCTCGTACAGTGCGACGAGTTTGCCGAGCGCCGCGGGTGTCAGCTGTTCCAGCAGTATCGTATTGGACGGTCGGTTTCCCTCGAACACGCGATGTGGAACGAGCCAATCGGCAGATCCCTCTGCCCTTACTTCGTCACGTGTCTTGCCGAATGCGAGCGCTTCGCCCTGCGCGAAGACGTTGGCGAGCAACATGTCGTGTTGCTCTCCAAGTTGGTTGAGGGTCGTGTGAAAGGCAATGAAGTCGCATGGAATGAGGCGGGTGCCCTGGTGAATGAGTTGGTAGAACGAATGTTGACCGTTGGTCCCGGGCTCACCCCAATAAATCGGACCCGTGTCGTAGCTGAGAGGATGACCCTCGAGCGTGACGTGCTTGCCGTTGCTCTCCATCGTCAACTGTTGGAGATAAGCAGGGAACCGTTTCAGGTATTGCTCGTAAGGCAGCACCGCTACGGTCTGCGCGCCGAAGAAATTATTATTCCAGATGGCAAGCAGCCCCATTAGTACCGGCAGGTTGCGCTCGAACGGCGCGGTGTGGAAATGCTCGTCTATTTCATGGAAACCGCCGAGCATGGCGCGAAAGTTGTCGGGACCGATGGCAAGCATCGTCGAAAGTCCGATCGCCGAATCCATGGAGTATCGACCACCAACCCAGTCCCAGAAGCCAAACATGCTGGAGGTGTCGATGCCGAACTTCGTCACTTCCTTCGCGTTTGTCGACACCGCAACGAAATGCTTCGCGACCGACTCCTCGTCGCCCCCAAGCCCCGCGAGCGACCAGCTGCGCGCGCTCCTGGCGTTGGTCATGGTCTCAAGGGTTGTGAAGGTTTTGGAAGAGATAATGAACAGCGTCTCCGCTGGATCGAGATCGCGGATCGCTTCCGCAAAATCGGTGCCGTCCACGTTGGAGACGAACCGGAACGTCATGGCGCGGTCGCTGTAATGCTTGAGCGCCTCGTAGGCCATCACCGGCCCCAGATCGGAGCCGCCGATGCCGATGCTGACGATGTTGCGGATTGGCTTCCCGGTGTGGCCGCGCCACGCACCGCCGCGTACGCGATTGGAAAAATCGGCCATGCGGTCGAGCACCGAATGGACCTGGGGCACAACGTCCTCGCCATCGACCGGGATCGATTGCCCCTTCGGCGCGCGGAGCGCGACGTGCAGGACGGCCCGCTTTTCGGAAACGTTGATCCTCTCGCCTGCGAACATCGCATCGATCCGCGCGCGGAGCCCGGACTGTTGGGCCAGTTGCAACAGCAGAGCCAGCGTTTCGTCGGTAATCCGGTTCTTCGAATAGTCGAGATAGAGTCCCGCTGCTTCGACCGTCAAGCGCTCGCCGCGTTTGGGGTCTTGAGCAAAGAGCTCGCGCAGATGCAAGCGGTCGATCTTCCGAAAATGGGCGGACAGGGCCTGCCAGGCAGGAAGCTCGGTGACCGTATTCGTGGCCGTTGCCATTCATCGCTCCTGTCTAACGCGCCATCGCGGCTTGTGCAGTTTGTTTGCGCGAGCGAGTGATCTTTCCCTTTGGCGGACCGTCCCACAGCTGGAATCCACCCTTGAATGCGTTGGCATTGTCGCCAAGCCGGCATAATGGCGGCAGTGTTTTCAATAGTTTGGCGTTGCCGCCGCCCAGCACGACGTCCTCCGGTTGGAGTGCCGCAACCAGATATTCAACGACATCTTCGACGTGCTTCCGCCATGCTTTCTTGCCAAGTTCCTCCAGCGCGTGCGCGCCGACATAGTCCTCATAGATCCCCCTCTTGTACGGTAAGTGTCCAAGCTCCATCGGCTGCACGATGCCATCGACGATCATCGCCGAGCCGAGTCCCGTCCCTAGCCCGAGAAACAACATTTTGCCGCTCTGGTAGCTGCCGAGTGCCTGCATCGCCGCATCGTTGATGACTTTCGTCGGTAGTTTGAATGCCGCAGCGAAGTCGAAGCCCGTCCAGCCTTTTCCCAGATTGTGAGGCTCCGCCATAGGACGGTCATGCACGACCGGGCCCGGATAGCCAATCGAGATCAGGTCATATTCCCAGCCATCGGCCAGCTTTTTGACGCTCGATACCAACTTCCGGGCTGTCATTGTCGACCCGGAGTCAATTTCTCGCTTCACTTTTTCGCCGGAGGCAAGGATCTTGACGTGGGTGCCGCCCACGTCAATGACCAGTATGTTCATGGAAGACCTTTGTCCCGCTTGGAATTTAGCTTGCCTTCTTGAGTACCTCGGTCTTGGCGGAGATGACACTCATCAACTCGTTCCAGGATTTGACAAACGATTTGGCGCCCTCATCCTGCAATGTCGCTGCTAGCGCTTCGATGTCGACGCCGGCCTTCGCGAATTGCGAGAGTGCCTCTTCGGAATCGCCGCCATCGGACGGCAAAATCTCTCCAATCTCGCCGTGATCAGCCAGGGCCTTCACCGTACCTTCCGGCATGGTGTTCACCGTGAGCGGCGCGGCCAGCGCCTTGACGTACAAAACATCAGACGCTGCCGGATCCTTGGTTCCTGTGCTCGCCCATAACAGGCGCTGTGGCCGCCCACCCTCGTTGTAGATGCGCCGCGAACGAGCCGAGGAGAGCAACTCGCAAGCCGACTTGTAGGTTCGTTTCGCGATTGCAATACCGAGCTGATTGCGCAATTGCGCGGGCACTTGGTTCGCTACGGCGGCATCCCAGCGGCTGACGAAGACCGACGCAACGGATCCAACATTTGGAGTTAGACCGGCTGCGATCCGCCGCTCGATGCCGCGCAGATATGCCTCGGCGGCAGCGAGATAGTGCTCCCGGCTGAACAATAGCGTCACATTCACAGGCACGCCGGCAAAGATCGTTTCTTCGATGGCGGGCAATCCTTCTCGTGTACCGGGTATCTTGATGAAGAGGTTGGGGCGTTTCGCCTGCGCATGCAGTTCCTTGGCCGCCGCGATTGTGCTGGCCGTGTCATGCGCGAGAAGGGGCGAGACCTCGAGCGAGACCCACCCGTCTACACCGTTGGTGCGGTCCCAAATCGGACGGAACAGGTCTGCTGCCTGGGCTAGATCGTCGATTGCGAGTTCGAAGAATAACGTCTCGCCCGACTTTCCCTCCGAGAGCTTGCTGCGGATAGCTGAATCATAGTGAGAGCTGTTCTTGATCGCATGGTCGAAGATTGTGGGGTTAGATGTGAGTCCCGTCAGCGACAAGTCGGTGATGTAGCGCCTCAACGTGCCGCTGTTCAGCAGGTCGCGGGTGATGTTGTCGAGCCAAACGCTCTGTCCGAGTTCGTGGAGTTTTTGCGTTCCCTTCATCGCTTCACCTCCGCATGGCTTCGAGTCGTGGGGCTGCCGCAAGCAGACGTCCCAGATCACAGTCGAGCAGATCTCCGATCCGGTCCACCGTCACGTCGGGTGTAGCGAAGGAGGCGAGGGCGTTCGCGTCATGCGCATATTGTCCTTGTCGGGGAAGGACGGTGGTGACGCGGTTGCCCCAAGCCTCTTTGACCGCGGCAAGGATACGCGGCTTATCATCAACCAGAACGTAGTGCAGCGCCGGATAGCGAGCCTCAACATTATCGAGCGCGAGTTCCTTGTGGATGTAGATCAGCACGTGTGAGTTGACTGCCTCCAAAAGTCCGGAGCGCTCGACCTTCCGGGGTTGAAAGACGACGTCGCCATCGGTGAGAAGGACGGTTGGGCCCCACTGACGTAGTCGTTCGAGCACATCCAGGGATCCCGGGTACAGCCGATTGGCGAACGGGTAATCGACCAGGAATGACGACATGGACAATAAGTGCATGTCCTGCGGGTGTTCGATGCGGTACCGCTGGAGCGCACCGAGATAGTCTCGATAGCCCAGTTCTTCGAACAACTCCTCGAGAATTGCCCAGTACCGATCGCGACAGGGGGCTCCGAACCGGCGCTCGAGGTAGGCCTTGATATCAGCCTGGATACGATCGTTATCGAGAAGCGTATTGTCGACATCGACCAGAAAGACGACCTGGTTCATCGGTCTTACCCTTACGCTACTCTCTGCAATATGCTCACCCTGCGCGCCTTGCACGCACGCGCATATTCAAGTCTATGTTACTCCGACTGGCACTTCCATCTCAGTGCGCGAAGGCTGGTGGGAACCGACCTTCGACGTGCCCGGTGTCATTCCACAGTCGGACCGCTGGCTCTGACTGATCGTGTTCGTACCCGAGTATGCTCAGGCTTGCAGTGTCGAGCGTAAAGAGTCGTCCGGCCTCCGCATCGAGGCCTAACCAGCGTGCTGTCAAAACTCGGAGAAAATGTCCGCTCGAAAACAATAACACGTTACCTGGGACGTTGCGAACACGCTCCACAATGCGATCAGCCCGGGCGCCGACTTGATTCGGTGCTTCTCCTCCTGGACAGCCGTCGCGAAACAATTGCCAGCCTGGACGCTCTTCATGGATTTCCTTTGTGCGACGCCCCTCGTATTGGCCGTAATTCCATTCCAGCAGATCGCAGTCGGGCTCCGCCTCGACTCCGAAACCAGCTAACTCCGACGTCCGGACCGCTCGCTTCAGGGGGCTTGTGAACACTTTTGCGAAAGTGAAACCCAGCAACCGCGAGCCCAAACTCTGCGCATTGAGTTCGCCGCGCTCAGTGAGAGGCAAGTCTGTGAGGCCTGTATGCTGGCCTGAGAGGCTCCACGCCGTCTCGCCATGCCTTGCGAGGCAAATGATCGGAAGGACGGCGCTCATGGTCTCGCCCCTTCAGCTTCGGCCTGCCACCGCCTGCGGTAAGAACCGAACTCGGGACACTTCGGACTAAGGCATCTTTATCGTCAACGCCTTCAAGGTCCGTGCGCATACCTGCCCACTGGTAGCGCGACTTCTTCGGAGAAGCAACGATCCCTCTCGCGTTATGACAGTTCGGCACGCGAACGGATGTGCGTCTGAAACGCTGACCTATTCGCTTAGGCATGTTCCACTATGGCGCCGGAGTTCTTTGAACCGGCCCACCATAGGAAGGAGCGCTGAATGTCACGGTCGGCGGAGGCGATCCGAATTCTGATTGAGATTGGCGCATACTGCGTCTGAGAGGAAAGTGCGAAAGTGACTTCTAGGCAGCACTCCAGGACTTGAGCGAAACTCCTAGTTCGTCGCCGGCTTCTCGGAAGAGCCTCGGCGAGCTCACGCGGGGCGTGCTAGGATTGGTGGTACATCAACATCGAAACTGGCACGTTCGTGCCACGGGGCTGCCGATAATCGGGACCGGCGACCTTAGTCGCCTGTCGAGCTATTGAAAGTGCGGAGCAGTTGATCCGGATGCAAACGACGTTCTTCGTCCATCTCAGCTGGTTCGGAAGTTAAGAAATGTTACTGGCGAGGACCGCGCGCGAAATTGCGAGCAAAAGACGAATATCGTTGTGTCGTTTCGCTGCCTCAAGGGATTGATGATCGTGGGGCTCGATCAGCGTCGAGCGAGCGGAGGAGACGAGATCATGGGCTACAAGCCGATCGAGTCCTACGGCGTCATCGGCGACCTGCACACCGTTGCCCTGGTTGGCATCGACGGGTCCATCGATTGGTGTTGCCTGCCGCACTTTGACTCGCCGAGCGTTTTCGCGGCGATCCTCGACGATCAGAAAGGGGGCTCATTCCGCATCGCTAGTCTCTACGAGGCGCAGCACAAACAGATGTACATGCCTGACAGCAACGTCCTGGTGACGCGCTTTCTTAGCGACCAGGGCGTCGGTGAAGTCGTGGACTTCATGCCGGTCCAGGGCCCGTGCGAGATCAGAAAAATCCACCAGATCGTCCGAGTAGTGCGAGCGGTCCGCGGGTCTGTCCGTTTCCGCCTCGACTGCCGGCCGGCTTTCGATTTCGCCCGCCGGCCCCATCAGGTCATCCTGGAGGGCCGGGGAGCGATCTTCGAGGCGCAAGGCATGAAAGTCTCGCTGGTCAGCCGCTTCCCACTTGGTCGGCAAGGCGACGGCGTCGCTGCCGAGTTCGTCCTCAACCCCGGCGAGACGACCACGTTCATCCTCCGCCAGGTGGAGGAGAACGGCCACGGCAGCGTTCATGATGGGGTCCTGCTCGAGGCGCGGCTGGTCGGCACGGAGGCGCTGACGCAGACCCTGGCTTTTTGGCGGCAGTGGTTGAGGAAGTGCAGCTATTCAGGTCGCTGGCGCGAGATGGTCCACCGCTCGGCGCTGGTGTTGAAGCTGCTGACGTTCGCACCGACCGGCGCGATCGTGGCGGCGCCGACCTGCGGGCTGCCGGAGGAGATCGGCGGGGTGCGCAACTGGGACTATCGTTATACTTGGGTGCGCGACGCCGCTTTCACCAATTACGCCTTCCTGCGCCTGGGGCTGACGTCGGAGGCGGAGCAGTTCATGGCCTGGTTGGAGCAGCGGGCCGTCGAGGGCGCCCAGGGCGACCCGTTGCAGACTATGTATCGCATCGACGGTGGCCGCGAGCTGCCCGAGGAGGTCCTCGACCACCTCGATGGCTACCGCGGGTCGCGTCCAGTGCGAGTCGGTAACGCCGCTGCCGACCAGCTGCAGCTGGACATCTATGGCGAACTGATGGATGCGGTCTACCTGTACGACAAGTATGGGACGCCGATCGCCTATGACTCCTGGCGCCACGTGCGCAAGATGTTGGACTGGGTGGCGAGCAACTGGGAGCGAGCCGACGATGGCATCTGGGAGGTGCGCGGTGGACAACAGCAGTTCGTGTACTCCAAGGTGCAGTGCTGGGTGGCGCTGGACCGAGCGATCCGCCTTGCGCAGAAGCGGAGTCTGCCGCTGGACCGCGCCCGCTTGGCCGCGGAGCGGGACCGCATCTACGAGGCCATCATGACGCACGGCTGGAACACCGAGCGGCAGACGTTCGTGCAGCATTTCGCCACTGACGCGGTGGATGCGTCCAATTTGATCATGCCGCTCGTCTTTTTCCTGTCGCCGACCGACCCCCGCATGCGTGGGACGCTGGATCGGATCATGGCGGAGCTGGTTTCCGACAGCCTAGTGCACCGCTACGAGATCGGCAGAGGAGCTGGCGACGGCCTGACCGGGAGCGAGGGGACGTTCAACATGTGTACGTTCTGGCTGGTGGAAGCGTTGGCCCGGGCGGGCCGCGCAGAGGAGGCACGCTTCATCTTCGAGAAAATGCTGACCTACGCCAACCACCTCGGCTTGTACGCCGAGGAGACGGGTCCGTGTGGCGAAGCGTTGGGCAACTTCCCGCAGGCATTCACTCACATCGGGTTGATAAGCGCCGCGTTCAACCTGGACCGCCGGCTAGGCGTGGGATCTTGAGTGGGGGCCGGGCCATGAGCGCGCAGATCGCTTACCTAGGGACTTCCGTTCCAGGCTGGGTGAGGGAGCTTTCGAGCGGCGATCCGCTCCAGCGCCGCCTCGGTGCATATGCCCTGGGCGAGATCGGCCCGGCGGCAACCGAGGCTATGTCCGACCTCGCCGCTGCCCTCCAGGACCCGGTTGCGTTCGTGCGCGTCTGGGCGGCGGCGGCCCTGGCCCGGGTGGTGCCGTCGGGTGGAGAGTCGATCACCGTACTCGTCGCGGAGTTGGGCAACGAGCTTGCCTTCGTCCGCAGCCTGGCGGCCTGGCACCTCGGTCGCCTCGGTCCGGCCTTCCCGGGGATCGAACAAGCCCTCCACCCCCTCCGACAGCTAACGGGCGATGAGGATCCGAGCGTGCGGGTGGAGGCCGCGCTAGCGCTGGGGATGCTCGAGGGGAAGGGCTCCCCGCCGCCGGAGCTGAAGTCCTTGTGCACTTGAGCCTCCGCTGCATCGCCCTGCGCGGATTTGTCCGCGCACTGGTGCGCTCCAGGTCATGCGGCACTGCTGAAACCATCATCTGGTCGTGCACCGAAGGCGGTCACGGTTAGTCACCAGGTTATCTCAGAATGCTAAGTTGGTTTGGCCGCGAACACTGAAAACGGCAGGGATTTGGGGGAGGGAATTTGACGGAGTCGGACCTTCGCTACCAAAAATTGTCACGCACCGGCGTGACAGCAGATGCCGCCCTGATCTGGCCGACAGCAGGTTGCCATTGCTGATTTGCTGCGGCGTGCTGCTTACTGTGGAGGCGGGCACTAAGCGGGAGCCCAGAGGTCCGCTTGCGATCTGAAACCAGACCTGGCGCCGCGGGTTAGCACCGGGCCGCTTTTGAGCCGTAGCAGCCGGCGACATCGGCGCGGTGCTGACGCGGCAAGATATTTCGACTATCCTTCAATGCTCACCATCGAGGGGGCGGGACAGGGCCCACGAGAGGAAATCGATGAGCACAGTAAAAAATGCTCTGGCCCAGAAGAGTGGCATCCTGATCCATGTTCGTTCCGGCGACATGGTCATCGAAGCCTTGCGCCAGATGCGCGACAACCGGGTTCGGTCGGTGCTGGTCATCGACGATGACGTGCTGGTCGGTATCGTGACCCAGGGTGACTGCGCCATCAAAGTGCTGCTGCCCGGGCTCGATGCGAAGCAGACGCCGGTGGGCCAAGTGATGACGGGCAACCCCGTGACGGTCAAGCCGGACGATCAGCTAGAGGGCTGCATGGCAATGATGGCTCAGCGCACTTTTCGCCATCTGCCAGTGCTGCACGCGGGCAAGGTCGTGGGCGTGATCTCGATCGGAGACGTCGTCAAGAACATCATCCGGGATTTGGAGCACAACGTGGATGACCTGATGGGCTACATCATGAAGGACGGCCCCGGGGGCTAACAGACGAACCGCGCGGTGCCGTCGCCCCCGCGCATGTCTGCTTGTGGCCCTTAGCGGACATGATTGGCGTTGTGTGCCGACTTCCGCTTTGCCGGAGATGGCCGACATAATCGCCGAAGGCTGCTTCCGTCGATCCCTCTCCGTCGGCCGGAAAGGCAAGGCATCGTGGATGCACTGTCGCATCCACTCATCAGCAGGCGAGCTTGCCTGACACCCTCGCGAACTGTGCACGAACGAAAAGTGCACGTATCTGGTGCGGTTTCTGGTGCGGTCGTCGCGCCGACGCCAACGAAGACTAACCAAGATACTGATATTCTTGGTGGGCCCGGCAGGACTCGAACCTGCAACCAGACCTTTATGAGCGGTGGGTCTGACCTGACCTCGCATAGGGCAGGGCTCTTCTTCAGCGGTTCGGCCAAAAGGCACTTTGGTGCGCGAAATGCACCTCAGTTCGTTTCTCGCCTCTCTAACCGATTGAGATCGCGCAAAATCCGAACGCCCTCCGAGCGCACCATAAACCCAAGCGGCGATACGTCGTCGCAATGGGTTTCAGACTGGGCAAGCCTCCAGCTCGGGAAGTCCTTTGCTACCACAACGCTCGAGACGCACCCCGCAATCCGTCTGAGCGCGATCGCGAGAAAAGGACTGGATGCTAAGCGACATGTCCGCTTATCGAGCGACAGGAGACCGCCGCCTCTTGGTCGGACACCGTCAGCTTTTGACTCCAAGCCGACTAATTGCAGGAGTGGTTAGCTTCATGTGACATGGCCGCTGTTGCAGATCCCCAGGAGCCGTATTCGCAGCGGTTCAGCTCCGCCTGGATGCGATGCAAGCGCCCCGCTTGGGCGATTAGCGCTATGGGTGGGTTAGCAGGCCCTCAAACTGCGACAGTTGAACTGTCTCAAAAATCTCGCGCACCAGGAGAGCCTCTCTACCGACGCGCCTGCAATTGGTTCAGAAACAGAACTACCTGGCTGCCCCTCGTGATGATAAAGTTCTCGCATGAAAGGCTATGGATCATTTTGCCCCGTAGCTAAAGCTGCGGAAATTCTCACGGAGCGATGGACTCCGCTCGTGCTACGCGAGCTATTGCTAGGTTCTCACCACTTCAACCAGCTTCGCCGTGGCGTCCCCCAGATGTCGCCGACCCTCCTCTCCAAGCGCCTGCAATCGCTAGAAGAAGCAGGGCTAGTCTCACGCCGATCAGGCGATAATGGGCATTGGGAGTACCATCCGACTCAGGCGGCCATGGAAGCCTGGCCAATCATCGATGCAATGGGCTATTGGGGCCACAAATGGGCGCGCAGCCAGCTCACGCCCGATGAACTCCACGCGGGCCGGCTCATGTGGAATATGCGCCGCTCGTTCGATCTGAAGTACATTCCATCCGACTTTGTGCTGTACATCGAGATTGCGGACGCCCGGCAGAAGCGCTGGTGGTTTGTTGTGAAGAGGAAGGAAGCCGATCTCTGCTGGAATGATCCCGGCTTCGAGGTCGATATCAGCCTCTATGCGAGCATGGTGACGCTTGTACAGGTTTTCATAGGCGACCAGCCGCTGCTACGGGCGTATGAGCTCGGCAAGATTGAGATCGACGGTCCTAACCATCTTGTGAAGAGCATGCCGGCTTGGTTCCCGCGCAGCAAATATGCCGTGAGGCGCCTGCGGGCCGCAGATCAAGTCTTAGCCAGCTGAGAACACCATCTCCAGTCCACTTTTTGGACTAGCGCTTCCCCCAGCAGTAGCTGCGAATACGCTCACGCGCTGAGTATCTCAGCTAATGGAGGCAAAGATGACTCGCATATCACTCGCTTCATTCGCGCTTATTCTGATCGTCAGCCATGCCAATCAAGGATTGGCAGATCCGCTCGCGGATAAGCTGACGTCGATGAACGCCCAATGGGATGCTGCCATTAACAACGCGGACTTCGATGCTCTATTACCATTGTATACCGATGACGGCAGATTGTTGCCGCCTGGCGCGCAGCCCGTCACTGGCCCTCTCGCAATCCGTGATTTCTTTGCTGGGCGGGGAAGAAGCGTCAGAGATCATAAGCTTGAGCTTGTGGACGTGCTACCCATCGGGAACTATGCCTATACCACGTCCCATTTCACGGCCACGTTAGTGGTGAATGAGAAGGCGGCGCCAGTTTCCGGCAGCACTGTGAGACTGCTTGAACGCCAACCCGACGGGCAGTGGAAGATAAAATCTCATATCTTTGTTAAAGAATGAATTCGCGTCTGCCACAGACAGTCGGCACCCACAAACCTGACTGCGACGGGTAGCAGGTGATAAATGATGGTCATGCGCCCTATTGGCCCGTAGCCGTCCTTCTGTCGGGCAACTGTGATGTCTGCTCCAAGGGGTAGACCGGACTAGGCACAGCGGGTTGTTTCAAGACCGCTTATGACCCTGGCCGTGTAAAAACGCGAAGATCAAAACATGGCAAGAATTACATTCTTCAGCTCGTTCTCTAAGTTGAACGCGCTTGCGAGTTTGACCGCTAAGACGGTCTTGAACGAATACCTTGTTCTATCGCCGCCAAACGTCCTGGCGTTTTCACACAACCAAGACCCGAAGGCGACCTTAAACTCGTAACCAGCGAGAGGCTGATCGCAGCTTAGCAGAGTCCTTGGTGGGACTTAGCACAAGCGGCACGCTCCCCAGGATCCGCAGCAACCCGCGCAACCACCGAACCCCCAGCCACCATACCCCCAGTCATCGAACCCGATGTCGTCATAGAACCCGATGCTGAACCCGCAGCCGCCGCAACCGCAACCACGGAAGCCACGGCAACCACGGAAGCCACCGCAACCACGAACGCCAACAAACCCACCACCACCGCAACCTCGGCCGCCGCCGCACCCGCCGCCACCATGGCCGCACCCGCAACCACCGCACCCCCGCGCTAGCTGCACGCCGCTGCCAAAGTTTTCTCTATCGAAAAGATGGAACGTGGCCAGACTGACGTCGGCCATTTCCTCTTCGCCAAGAAAGAAGCGCTGATTTGGCGAGGTATTGGATTGCGGGATATCGGCAGCGGGTTCAAGGGCGTGCGACAAGCAATGGCAGCACGTCTACGCCGCCTGCCATGAGGGGATTCGACGGCTCGAAATGCTCCCGCAATTCTCGCTTCCGGACGAGTGAGCGCGCATCGAGAAACGCATCCTTCAGGCTGGCCGCTTTCCGGAGCGCGACATTGAAAAAAGCGTCGCCGAAATAGGTCCACTTGGCCTTGTCCTGACAGCCGAACGACGGATGGTTGGCATCGGCCGCGGTGATGACCAGCACGTCGGGATTCGCCAGACGCGGGATAAAAACCCCCGAATAACAAGCCGAGATGACCACCACCTTGTGCCGCACACCTGTTTTCGCGAGCATGTCGCCGAGACGAGATGGCGTGAGCGTTTCTGTGAGCCGCCCCGCCTTGATTGCAAGGCCGTCAGGAGAGCCATGCGAGGTGAGAATCAAAAAGAGAACATCCTTCTCGGTATCCAAGCGGTTGGCTGCCGCCTGCAACGACCTGGTCAGAGCTTCGATCGTTGCATTTCCGCCTTTCTTGGAATTGTACTCCACGTTGATCGGGCCAGTCTCGAAACGGCCGGCTACGACCTGAGCTGCGCCGGTCGCCTCGGATCTAAACACGCCTTGATCGCCGAACAGGCCAAAGGACACCACGCCAACCTTTCCGGCGTCCTCAACAGCATGTACCGGCGAAACCAACGGCCAGATGGTCAGAAAAAAAGCGACGAGCGGCGCGACGTGCCGCCTGATCGAGGACCTGGAGGTCATGGCGAACCTCGATTCGAGATCGCCGCCACAGAACTGCGGCTCAACGCAAAATAGCCGAAAGCCAGTGAATTTTCATCCTTCGAAACGGCACGGGTATTGGTCCGGATATGGCCCGTCCGAGACATCCAACTGCACCGAGTGATGTCCGCATTCAGGGATATCCCGGAAGGCATGTGTTCATGTGGGCCGCCGAAGCGGAACCGGAAATTGCGTGGGGCGAGCGCGCGCTGCGGCTGTCTCCGTTCGATTCCTGGTCGTTCGCGGCGTTTGGCTCGCAGGCGCTCGGACACTTTCTTTTGGAGCGACCGGATGAGGCGGCAAAGGCGGCTTACCGGGCGGTGCAGTCCAATCCAGGGCACAGCATCAACTATGTCATCCTGATCGGGCCCCTGGTCACGCTCCGCCGGTTCGACGAGGCGAAGGCAGCCGCTGCGCGCGTAATTGAATTGCAGCCCAATTTTAGGATCAGTCAGCAGTTTGGCGATGTTGACTGCGCGCCGGCGCTCGCCACGAAGCTCGGCGCGGCATTGCAGACGGCCGGATTACCCGAGTAGTTAGCCAACCTTACATACTCGAGCATGTCTGCAGTTGGCCCATCGCTTCAGTTGGCGTAGTGCCACGCAATGGGCGGTCAAGTGAAGAACCCTTACGCGCCGGCGCTGATGGATGATCGCGGCATCCCGGTCGTGCCGCCGGGCGGATCGAGCGCGGGCTAGGCTGTCGCGGTGGCGGCCGGCCTGTGCGCAGCCTCGATCGGCACCGAGACGTCGGGCTCGCTGCAGTATCCCGCGAGCCAAAACGGCCTCGTCACTGCGAAGCCGACCGTTGGGCTGGTCAGCCGGGCCGGGATCGTGCCGATCGCGCACAGCCAGGACACTGCAGGGCCGATGACGCGGACGGTGCGCGACGCGGCGATGCTGTTGAACGTGCTGGCGGCCAAAGACCCGCTCGACCCGGCGACGGAGCGGCAGCGGCGGCCGGTCGACTACACCTATGGCGGCGGGCTGATCTACGACGCGCTCGGTTCCTACAACATGGCCTGGCGCATCGGCGTGGCGGTGGGGCTCGCCGCCGGCATCGTCGAGATCGCGTTTGCGCTGATCAAGCCGACCGCGCCGCCCTTGATGCGAACCGCATAGGCATCGTCAGCCACTGCTCATTCGTTGGGCGATGGGCTGCTGCGTGATGCAGCGCGTGGCGCGGTTGCCGCAAAGCAGCAAACTGGAATCGAAGCGCATTCAGTAGCTTGAATGAATCGTGTCGATGGTGCGAATCTTGCATGTCCTTTGACCAAGAATTGGAACCGTCTCTGACGCTTTCCGATCTGGCGACAAGGGAAAGGCCGATAAGCCATGAGGCTGGTCGGTGCCAGTCTCCAGCCATCGACGCTCGACGACCTCATCGCGCCGAGCCGCGCTCATTGTGTCCCGAAAATCCGAGCTGATCTCGCTGGCGTCGTCGCGCCGGCGCGCATGATCATCTCTGCGGTTCCACTCAACAGGGCCCAGAAGACATCTCTTGCGACTTGGGAGGACGATGATGGAATCAAGAACATCCACCCGCCAAAGGCTCGTGACATTGGTGGTCGCGTTGCTGGGAATTGCACTGCTCTACCTCGCCCTCGGCGACGTTGCGCTCGCGGAGGATGCGGGCCCGCCAGCCTGCGGCGGCAAGATCCTCGAGAAGTGCACGCCCAATCCCGGCGACACCGCCTGGATGCTCACCTCCGTTGCGCTGGTGCTGATGATGACGGTCCCGGGGCTCGGGCTGTTCTATGGCGGTATGGTGCGCAAGAAGAACGTGGGCGACACCGTGATGACGAGTTTTGCGGTGACTTGCCTAGTTACGATTCTGTTCGCGATCCTGACCTATAGCCTGGCCTTCCGCGCCGGCACGCCGTTCATCGGCGGGCTGGACCGCATGTTCCTGAAGGACATCCTCAGCGACATCGGCAAGGGCGGGATCGGCAACCCCAATCCGCTCGCGGCGACGATCCCCGAAAGCGTCTACATCTGCTTCCAGATGACGTTCGCGATCATCACGCCCGCGCTGATTGCAGGGGCCTTCGCCGAGCGGATGAAGTTCTCCGCGATGCTCTGGTTCATCGGCCTGTGGGCGATCTTCGTCTACGCGCCGGTCGCGCATTGGGTGTGGGGCCCTGACGGCATCTTCGCCTCCGGCAACGACGCCGCCTGGGTCAAGGTGCTCGACTTCGCCGGCGGGACTGTCGTGCATATCAATGCCGGCGTGGCAGGCCTGATGTGCGCCATCATGCTCGGCAAGCGCAAGGAGGCGGGACCGGCCCACAACATGGTGCTGACTTTCATCGGCGCCTCGCTGCTGTGGGTCGGCTGGTTCGGCTTCAACGCGGGCTCCGCGGTGACGGCAGGCATGCAGGCCGGCATGGCAATGCTGGTGACGCAGATCGCGACCGCGGTCGCCGGCTTCACCTGGATGCTGGTTGAGTGGTCGCTCAAGGGCAAGCCGACGGTCGTCGGCATCTGCTCGGGCGCGGTGGCAGGCCTCGTCGCCATCACGCCCGCGTCCGGTTTCGTCGGCCCGATCGGCGCCTTCGTGATCGGCATCGCGGCCGGCGTCCTCTGCTACTGGGGATGCACCGGGCTCAAGAACATGTTCAGCTATGACGACGCGCTCGATTGCTTCGGCGTCCACGCCGTCGGCGGCATCGTCGGCGCATTGCTCACCGGCGTCTTCGCCGTCGAGCAATATGGCGGCACCGCGGGGGCTCTGGAGGGAAACCCGGGCCAGTTCATCAACCAGTGCATCGGCGTCGCCACGGTCTTTGTCTACGATGCCGTCGTCAGCCTGATCATCCTGTACGTGATCAAGCTGTTTATCGGTTTGCGGGTGTCGGAGGATATGGAGCGCGACGGTCTCGACCTCGCACTGCATGGCGAGGTCGTGCACTAGATCGCCGACGGCAATGTTGAACGAATCCGGCCATCCGCGTTCCCCGCGGATGCGCCGGCACGGGAGAAGGCACGATGACCGAGATTTTTGCGCAAGGTGACCTGCTGATCGAGCGGGTACCCGATGTAGCGCCATCGGGAACGCTCGCCGAAATCGCCGAAGGTGCGCCTCTGGTCCTGCTGGAGGGCGAGGCCACGGGACATTGTCATGCGATCCGCGAGCGCGTGACGCTGTTTCGCGACGACGATCTGGCGCGCGACATTCCGGCCGGGCTCTATCTCGGGCATCTCCAGATCGCCTCGGCCTATGCGCGGGTGACGCATCAGGAGCATGCGCCGCTGACGCTGCCGCGAGGGACCTATCGGGTGCGCCGCCAGCGTGAACTGGGGCCTCGGGATGCGCGCGTCCTCGCCGACTGAGCAGGCGCTGTCTGCGGGGCAGATGGCGGCGTTGGGCGATTACCGCGCGCGGTGGAGAGCCATCCGACGCTCAACGGCGCCTGCCGATCGCGACACCCCGGAGCAGGGCGTGCGTCTTGCCTATGAGGCCGCAGGACTGGAGCCGCCGGCCCGCATCGTATGGTGCGACAGCCCGCTGGCGCTGTCCGGGCTTGCCGGCCGGATGCCGCAGGGCGACGGCGGCAATGTGCGCTTTCGTCTCCTCGATCGCCTGCGCCGGCGCATAGCTTCGCAGGCTGAAGCGCGGGTTCACCGGAAGGTGCTTGCCGCGGTCGACAGCGCAGTCAATCCCGCCGACCTGCTGGTCGCCGCTGCGGCCGACGCGGTGATACGCAGCGTGCCGGAGCAAAATCTGTCCATGCTGGGCCAGCTGCGCCGAACCGGCCTGTCGTTCTCCGGCGTGTTACAGGCGCTCGCTGCTCCGCGGGGCTTTTCGACCTGCGCAGCGGGGCCGCACGATCTGTCGTGGCTTGGCGCTTATGACTATCTCCGCGAGGTCCTTGGTCTGCACGCAGAGACGGAGCCGCTGCGCGGCCTGATGCAGCTCGCGACGAGCGTGGGCTGGCTACAGCCGCACGAGCACACCTGCTGGCTCGCGGAGCGACCGAACCTCATGTGCGGTGACGCGCGCGACCGGCTGCATCACGCCAGCGGTCCGGCACTGCGTTATCCCGACGGCTGGTCGATCTGGGCCTGGCGCGGGGTGGAGGTGCCCCGCTGGATCATCGAACATCGGGACCGGATCACGCTCGCTGCGATCGACGAGCAAGTCGACGTCCAGGTCCGCCGCTGCATGATCGAGATCATGACGCCGGAACGTTACGTCGCGCTCGGCGGCGCCACCTGTGTGGCCGAGGACGAGACCGGAATCCTGTGGCGCCGCAACTGGCTTGCCGCGGACGCCTGGGCGGCCGTGGAGGTCGTCAACGCCACGCCCGAGCCGGACGGCACGCGCAGGCATTTCTTCCTCCAGGTGCCGGCCAATCTGCGCACGGCGCGCGAAGCGGTCGCATGGACCTACGGCATGAGGGCTGAGGCCTACGCACACCTCGTGCTGAGGACGTGATGCATGCGTGGTCGCTAGCTGCGGTAGTAGCGCCACATCCGCAGGAAGGTGCGATGGATCATGTCCGGCGGCTGATCGAACGGCTCGACATTGATCCGCACCATGTTGGTGTGGCTCATCCGCCAGGGCAGGCGCATCAACCAGCGCCAGAACGGCTGCTTGCGCCAGTCGGCCACCAGCGCGCTGCTGAGCGGTGCGTTCAGCACGATCTGGAGTTCGTGCACCGTCATGGCGCGCTCGGCGATCTCGACAAGATCGATGCGCTCGATGGCGCGCCACCGGATCAGGCCGAAGGCCTGGATGAAGATGCCGTATTGGTTCGCGCCGATTGTGGGCCGGCCGGTCTCGAGCAGCGGAATGTTGTAGTAGGTAAACCCGGCCGCGAGCGCCGCGAGCGCAAGCCAGTAGAGCGCGCCGGTGAGAAGCGCGGCCGTGCAGAAGATCGCGGCCAGCGCCGCCGTGACGTAGACCGGGAAATAAGTATCGTCGCGGCCATAAGCGACCGAATAGCCACCGACATGTCCCTCGTCCAAGGCTGCGATCATGGACGTGGAGGCTACGACCATCGGCCGCAAATAAAAACGGGGTCGCGCGGGGGCCCCGTCGGTGCTGCAGGTGGCCTAGGGGTTTGTCCTTATGTGCGGCCGCTTGGGAGTCTAGAGCGGACGTCGCGCTGCCTGGTCGTGATGGGCCGCTTCTGACCCGAAGCTGACACTAACACCGCTGTACGGTGGTTTTGACCAGTTGTAACATTGCATCAAAAGGAGGCAAGGCATTCGGGGCGCCGGCCCGCGAGCGGTCTAAATATTTCCAGCAACTTACCGCGGTCGCTCGGTAGTGCGACATCAGGTGTCGGGGCAACCTGCCGCAATGAATGGCCCGAGCGGGCGCGTGGTGTCGGTACATCACGATCAACGCCATCATGGAGATATCATCATGTCAAACGTGCAGCGGCGTGACGTTCTTATCGGCTCAGCGCTTGCTGCGGCAGCTGTGGCCGCGGCAAAGCCAGCGCTGGCCGGCGATCCGAGCTTCATGAACAACGTCCCCGATCCGCTTCTCGCGGCCGATGATCTGCCGACCTTCAAGTTCGCCCTGGAGAAATCCGAGGGAAAAGTCATCGGCGAAAGTTCCGGCAAGGAGGCGACGGTCAAGCAGCTGCCGATCTCCAAAGGCATTGCTGGGGTCTCCATGCGGCTCGAACCTGGCGCGATGCGCGAGCTTCATTGGCACGCCACAGCAGCCGAATGGGCATTCGTCATCGAGGGCGGCGTTCGCACCACGGTCATCGATCCGCAGGGCCGGGCGGAGACCAACGAATTCGAACCTGGCGATATCTGGTACTTTCCCCGCGGGCACGGCCACATGCTGCAGTGTCTCGGTAGCCAGCCCTGCCACTTTATTCTCATTTTCGACAACGGGTACTTTTCCGAGTTCGGCACCTTCAGCATCACGGACTGGATCGGCCACGCGCCGAAGACTCTTCTGGCCAAGAACTTCGGCGTGCCCGCGGCGACGTTTGACTCGTTTCCGAAGACGGAGGTCTATTTTGCCCGCGGGGCAATCGCTCCGGCACAGCCGGCCCCCCCGTTGCAAGGCGTGAATCTGCCGCCGCAGACGCACAAATACCGTTTGCTCGCCCAGGAACCACACGGGGTCTACAAGGGCGGCCGGGAGTGGCGCGTCGATGCCAGTCGGTTCCCGATCTCGACGACCGTGACCGGCGTCATCCTCGATCTCGATCCTGGCGCGTTACGCGAGCTGCACTGGCATCCTAACGCGGACGAGTGGCAATACGTGATCGACGGGCGGGTGTCCGTCACCCTGTTCGGCTCCCACGGACGGTTCCGCGTCGAGACGCTGGAGAAAGGCGACGTTGGCTACATTCCGCAGGGCTACGGGCACTCGATCGAAATGTTGGCAATACGCCTGCGCGCATCCTGATTGGGTTCAACGCCGGCACTTACGAGACGATCAATCTGTCGCAGTGGATTGCCGGCAACCCCGCTGACGTGCTCGCCGTCAATTTCGCCCAACCGTCGGAATTATTCGAGAAGTTTCCCAAGCACGACGTGTTTCTCGCGAGCGCCAGCGGCCCTGACAAATCGGCGCGATCAGATGGGCGGTAGTACGTGAGGGTCCACAGCAGCAATCGGGACACGGAGCTTCTAACCGCGAAGTGCCCGAACTAAATTTTGTGTCGATCCGTTGATGAGCTGCGCCACTTCTGCAGCGCGGCATTTGCGGAGATCGCCCCGACATGAACCGACCAACACCGAAAACGTTGCAGCGGCGCTTTTTCTTGGCGCTTGGTCATGCCATTCACGTGACGTGGCCGGTGTTGTCGGCAATTCTGGCGATTCAGCTTGCCCTGGGCTTGCTGACTGGTTTTGTTGAGGGCTGGTCTCTCGGGGATGCAGTCTATTTTACTTTCATTACCGGCCTTACAATTGGTTACGGTGATCTCGTCCCGAGGCAGACGTTGACGCGCGCACTTGCGATAGGAATTGGCTTCCTCGGGCTCTTTGTCACGGGTCTCATAGCGGCAATTGCGGTCTACGCCATGCACTCTGCGCTCACCAATGCCGGGAACGGAGGCGAGTGATCCTGATATCGATGAGGTGATCAAGTAAGAGTGCCGTTTGCTGCATTGGATGAGTCAGCCCTTGGCCCATCAGCGAAGTGGCGACACCTTTCATTGAGGTCCGCTTGGTGGAGTAGAGCGGACTGACTTTGCTCACTCTGAGTTCTTCGCATTTTGACCCGAAGCGGACCTTTAAGTGCCGCCCGGTCCGGACTAGCAGCAGGCCACCGAAACCCTGCAAGCGCGTCTTCGGCAAGTTGAAAACATCGTCTCGAAAACATACGCTCCGTCCAGACGAAACTCAGGGCAGCTTCGTGCCGCGCGTTCCAGCCGCTAGGAAGATTCGCTCCGATGATGAAGCCCGCCGTCATTATCCCGGAGGATCAGTCTTTCGCCCTTGCGACCTTACCGCCCGGCCGGGCGCAGAAACGGCTTGCCCTTGCGGTCATGCTCGCTTTCCTGGGCGTCGTCTTAATCTTGGCAGGGGCGCTCTCGAACGTCCAGCTGGCGCGGATCGATAGCTTCGTCCCGGCCTACGGCACGGCGATGTTCGTGAATGACATGATCACCGCGGTCCTGCTGTTCAACCAGTTCGCCACCCTGCGTTCGAGTGCCCTCCTCGCAATCTCAACCGGGTATCTCTTCACGGGGCTCATGCTTGTCCCCTGGATGCTGGTCTTTCCAGGGGCGTTCGCGCCAGTTGGCCTGCTTGGCGCGGGGCTACAGAGCACGGATTGGCTCAACGCTCTGAGGTACGCCGGTTTTCCTACGTTCGTCATCGCATATACCCTTTTGAAGGTTGCCGATCCGCCCAAGCGATTGTGGGAGGGCTCAGTGGGCGCGACGATTCTTTCGAGTGTTGCGATGACGTCAGCCGTTGTGTGTGCCGTGACAGTTCTTGTCACAGTGGGTGAGGCATACTTGCCCCGCATCATGCTCGACCCGGTCCATTTTTCTACCCTCGCGCTCTATATTGCCAGTTGTCTAATCCTGTGGAACGCAGTTGCGCTCACTTTGCTCTGGATGCGCCAGCGTTCGGTGCTCGATCTGTGGCTGATGGTGGTTGTTTGCGCATATGCATTTGAGATCTATCTGGTCTCGTTTCCCGGTTTTGCCCGGTTCAGCGCCGGCTGGTATGCTGGCCGGGTCTTCGGGTTCGTGTCCAGCATTCTTGTACTCTTTGTCCTGCTGTATGAGATAACGACGCTTCACGCGCAGCTGCTCGGCGCGGTCCTGGCGCAACGTCGCGAACGTGAGGCGCGGCTGATGACCGGCGACGCCGTCTCGGCTTCAATTGCCCACGAAATCAAACAGCCATTAACGGCGATCATAGCCAGTGCCAACGCGGGATTGCACTGGCTTGATCGTGTCGAGCCTGACCTCGATAGTGCCAGGAATGCATTTCGGCGCGTCGTGACCACCGGACACCGTGCGGACGCCGTGATCGAAAATATCCGGGTGCATTTCAAGACGGGTGCACGGACCCGGACTTCGCTCGATATCGACGATGTCATCCAGGAAGCTCTGGCCGTCGTCCGTGACCAATTGCGGAGACATCGGGTCGCCGTTCAAGCCGACGTTAACAAACGGCTGCCGCGGATAAGAGGCGAACAGGTTCAGCTCCAGCAAGTGCTGGTGAATTTGATTACGAACGCAATTGACTCCATGGCCACGAAGAATGGGGAGCGGGTCCTATCCATAAGGTCTGAAGTCCATCACTCCAGATACGTGATGGTATCGGTAGAAGACACGGGGGAAGGTCTAGAGCCCGGCGGCGCCGTGGATCGGATATTCAACCCGATGTTCACGACCAAAACGGATGGCATGGGCATGGGGCTGTCAATCTGCCGGTCGATCATCGAGGCGCATGAAGGACAAGTATGGGTGACCGCCGATAAAGGCCGCGGCGCCATTTTTCACTTCACGGTTCCGGTAGACTCGGACAGCCCATCCTAGTAGCCGCCTGAGTCCGACTTTGGCCCTTAGCGTCGAAGCGTACCCATCACTTCGGCGTCGGCTGTTCGGGGAAGACCGGACATGGATGCAGGTATGCCAAACCGACGCGAATTGCACTAAGCCGCTGTCGCGGTAGAGCACGACGGCTCGATATCCGCGAGTAGGGAAGTGGCTCCGCTGCCCGGCGACAGATCGGCCCGGGTGGGCTCTGCCAGCAATTAGCTGCGCATGGCGGCGCGGAAACCGACGAAGCTCAACGCGCCCGCCACGGTGACGGCAATCCAGCTCACCCAAAACGGCACATCGACGCCATTCAAGGTGACGGACCATCCATCACAATCCGGA
The DNA here is from genome assembly GCF_040547725.1 of Bradyrhizobium sp. LA2.1. NCBI lineage: Bacteria > Pseudomonadati > Pseudomonadota > Alphaproteobacteria > Hyphomicrobiales > Nitrobacteraceae > Bradyrhizobium > Bradyrhizobium sp. LA2.1. The sequence continues at coordinate 34,565 of NZ_JBEPQI010000045.1, forward strand.
TCAACTGCAAAAGCGCGCTCAAGGCAAAGATGGCGGCGGCGAGCGTGCAAAAGGTTCTTATGGTCATTGCCCGTCTCCGACGGCACACGAGGACGTGGCTCGCCCCCGCAGCCAAAATGGGGAGGGGCCGGCGCGGCGGCCGCATTCTCAATGTGTCGCACAATCGCCGTTTCGCGACGCCGCGAGTCGGGATCACTTCCGCCTTTGGCATAAATGCGAAGTGCAGCGATGTCCGCGGTTACTGTGAGCGGCACTTCGTCCCCACAATCCGCGGGCAGTGTTACTGCGCCAGAAATCTATATGCGACAATCAGAGCCACCATGCTCGCGAAAATCAGCAGTGCTGGAAGGGGTTCTCGGATCATTGGCTTCGTCGAATGCAGTGCAGCCGATAGACCGGGCTGATTAGGCCGTTTCTTGAGCCGCACGACTTTGCCCTCTGTCATTGGTGTGCGAGCCTTTGGTTCCGGGGGCGCGCCCACGCCTCCCATCTCGCTGTAATAAGCGCTGTAGACCTCGCGAACGGCTAGGGCCGTGGACTCGGCCTCGCTCATTGTCTCGAGCCGAGTTCGATAGTTAGTCAGAAAGCTTTGGGCGCTGGACGGCAGGTCATCGAAACCACCGAGCTTGGCCATCATGAGCCAGGTGGCAAAATCCGCTTCAGCCTTCGTGCGCGCTTTCTTGGCGATACTAGCTTTGGAGCTAGAGGACATGGTGGTCCGATTGGTTTGAACCCGGCCGCGAAGCTGTTCATTGACACCATCCGCGCGGCGGGAAAGGCAATTGGCAATCCAGTCACAGTAATGACGGCGCGGGAGAGTTCAAACGCGAATCTTACCAACTAGTCGGCTCCTGGCCCAGGTTGAAGCGGACTGAGCAGGCTAGCTAGGGTAGGACTCACCTCCGCTGATGCCCCAACGGCAGTAGCTCTGCAACGCACATACGAACAGTAAACGCGGAAAGCAGCGCCTGCAGGCCGATCCATTAACGTTTGCGGATATCCACTCCTTCGCACCCTGGCCGCATTCTTCCGCACGTGCAAAGGGATATGGCAACTGATCGGCCAAATCCCCAGCTCATCCACGGTCGTAAGCCACGGTCCGAGTGCCGCGGCGAAAGAGATTTGGCAGGCTGCTGCACTTCGCAGCTGCGGCTGCTTCGGACCCGGACTAGTCACGAACACAATGAATCCGCGCCGCCAGTTTTGAGCCGTATGGCCGCCCATGTCGGCGCGAAGGGTCGAGGGGGTGGGGGCGATACACCGGGAGTTTTCGATGTCCGGTTATTTGAGATTTTGCTTCGCTGGTTTTGCTCTCGCTGGAATTCTTTCAACGATGCCCGCGTCCTCCGACCCTCTTGACGACTTGTTCAATATCGCTCCGCGCGCACGTGCTCCGACCTATCCGGCGCGAGCGGAATGCTTGGCGCGGCCCGGCGACTCGGTCCCCGATGGCCAGCATTGGGTCTATCGAGTCGATGGTTGCCGCAAATGTTGGTTCCTGGCTGAGGGCATTGCGACGGTGAAGAAGCCCGTTCGTTCTCGCACAGCTAAAGATCCCGTGGCTAGTCGTAAGCGGAGCCCGGTCGTTGACGCGCGCGCAGAGTTGCTGCGGCCCAGACCGGCCGAGCAGTCTCAGCCCCCTGTCCCTGAATTCAAAGTAGCTGAGGCTGCTTCCGAACTTGGAACGAGCACGACGGCCCCGATACCAGCGGTACCCGACCTGTATCGGCGTACCAACCAGCTCACGTCGGAGTTCTCCGTGCCGCCCCAAGTTGACGTAGAGAAGCTTCTTGCGGCTGCGAGTGACGCCGCTGCTGCCTCGATGCCCCCGGTTCTGCCGGTGGGCATGGGCCCTAGGGGGGCCGGCGATGAGGGGAGGGGCTGGGCGGTGACCTGGTTGGGCTTGCTGCTGATCGTCTTAGGAGTCGGCTCCGTATCGAGCTCAAGCCGTGCGCTACGCGAAGCCGTGCTGTTGCGCTATCGGGAATTGATGGGTCTCGGAGCCGCACCAGGAAGAGCAAGCTACGGCATGTAGTTGTCACGTGGCGAGATCTCGGCATGTCGCCGTGTGACCCAAAGCGGATCTAGCCGCCCATACCTCATCCCGGTTAGATGAAGCGAGACGCGACGTCTTCGGCCTCTAGGACGGGATGGCTTAAAGGATGTACCCACTTATAGTTGGTTCGCTGGCCTGACGAAACAGCCTAAGATTGTATTGGATGCAGCCGAGGAGGACTTCCGATGCGCAGGCAGCCTGTTCCGCTTACCCCGGGTGACCTGGTCAATCATCAATTCGGCACCGACGACAACCTGATAGGCACCCCAGGCGCACCGACCTCGTTCGGTGATGCTGGTGGCAGCATGTTCGACTTCTCGAAGGGAGGGAACGACACTTTCGATGAAATCGGACCTTCCAACTACACATTCTATGGGGACGTGGTCGGCAGTATTTTCGATTCTGCTCAGGGCGGCGATGACATTTTTAACGGACTCACCGCGACCGGTGTCACTGCCTACGGCGACGCGGGTGCCGACATGTCGGACCAAAGTAAGGGCGGCAACGATACCTTCTTGAGTGGTACCGGCAGACAGCAAATCAATACGTTCTTCGGCGACGCTGGCGGCACCATGTCGGGTCATGCTCAGGGCGGCGATGACAGTTTCATAACTCAGACGGTACAGGGCGGCACCCACACCTTTTACGGTGACGCGGGCGGCGACATGTCTGGCCATAGCAAGGGCGGGGACGACAGCTTTCAGGGCTCTAGTACCCACTTTTCTTGGAACGTGAGTCGTGATTCAAGATATGGATGATCCCTGAAGCAAGAGAAGTCCGCCTTTCGCGGAAAGATCGCACG
>NZ_JBEPQI010000046.1:0-34491 GCF_040547725.1 Bradyrhizobium sp. LA2.1
GAGGACCGCCACATCCGCCTGGTCGGCCAACCCGTCACGCTGTCGCGCACGCCGAGCAAGATGGTGGCGCGGCCGCCGGAGTTTGGGGAGCAGACGAGCGAAGTGCTCGCCGAGTTCGGCTTCGCCCCTGACGAAACTGCCGAACTGAGACGAGCGAAGGTCGTTTGACGTCGTGCAGCGCTAACGCGCACGGCCCGCTAGGGCCTGCGCACGGCTCGGGAATCGTCTCGCGGGCCTGCCTGAAGCGATCTGCCAAGGCGATCTCGGACCGAAGAATATCATGCTCCAGGGGAGCAGAACCGCGGGTCATCGTTGTCGTCCAACTCAAATCGTACCTGGCGGTCTGCTCCGGCGCGCATCTGAAGCGGTGCCGAGCCCATGCCTGCATCACCCGGATTCCCGAGCTGCCGCGCTAGGCTGCCTTCTCGCCTGATCTGCGAACCGGCCTTCCTGCCAGCAATTATCCGTTGATTTATATCGCTCTACGATATATTTCCGGCGCCGGCCGATGTGATCGGCGCCGCTTGATCATCCTCACAATCGCGTTATCCCGATCGAACCAAGATGCCCCGCCCATCCCCGCCAATTCACTGCCGCGCCTCGGCGACTTCACGACAGACCGGCGCGTTCTCATGCTGGTCGCCATGGCTGTCTTCGTCGGCGCGGGTGGCTCCGGTACGGCGTGGCTGTTGCTGCGCGCCATCGCGCTCGTCACCAATGCCGTGTGGCTGCACACGCTGAGCACGCAGACCCTCTCGACAGCCAATCTGAAACCCGACGCCTGGATGGTTGCGGCCCCGGCCATTGGCGGCCTCGTCATCGGCCTAATGGCGCGCTTCGGGTCCGAAAAAATTCGCGGCCACGGCATTCCTGAGGCGATCGAGGCGATCCTGATCGGCGGCAGCCGTTTGCAGCCAAAAGTTGCCGTCCTCAAGCCGCTGTCGTCGGCGATCTCGATCGGCACCGGTGGGCCGTTCGGCGCAGAGGGCCCGATCATCATGACCGGCGGTGCGGTGGGCTCTCTCTTCGCGCAATGCTTCCATCTCAGCGCGGCCGAGCGCAAGGCGTTGCTGGTGGCCGGTGCCGCCGCGGGAATGACGGCCATCTTCGGAACACCGATCGCCGCCGTCATGCTCGCCGTCGAGCTTCTCCTGTTCGAGCTGAAGCCGCGCAGCCTGATCCCCGTGATCGCCGCCTGCGTGGTCTCGTCGTCGCTGCGCCCCTGGCTGATCGGCAGCGGCGCACTGTTTCCGTTCGCCGGCCAGCTCGATCTGCCCTGGTGGGGGCCGCTTGCCTGCGTGGGCGTCGGCGTGGTCGCGGGACTGCAATCGGGATTGCTGACCACACTGCTATACAAGGCCGAGGATTTTTTCAGTCACCTGCCGATCCACTGGATGTGGTGGCCAGCGATCGGCGGACTGTTCGTCGGCGCCGGCGGCTTGATCGAACCGCGGGCGCTCGGTGTCGGCTACGACATCATCGGCGACCTGCTCAACGACAACATCGTGGTATTGGCCGCGGTGCTGATCCTGCTGGTAAAGTCCGCGACTTGGATCGTCGCCCTGGCGTCGGGCACATCCGGGGGCGTCCTCGCGCCGCTTCTCATTTTCGGCGGCTGCGTCGGCTGGCTCGAAGGACAATTGCTGCCGGGGTCGCATGGGGCCTGGGCGCTCGTCGGCATGGCCGCGATGATGGGTGGCACCATGCGCTCGCCGCTGACCGGTATCCTGTTCGCCGTCGAACTGACCGGCGACTTTCCGCTGCTCGGATCGCTTCTGATTGCCACGAGCGCCTCCTATGCGCTCACCGTATTGCTGCTCAAGCGTTCGATCCTCACGGAGAAAATCGCGCGGCGCGGCCAGCACGTGGTGCGCGAATACGGCATCGATCCCTTCGAACTGCTCCGCGTCAACGAAGTGATGGTGACGGACGTCGATACGCTGCCGGCAACGATGACGGTCGGCGAAGCGGTGACGTTCTTCTCCGGGAACGGGCGGCGTCACAAGTCCTATCCGCTGATCGATGCGGACGGTCAGGTCTCGGGTCTCGTCGGCCGCTCGGACGTCCTGCGCTGGCGAGCGGAAAGCGCCGACGGTCGCGACACCCTGTTCGACTGCGCCTCGGACCGCTCGCTCACACTCGGTTATCCCGACGAACCGGTGTCACATCTTGCGGATCGGATGGTTTTGGCCGACGTCGGGCGCGCGCCGATCGTCGAACGCGCGAGCGGGCATCTCGTCGGCCTGGTTGCCCGCAAGGATCTCCTGCGCATTCGCGCCACCGCAAGATCCGTCGAGAAGCAGCGCTCGGCCTTCTTCGGCCTTGGCCGCCGCAGCCCGTCAGAACAGGTGACCACCCTTGACGACGCGCGGCTTTAGACAGCGGATTCGCCTCGCCGACGATCTGCGCCTACGACCCTCTTTGCTAGTTCGACGCGGGTTTCGCCCGCCCCATCCATCCGGCGCGCCCAAGAAGACCGTCGATCACCGGCCAAAGTAGCAACAGGATGGCCAGCGTCGTGATCGGGCCGACCAGACCGTTCAACCAGAACACCTTGAGGTTGCCGCCGGACCCGATCATCGACAGGTGGAAGGCATCCTCGGCGCGGTTGCCGAGCACGAAGACTAGGGAGGCGGGCGTCGTCTGAGTCCGCTCACGACAGGGGCAGTCTCGCATTGGGTAAAACGTTGGATGCCTGTCTGTTCGGGGCCGCCCGGCCCGACCGGATAAGCCTATTGACCCTCCATCCCGGTTTTCACGAAAAAAGAGTCTCCGTTCCGGCCGTTCCTAGTTGTTCATGCAAGGCTGCTTTAACCACAGGTGCTCTAGATTTCAGCCCATTCAAAGCGGAATGAACCCAATGGCGATCGATTCCCGGACGGTTAGCTACAGCATCATTGTCCCGGTCTTCAATGAGGAGGCCGTTCTCCCGATGTTGCTGCGCCGGCTCGACCTGCTGCTGACCCGGCTCAACGGGCCGGCGGAGGTCATTATCGTCGACGATGGCAGCAGCGATTCCGGCACCATCGTGCTGGAAGCACTCGTCAAACGCGATCCGCGCTATCGCTTGATCGGCCTGTCGCGCAATTTCGGCCACCAAGTCGCTATTACCGCCGGCATGGACGCGGCGCAGGGCCAAGCGATTGTGGTTATGGATGCCGATCTGCAGGACCCGCCTGAGGTCGTGGAGCAACTCATCGCCAAATGGGAAGAAGGTTACGAAGTCGTCTATGCGCGGCGCCTGTCGCGCGCCGGCGAAAGCCGGTTTAAGCGCTCGACGGCCCATCTGTTCTACCGGATACTCGGGCGCATGACCTCGGTTCGGATTCCGGCCGACGTGGGTGACTTCCGCCTGATCGATCGCAAGGTGCTCGACGCGCTGCGCCAGATGCCGGAGCGGGACCGCTTCGTGCGCGGCATGATCGCCTGGCTCGGCTTCCGGCAGACTGAAGTGACCTTCCATCGCCTTGAGCGCGCGGCCGGCGAAACAAAATATCCTCTGCTCAAGATGACCCGTCTTGCGTTGGCTGCAGCGCTCGGCTTTTCCGATGTGCCCTTACGCCTGGCAATCTGGTGTGGGCTCGTGGTGTCGTGCCTGGCCCTCCTCTACGGCGGCTGGGTGCTTGTGCTGTGGATGAGCAAGGACAGCCACCTGGTTGCCGGCTGGTCCTCGACCATGGTCGTCATATCGCTCCTATGCGGACTTAACATGCTCATGACGGGCATCGTCGGGCTCTACATCGGCCGCATTCATGCCGAGGTGAAACACCGTCCACTCTACGTCGTGCAGAAGCGGTTGGGCTTCGATCGCGCCCAGGCTGCGCCGGCGAGCGCCGCAGCTCACGCCATGCACGAATAGTGAGCCCACATGAGCGAGCTCTTCGACCAGTACCGCAGCAATTACCGGGACGTCGTCCAATCATCGATCGACTTCTCGGGCCTGCCCCACAGCTTCTTCATGCGCTCCAAAGCCGACCTCCTGCGCGACCTAATCGCGCGGCGTCTCGGATCGGCAAGACCCGCGATGCTCGACGTCGGTTGCGGCGTCGGCAGCTTTCATCCGTTGCTGCGCGGCATGGTCGGCAGCTTGACCGGCATCGATGTTTCATCGGAGAGTATCGAGCAGGCGCGCGCCGACAATCCCGGCGGCGAGTACCGCGCCTTCGACGGCAGGAGCTTTCCCTTCGACGACGACAGTTTCGATATCGTGACTGCGATTTGCGTGCTGCACCACGTCGCGCCTGCCCAATGGACCAACTTCATCAATGAGATGCGGCGCGTGGCGCGCCCGGGGGGCCTTATCTGCATCATCGAGCACAATCCCCTCAATCCGCTTACCCGCCTTGCCGTTGCGCGCTGCGAATTCGATCGCGACGCCGTGTTGCTCAGCGCTCGCAAGGCACGGAGATTGATGGCGGCTAGCGGTTTGCAGAAGATCGGCGCGCATCATTTCCTACTGTTGCCCTGGGAGGCAGAGCCGGCACGCCGCGTCGAGGGCGCCTTGAGGCGTGTTCCGCTCGGCGCCCAATACGCCGCCTTTGGTACCGCCTGAACTATTTCTACAACACATCCAACCGCCGATGGGCGACCGCCACATTGTCGCTGAAGATGCATTGCCAGTCCGGCGGGCAGTGGAGCAGCGTCACCCCCGGCGTGTCCAGCTCAAGCAGTGTCGCATCAAGCTTTTATTCGTCGAGCGGCTTGAGAAAATCGCGCCTGATGGGGCCAAATAGACGCGCCCCAGAAGGCAATCACTACAAGAGCCAGCGCTCCAATTCCTAGTAGCAGAAGAACGGCTTCCAGCATGACGAATCAAGCTCCGTCCGCGAATAGGATATTCGTCGCGAAAGCCGGGATTAACCAAACGTCTTCCTGCACGGGACAGGGATCGGCGGCGCTCTCAGTAAGGACCTTGCCGGCTTCTGAGCTGTAGTTCCAGATTTTCATAGCGAGTTCTCAGTATTTGATCCACGCAAGCAGCGCGATATTGCGCGGCCGCGCCTCGGAGCCGCCGAACCCGCCGTTAACGCCACCGCTCGCGCCGGTAGTCGGCGACTGCGCGACAGCCGTAGCGCCACCAGGCGAATTGTAGAAGTGATACGGTGCGCAACTTGGTATCGGCGCCGAAGGGTCGGTCATGAGTTGCTCGATTATGGTTGCGAATTAGATTGTCGCCCCGCTGGGGGAATCTAATGATCCATCGGTTTGTTGCGCCCGGCTGCCGTTCGCTGTCCGTTCTCGCTCAACGCGTCTATCGGAGGATGGACCGGGAATGGAAATATTAACCTGACCTCTTCAACTTGAGCCAGACGGGGGCGAAACCAATGACGCTCGGCGCACGCTCAGGCGGCGAACCATCTCCGGGGTGACGGCAAATGATCGATAGTAATGATGACTATTCGCGAAGGTTTCAGGAACTAAGGCCATTTCTCGTAAATGACGAAGGTCTCAGATACGCGGACTTCATCAAGACGCTGACGCCCAACTATACGAGGCTCTATCTGGATATTGCGCTCGGCTACTTTGCGCTGATTGTTACTTTTGCGTTTGTCCGCGCCGTGCCCGTGGAAATGGACTATGGACTGCTATTTACTGTGTTTGCTGGTGCAATCTCTATTGGCTTCTGGATCGCCTACCTGCAACTGTTCCTTCATGAAGGCGCTCACTTCAATTTCGCCCCTGATAGAGGACAGAGTGATTTTCTATGCAACATTCTGGTTGCTTGGATGATAGGCACATCTGTTCAGCAGTACCGCATCACCCATTTTCAGCATCATCGCGCGCTCGGCAAAATCGACGACAGCGAATCGACTTATTTCTCCTCGCTTAATCTGGCATTTCTGATCAAGGCTCTGTTTGGCGTCCGAGTGATGGAAGTGCTGCGGTCGCGCACCGAACTCGAAGCTAAAGCCAAGAGGGTCGATCGAGGCACATGGGTCAGGCCCATGGGTCTCCTTGCGCACATTGCAATCGTCACGATTTCCTTCTTTTCTCGCGAGCTACTTTTTTGCGCCGCGTGGGTCCTGGGGACCGTGATGTTTTTCCCCCTCTTCGGCGCTCTTCGCCAGTTGCTGGAACATAGAGACCCCTCTGCGGATCCATGTGTCGATTACAATGAGCATGATCATGGCGCCTATACGAGGGTGTTTGGACCCGGCATATTCGCTTCGGTATTCGGAGCCGCGGGATTCAATCGCCACCTACTGCACCACTGGGAGCCGCAGGTTTCCTATACCAACTTGCATGAAATGGAGGCATATCTCCTCAAGACGGAGTTAGCATCGGTTATCGAGCAGCGTCGCTCCACATATTTGAAAACGTTCCTCAGTCTCTTCAGGTTCACATGACCAAAATTACGTGCCCGATTTGTGCCGATGGTTCTGTGCGTCATTTCGCGAAAGCCAACGACGTTGAGTATTTTACATCCGGCAGGCTCTTCGATTTCTACCGCTGTGACAGCTGCGATATTCTGTTCATTTACCCGATGCTGTCGGATCGGCTGAATGAAATCTATCCATCCAACTATTATTCGTTTCACGCCAATGCAGCCGATACCTTGGCACTACGCTTCAAGAAGCGTCTTGACGACAGGGCTTTCCAAGCAATCACCAAACAACTCAATGGAGAACGCCTGTCTGCATTAGACGTTGGAGGCGGAATCGGTTGGCTCCTCGACGGGCTGAAGAGAGCCGATTCCAGAATTGCTGATACAACCGTCGTAGACATTGATGCTGGAGCGGCCGATGTCGCCCGCGCCAAAGGTCACAACTTTCACCTCACGCCTATTGAAGGCTTCGAGACTGAAAAAACGTTTGACTTGATCTTGATGCTAAACCTGATCGAGCACGTTCCAGATCCGATCCAGATACTGAAAAAGGCAAAGAGCCTGCTTTCTCCTGGTGGTCTCATTTGGATTAAAACGCCCAACTACGACTCGCTAGACGCTCGTATTTTTAGATATCGTTCCTGGGGAGGATATCACACGCCTCGACATTTTGTTCTCTTCACCAAACCTAGCTTCATTCGTCACTGTGAATCCGCGGGCCTTCATGTTTTGAATTGCTCGTATACGCAAGGCGCCCCATTCTGGACCGTAAGCGCCATTAACGAATTAAAGCGCGTTGGCCTCGCGGAGGTGTCAGCTGCACGGCCATCGCTGCAGAACAGCCTTACTCCCTTTTTTCATCTGCTTTTTGCGGCGTTCGATTTTGTCAGGATGCCTTTCTCTAAGACGTCGCAGATGAATTGCATCCTCACGGCCCAATCATCCACTTCTGAGACATCATCGGCAACACCGATTTCGAGGGCGAAGTTGGGGTCAAGCAGGATTTCTGGCGGTGCGTGATCACGTCGCTCCAATAGGAATCAGCGCGCGGGCCGAATCCCGGCTCCATATGAATGCCATGGCTGAGAAGACTCCCGACGCTGCCTAGAAGAGCTGCGAGATCTGCGTGCAAGATCATCCGTTTGGCGAGAATTCTCCGACCTCTCTCAGCCATTACCCCACGCAAAGACCTGCGCTCAGGACGTGCCGAACGACGAGGACCGCCACATTCGACTGGTCGGCCAACCCGTCACGCTGTAGCGCACGCCGAGCAAGATGGTGGCGCGGCCGCCGGAATTCGGCGAGCAGACCGACGAGATCTGGAAGGAGTTCGGCCTCAGTGTAGACGAGATCGCGACGCTCCGGAACGCCAAGGTGGTGTGAAAGAACGGCCGCGTCGCGACAGCCGGCCTTTCGGGTCCGGGCCGCCGCGGTGATCACCATCGGTCGCGCATTGACGGCTTAAGCAACCATCTAGATCTTACGCAAACCGTCGAAGCGCGTGCCGACATTGCGGAGAAAGGTCGTTGTTGGACAGGTCGACCGATCCGCCGACTTGCTTGACGCCGATCGTGTTGAAGGAGATCGTCGTGGCGTCAATGTTGATGCCGCCGCCCGAGATGGCAATGCCGGCAACCGAGTTGCTTGACACGACCGAATAGCTGAGGTGAACGGCGGCGCCGGCACCCACGCCGATACCGCTGGCCGCGTTGATCACCTTGACGTTGCTGAGCGTCGCCTTGATCAAGCCCGCAGCCGCGCTTGCAATCGTAAAGCCGCTGCCTCCCATATCCCGTGGTGTTCACGACGTTCAGCGCTCCAGTTTCCAATCCGCTTGGGTCAAGCGGCAGGCTTCGCCCGCCGCAGCCATCCGACGCAGCGCAGCAAGCGGTCGATCACAGGCCAAAATAGCAGCACGATCGCCAAGGTTGTGATCGAGCCGACCAGGCTGTTCGACCAGAACACCTTGAGGTTGCCGCCGGACCCAATCATCGACAAGCGGAAGGCATCCTCGGCGCGGTTGCCGAGCACGAGCGCCAGGGTGAACGGCGCGAGCGGGATGCCGATCTTCTTGAAAACGTAGCCGACGACGCCGAAGCCCAGCATCAGCCAGATATCGAACATCGCGTTCTGGATCGCATAGGCGCCGATCGCGCAGGACACCACGATCATCGGCGCCACCGCGGCGAACGGCACCCGCAGGATCGAGGCGAAGATTGGCACCGTCGTCAGCACTAGCACGAGACCGACGACATTGCCGAGATACATCGAGGCGATCAGGCCCCAGACGAAGTCCTTGTGTTCCACGAACAGCAGCGGACCCGGATTGAGTCCCCACACCATCAACCCGCCGAGCAGGATCGCGGCCGTGCCGGAACCGGGAATACCGAGCGCCAGCATCGGCAGCAGCGCCGAGGTGCCGGAGGCATGCGCCGCCGTCTCCGGTGCGAACACGCCCTCGATGCGGCCCTTGCCAAAGCTCTCGGGATCCTTGGCGAAGCGTTTTGCGAGGTTGTAACCTATGAAGGAGGCCGCGATCGCGCCGCCCGGGGTGATGCCGAGCCAGCAGCCGATGAAGGAGGAACGCAGCAGCGTCGCCCAGTATTTCGGCAGGTCCTTCCAGACGCTCAGCACGACGCGGAGCGAAATGGTCGCCGCGTGTCCGCGCAGCGCCAGCCGCTCCTCCATCGTCAGCAGGATCTCGCTGATGCCGAACAGGCCGATAACGGCAACGAGGAAGTTAATGCCGCGCAAGAGCTCTGACGAGCCAAAGGTCATGCGCAGATTACCCGACACCGTGTCCATGCCGACGCCGGCGAGCAGAAGGCCGAGTGACATCGAGATGACCGTCTTGTGCTTGGCCTCGCGTCCGAGACCGACGAAGGAGCAGAAGGTCAGCAGATAAACAGCGAAGAACTCGGGCGGACCGAACTTCAACGCAAAGGACGAGATCATCGGCGCGAGGAAGGTGATCAGCAGCACCGCGACCAGCGAGCCGATGAAGGAGGACGTGAACGCCGCGGTCAGCGCCTCCGCCGCCCTGCCCTGCTGCGCCATCGGATAGCCGTCGAAGGTGGTGGCAACCGACCAGGCCTCGCCCGGGATGTTGAACAGGATTGAGGTGATGGCGCCGCCGAACAGCGCGCCCCAGTAGATGCAGGACAGCATCACGATCGCCGAGGTTGGATCCATCGTGAAGGTGAGCGGCAGCAGGATCGCAACGCCGTTGGGGCCGCCGAGCCCGGGCAGCACGCCGACGAAGATGCCGAGCACCAGCCCGACCATCATCAGCACGAGCGTCTTCCACGTCAGCAAGACGGCGAAGCCATGAAGCAAGAGACCGAAAGCTTCCATCGTGAGCGCCTAGTAGCCGAAGGCCGCTTCGAGCGGCCCTTTCGGCATGATGACGTCGAAGGCGATGTCGAAGGTGACGAACATGATCGCCGTGAACAGGAAGGCCGTGAGCAGCGACTTCCACAGCGCGATCTTGCCGACGAGCCGCATGAAGCCCACGATCAGGAGGAAGCTCGCGACGTAGAGGCCGAGGAACTGCATCACCAGGCAGAACAGCAGCGTCGGCACGAACACCGCCATCACACGGCGCGCTTGCGCACGCGTGACGAAGCTTTCGGATGCAGCGCGGTGCGCCACAAAGGCTGCAATCAGGCCATAGAGGCTGCCGCCACCGAGGATGACGGAGAGATAAAACGGGAAATAGCCGGGCTCCGGCCCGGTCGAATCCCAGGAGGCGCCGGTGCGCCAATTGTCATAGCCAAGCGTTGCGGCCAACGCGAGCAACAGCAGGCAGACGAATATCTCGATCGTGCCGGAGGAGACGACAGAGGGTGAGTCGTCTTCAGGCGCGGTCGGATCGTCGACGACGATTTCAAGTTCGGTTTGGGACATGAGCTGCTTTGCAAAAGCCGGGAGTGATGTCACCTCGCCCCGCTTGCGGGAAGAGGCAGAGGCCGCGTCCGCGGCCGTTTTCTAGAACGCCGAAGCGCCGGGTGAGGGGGACTCTCCGCGAGTCCGCCTGCCACTCTCTTCGGGGAGAGAGCCCCTCACCCCTGCCCTCTCTCCGTAAGAACGGGGAGAGGGAGAAGAGAGACGGCTACTTCGCGACGAATCCGGCTTCCGTCATCAGCGACTTGTTGGTGGCGTCGTCCTCCTCGAGGAATTGCACCATGTCCTTGCCGGTGAGGAAGATCGGCTTCAGCGCCTGCTTTTCCATGTAGTCCTTGTATTCCGCGGTCTGCGTCACCTTGTGGAACAGATCGACATAGAACGCCTGCTGCTCCGGCGTGACCTTGCCGGGCAGGAACATCGCGCGCAGCATCAGATACTGGACGTCGACGCCCTCCTCCTTGCAGGTCGGGATGTCGGCCCAGGATTGCGTGTCCGTCACCTTGCTGGTGTAGGAGATGCGCTCCTTGTCGAACACGCAGAGCGGGCGCACCTGGCCGGCACGCCAGACTTCGAGATTTTCGCTCGGGTTGTTGACGTTGGATTCGGTGTGGTTGCCGACGAGCTGGGTCGCGGCCTCGCCGCCGGATTTGTAGGGCAGATAGGAGAATTTCGCGCCGGTCTTCTGCTCGAGGAAGACGGTCAGCACGTGATCCTCGCGCTTGGAGCCGGTGCCGCCCATCTTGAACGGCGAACTCGCCGCCTTCGCGGCCGCGACGAATTCCTTCACCGTCTTCGGACCTGCGCTATTGTCCCACAGCACGAACTGGTCGAGCGCGATCACCGAGACCGGCGTCAGCTCGCGCCAGTTGAACGGGATCTTCGCCGACAGCGGCAGCATGTAGATCAGCGAATAGGCGATCAGCACCTTGTTCGGGTCGCCTTCGCTGGACTTCATGTATATCAGCGCTTCCGCGCCTGATGCACCGCCCTTGAGCGAGACGACGATTGGCTGCTTCATCAGATTGTTCTTCTGGATCGCGGCCTGCATCATCCGCGCCATCTGGTCGGAGGCGCCGCCCGCGCCTGCCGCCACCACGATCTCGACGGGCTTGGTCGGCTCCCAGCCGGCAAAAGCCGGCGCGCCGCAAAGCGTAGCCGCCAGCACGACCGCGGCCTTCATTCCATGTCCCACGTGCGTCTCCCCAAGTTTTCGCCGATGTTCTTGTTCGGATTGGCAATTCGCGAAGCGAATTGCATTGTGCGGGCGAATGCCGGCCAGTTCAAGCCGGCCCGGCGCCGCTCCGCTTATGACTTTGGAATGAGATCGATTGCAAGCTCGACCGCCGAAATCTCGGGACTGGAATAGAAGGCGAGCCCCCAAATCAACGTTGCAGTTCGGGTTGCCCCCTACGATCGTTCGGGAATTACCTGCTGTTTGGCGGTGAGAGATAATTTGTCACAGCTTTGTGCCACAAAGCCCGCGAGATCATCGGCGGATGGGCCAGCACGCGGATGCAACCGATATGATCACTGGTCTCCAGTCGCTTCAGTGAAGAACGGGCGCGTTTCCTCATTTCGCAGATGCCGAGAGCCTATGGCCTATTTCAATCGAAATTCCACCGGAGGAAAATCAGAGGTAGTTCAAAGCAATTTGGTATTCGCTGTTGTCGTATTCGTGTTCGTTGTCGCAAGCCTCATGATCGCGCCGGGCGCGGATGGGCTGTTAGGTGCATACCTCGCCGCCCTGATGCTCGCGATCGCAGCGAACGATGCCCGCCACTACCTCATTCCGAATGAGCTGACGGCGGCGGCGTTCGCGCTCGCCTTGCTCCGCGCCGGCGCATTCGTGCCTGATATCGGCGTCGAGGCCCTGCTTTGGCCCGTGGCCCGCGCGGCCGCCGTGGCGCTGCCGCTCCTGCTCCTGATGACGTTCTATCGGCGCTGGCGTGGCCGCGACGGGCTCGGGCTCGGCGACGTCAAGCTCGCCGCGGTTTGCGGCGCCTGGCTCGATCTCGCGACCGTGGTCGCAGTGATCGAGCTTGCGGCGCTGGCCGCGATCGCCGCCTATCTCGCCAATGCTGCCCTAAGAAAGGAGCGGCTCCGCCGCACGGCCTTCCTGCCTTTCGGGCTTTTCCTCGCCCCCGCAATCTGGGTCGGTTGGCTGGGTGAAAGCTGGTACACCAACTGGCTCGGCAGCTGGCCGGGCTAGTCAGACATGTAGCAGGCGCACTGACGGGTGAAATGCGAAAGCGTGTCGAACACCTGACTGGTGCCAACAGGCCAAAGCCCTCCTTCATATTAAGCGATCGCTTGCCGGCTCATCGCGTCACTATGCGACAATTCCGTTGCATCCAACCATGCCAGCTTGACGCCTTCTGGCCGCGCGCCGACAGGCAGTTCGCTTGTCGGGGTTACGGCCCAAACAGCCCAAGGTGGCAGCCGTCGCGACGGCAGCGACTGCCGTTCCGGCAGAATGAACAGCGGAGAATCCAAAGGGGCGCGCCAATGAGGCGCGCCCCTCCGATCTGCTTTCCGTTTGCCCGCGCGGAACCCGCCCTGGCTTCGTCCTCAGCTCACGCCACGTGCGAGATCGAAAGCTGTGCCTGGGGCTGATCCACCGGATTGGTGATGATCGAACCGCCATGGCCGTCCGCGGCGAGCGCGAAGTCAGCGGCGCTGTATTGGCCAAGCAGGTGCAGCGACGCCGTATGAGCGCCGTCGGTGATCGTCAGCGTGCCACCTGTGTTCCCGGCGTTTGCCGCATAGCCAAGCGAGGTGGTTTCGCCGAAGCCGATGTCACCGAGATCGAGCTCCACGCCATCCTGCCAGCCGGCAATCGTCCCGCTGAAGGCCGACGACTGCTCAAGCACCAGCCGCGCAGATCCCCCGCCGAAGGTGACGTCGGAGAGCGTTCCGCCAGTGTAGACGTATTCGAGACCGTGTGCGCCGATGGTGCTTCCGCTGGCGCTGCCACCGGCACCGACATACTGCGTACCGGAGACGATCGTGGTATCGCTCGCCGTGCCCCAGATGTACTGAATACCACCGTTGATGGTCGTGCCGCTGGCGTTGCCCCAGTCGATCTGCATGCTGCCAGCGTTCAGCGTGGTGCCAATGGCTGTTCCGCTCGCATAGACGCGCTGCTCGCCGCCATCGTTGACAGCGGTGTGCGAAGCGGTGCCGTGGACCATTTGCACGCCGCCGCTACCGATCACCGTCTGGTCGGCCGTGCCGTAGACGGCCTGTAACCCGCCTTGGATAGTGGTGCCGGTCGCCGTGCCACCGCCGTAGATGTCCTGCTCGCCGTTGGCGACGATCAGCGTCGTGCTGGCCGTGCCGCCGGCGCCGATCACTTGCCGGCCGGCGATCGTCGAACCGGTGGCGACGCCATAGACATATTCCAGAGCGCCGTAAGTCACAGCAGTGTCGTGCTCCGTACCCCAGTTGAGCTGCATGCTGCCAGCGTTCAGGGTCGTGCCGATGGCCGTTCCACCGGCATAGACGTGCTGCTCCGCGCCATTCCCGACGACGTAATCGGTCGCCGTGCCGTAGATGTATTGATGGCTGCCCGCGCCGAAAGTTCGGCCGCTGGCGGTGCCATACACGTAGTTCGAGACACCGGTGTTGCCGGCCGCGTCAGTGACGACGAGATCGATGGCGGTGTTGAACTGCTCCCAGGACAATTCGGCGCTCCAGGCGCCTTTGCCGTCGACGGTCGCCGTCGTGCTCCAGCCGCCGCTTTGCGACGTACCGTCGCGCAGCGTGAGGGTCTGGCCGGCGGCGTCAACGTCGACCGGACCGGTGAGCACCGCAACCCACGGGCTTGTGGACGTCACGGCTGACAGGACCGGCACCGGCTTCACGGTATCGACCGAGAATACCTGCGCCTTGACGTCGGTTCCGTTGGCATCCTGCCAGGTGACGACGAAGCGACCGTCGGCATAGGCGGCGATCGAGGGATGCAACTGATTGGACGCCGTGCTGGTGTTGACCAGCAATTCAGCCCCGACCTTCCGACCATCCGCAGTGAACACCTGCAGCTTGATGCTGCTGCCGCTGGCGCCGCCGCCCGCGCCGCTCCAGTCCTGCCAGGCGATGGCGAAATCACCGTTGCTGAGCGCCGTCACCGTCGGCGTGAACTGCGAGTTGACCGTCGTGGTGTTGACGCGGAATTCGCTGCCGACCTTGCTGCCATCGGCCGCATAGGTCTGCGCCTTGATGCTGCTGCCGCTGCTGTCGCCGCCGGTCTGGCTGAAATCGTACCAGGTCACGACAAAGCTGCCATTGGCCAGCGCCGAGATGGTTGGCTTGAGCTGGTCGGAGGCCGTCGCGGTGTTGACCAGGAATTCGCTGCCGACCTTGCTGCCGTCAGCCGCAAACATCTGCGCCTTGACGCTGGTCGCATCGTCATCGCCGAGCGTTCCGCTGAGATCTTCCCAGGTCACCACAAACCCGCCATTGGCCAGCCCCGTGATGGTTGCGTTGTCCTGGCTGCCGCCGGTCTCGGTATTGACGAGGAATTCCGGGCCGACCTTGCTGCCATCGGCCGCGAACAGCTGCGCCTTGATGCTGGTGCCGTCGTCGTCGCCGCCCTCGCCGCTGTCGTCGGTCCAGGTGACGGCGAAGCCGCCATTGGAAAGACCCGTGACGGTCGGCGCGAACTGCGAATAGGACGTCGAGCTGTTGACGAGAGTTTCCGACCCGACCGGCGTGCCATTGGCCGAAAACACCTGTGCCTTGATGCTGGTGCCCTCGCTGTCGCCGAGCGTCTGGCTGCTGTCGAACCAGGTGACGACGAAGCCGCCATTGGAAAGGCCCGTGATCACCGGTGCGAGCTGGCCGTCGGCGGTCTCGGTGTTGACGCGGAATTCCGAACCGACCTTGCTGCCGTCGGCCGCAAAGACCTGCGCCTTGATGCTGGTGCCGCTGGCATCGCCCAGCGTTCCGCTGGCGTCATCCCAAGTGACCACGAAGCCGCCATTGGCGAGCCCGGTGACGGTCGGCGCCTCCTGGCCGCCGGTCGTATTGGTGTTCACGGAGAATTCGGAGCCGACTTTTACAACGGGAGCAGCCATAGTTCTGGATCGCTTTCATTCAAACTGTGCCGGCCACGGATGTCGTCCGCTGGCCTATGGGCAAGAGGTTGTGAGAGCGTCCGTATTGCATCGCAATATATCATAAATTTGATAGTATGTTATGTATTGTGTGAATGAAGTGATCATGGGGCGGATTGCATCCGAGGTGTGCAAAACATCGCGCGACAACGCTCAGTCAACGGCGGCGCGATCGTTGTCGCATTCGGACATGCGGCAAAAAAAATGTGGAGCTCGTTGCAACGAGCTCCACTGTGTCTGTGTCAATGATCGCGTCGCCTGGACGCGGTCAGGTCAGGTTCGGCGCGCGGTCAGCCATTGGTCGCGACCGATCGGACGGTAGACCATGCGGATCTCTCCAACCGCACCGAAGAAGCCGTCGGACAGCACGCCGTTCCACCAGCCGGCGCCGAGGATCCAGGGCTGAGGCGCGCTCTGCGAGCGCATGCCGATCGCCGCATTGCCCACGTTGCGCAATACCGGCGCGCCGTCGATGTACAGGGTGGTGGTGAGGGTCGCCGGATCGTTGACGATCGCGATATGATACCAGCTATCGCGGATGATCTCGCCCGACCAGTTGGTCTGCGCATGGTGCGAAACGGAAGCCGGCACCACTTCCCACTGCACTTCGCGCAGGTTCGAGATGGCGAACAGGACGCTCGACGCCTCCGGATCGCCGCCTTGATAGCCGCCGGGAACGTTGCCGCGGTTACCCACGCGACCGAGGATATTGCCCCATTTGTGCAGGTTTGCGGTCCAGCCGGCCGGGATCTTCACAAAGGCCTCGACCGTGTAGCCGTTCCAGAAGCTGCGGCCATTGAGCGAGGCGGCTGACGCCGTCAGGAAGGCGTTGAGGCGACCGACCGTATTGTCGGTATTGAGAAACACCACGCTGCCCGCGGCGGAGGACAGACGGTGCTTGTCCGTGGTCCACACGACGTCGCCGAGCTGGGCGGACGCGACGAGCGCCGCACGCATCAGATTGTTGCCGCCGGCGACGTCAGGCAGTATCCCGCCGATCGGAACGACCTGACCCTCGACGACCGTGGCGGGCGCGCGCCAGTGCGCCACGGTATCGGCGACATGCGGGTAGTCCTCGGTATCCGCGGGCAGCACGACTTCCGGCGTCGGCGGATCGACATAACCGGCGAGCAGGTCGGCGCGCACGGTCGGAATGATCGCGGGTCCGGTCAACACCTTGCTCGGACTGAAGCGCGTGAACCGGGCGAAGCGGCTCTTGAAATTGATCGGAATCGAGAAGCTGTTGTTCGACGCCGTCAGTTCAGCGTGATCGAACTGGTTGAGCGTGTTCTTCGGCTTCTGCACCACCCAAGGCGAGAACGACATCACGTCGATCTTGTTGTTGGTGAGGTCGATTTCATAGAGCCGCATCATGGCGTTGCCACCCTGATAATCCATCTGATAGTCGACCACCATCTGGTGAACCGGATTGCCGAAATCGTTGATCTTGGAGAGATACGCCGCGCCATGGTAATGGCCGTTCAGCGTCATGAAGATCTGATCCTTGTCGCGGATCAGCTTGTCCCACAGCATTTTGCCGTAATCGGTCTCCAGCGGCGACAGGCCGTCGCTGTCGATGTTGAGCAGCTGGTGGTTGGAAAGAATGACGGGCAGCGTCGGGTTGCGGTCGATCACGTCGCGCGCCCAGGCGATGGCACCGTCCGAAATGCGCCAGGACAGCGACAGCACCATGAACTTCACGCCGTTCGTCTGGAAGATGTGGTACTCGTGGAAGCCGCTGCTGTCTCGCTCGCGGAATGTCGACTGCTGCGCTGCGCGGGTGCTCGGAAACCACTTCAAATATGGCTCGGCGTTGAGGCTGCGCTGGGCGTCGGTGCCCGAATTCTGATCCCAGGGGGTATGGTAGTCGTTGTCGGTGACGACGTCATGGTTGCCCGCAAGGATCGAATAGGGGACCTTGGCATCTTCCAGCTTCTTCATCGCGACGTCGGCCACGATCCACTGGTTCGGCTTGTTCTGCTGGTCGACAACGTCACCCAGATGGATGACGAAGCGGACGCCGTATTTCGCGGCGTTGTCGGCGATCCATTGAGTCTGCGCGTCGTACGGCGTCGAGCCATAAGCCTTCTGAAACTGCTGGCTTTCGTCGGTCGTCGCGTAACGCGAATAGAACTGCGTGTCGGGCAGCACCGCGATCGAGAAGCTGGTCAATGACGGACTGCTGGTCTGCGCCTTTGCCGCGCCCGCGCCGAGCGCCAGCACGGAAAGGCTGGCGGCGCCTTGGAGGACCGCGCGGCGATCGATCATTTGGCGCGTGGAATTGTTGCTGCCGGAACGATGGTTTCCAGCGCGGTCGATGTCGTCATTGCTCATAGAAGATTGCCTGTTCCTACTCGGTCGCAATTGCGACGGTAGGCGGGTCTCTAGCGATCGAAATTAACATTCGGATTAAAGAAATGTATCATGAATAATGTTATCAAGCGGGCGCACAGCGACCAGCCGCGCAATGCCATCGACTGTCGACCGGCAGCATCTGATCTCTGTCGAGAGGCGGCACGAGGCTCGATCATGTGCAACTCCGCCACCGGCAATGCGCCCAAGAGCCTGTCGTTTCCCTCTCTTCTGACGGAGAGGTCGACGCTTCGGGACGGGATAACCGTCTCGATCTGGAGCGATTCTTCAGCCCGCAAAAGCGCCGGTAATCGTCCCGAAGAGCGTAGCAACCGCGCGGAGCGTTTCATCGATCAGGCGAAATCTACCAAGCTACGATGATATCAGGACAAATCGTCGTTCCGGCGCTGGCCTGAGGCGCCGCGCCGACGGACCCCGGCTACTGTACATGGGGTTGTTTTCGACATTTTTGTCTTGAGGTCGCGGAGAGCGAGGCGCTGGAGGCTCAATGCTCGCGGCTCGGCGCCCATTCCAGCGCCCGCAGGCGGGCCTGAGCGATCTCTCCGCGCGTCATCTTGGTGGTCACGGCATCGCGGAGCCGGGCCCGTGCCTCGCGCGCCGGCGGCGATGCCGCCGCCGGCGAGAGGTTCAGCCATTTGGAGGCCTCGACGATATCCCGCGGCACGCCCTGAGCTTCTTCGGCGGGCTGCTGTGGCGGCGCGCCACCGCGCGCGGCGCTATCGGCGGCATGCCGCGGTCGTAGAGCAGGCCCAGCGAATATTGGGCGCGGCTATCGCCCTGGCCCAACGACTGGGCGTGGGCGGGCGCGGCGAGCACAAGCGCAAGCACGGGCAATACCCAAAGTCCTCGTCGCGCCGAGCCTCGCGTCCGTCCCCGCAAAACCGTCGGGCGAAGCCCCCGATCAAGGGTCTTCATCTCACCCGCTCACCCGTCTGGGTCGCCGGATTAGTGTACGGACGCTGGAGAATCCAGAGCTGCAGCTAGACCGCGTATCGATCAGATCAGGTGATAGTCGCCGACATGGTGCTGCGCCATCTCGGACACGTTGTCGAATACGAAATGAGCGTCCGTCATGTCCGTCAGTTGCTGGGTCCTGGCCGCCAACACTGAAACCAGCTGCGCGAGTTGGGAATGATCCGCCCAGTAGAGGCCGCCTTGCGCGTTGTCCGTCTGCGATAGCGCGAAATTGTCCTGGACATTGGGATGTCCAGCGAGCAGAGCGCCACCCGCGCCAGCGCCGCCATTCGTCGCTGCCTGCGTCGATGACGGCGAAGCGGTCGGAGCTTGCGATGCCGCCGGGCCGCTCGCGGCCGCCACGGCGATCTGCACCGCATTGTAACTGTTGTTGAGCTCGTTGCTCTCGGTCAACTGATTGTTGTAGTCGGAAATGCCACCGACGTAATAGGTGCCAGGCGCCAAATTGCCGGGCAGCGTCAGGGTGACCGTATGAAGATCATAGTAGCCGGGTTGGCTGACGGTCGCGAGCGTCGACGATGTCGTCAACGTCGTGAGCAGCGTGTCCCCGGTCGTGATCGTTGCATCAGTGGAAAGATAGATTCCAGCCGTCGTCAGACCCGCAACGGCATTGCCGATGTTCATATGTAAGCATCGAACGTCAGGCCGCTTCCCGCAGCGACGGTCGCGTTGTTCACGACCAGATATTCGATCAGATCAGGTTGCGCCGGCGCGGTCACCGTGACCTGCAGCGCGTTGTAGGTGTTGTTGCTCTCGTTGCTCTCGGTCAGCCGATTGTTGTAGTCGGAAATGCCGCCGACGTAATAGTGCCAGGCGCCAAATTGCCGGGCAGCGTCAGGGTAACCGTATGAAGATCGTAAAAGCCAGGCTGGCTGACGGTGGCCAGCGTCGAGCCTGTCGTCAGCGTCGTGAGCAGCGTGTCCGACGTCGTGATCGTTGCGTCGGTCGAAAGATAGCCGCATCGCATCTACGACGCGATGCGACCTCTCCCCGCAAGCGGGGCGAGGTTAAGACGGCTACTTCGCGACGAATCCGGCTTCCGTCATCAGCGACTTGTTGGTGGCGTCGTCCTCCTCGAGGAATTGCACCATGTCCTTGCCGGTGAGGAAGATCGGCTTCAGCGCCTGCTTTTCCATGTAGTCCTTGTATTCCGCGGTCTGCGTCACCTTGTGGAACAGATCGACATAGAACGCCTGCTGCTCCGGCGTGACCTTGCCGGGCAGGAACATCGCGCGCAGCATCAGATACTGGACGTCGACGCCCTCCTCCTTGCAGGTCGGGATGTCGGCCCAGGATTGCGTGTCCGTCACCTTGCTGGTGTAGGAGATGCGCTCCTTGTCGAACACGCAGAGCGGGCGCACCTGGCCGGCACGCCAGACTTCGAGATTTTCGCTCGGGTTGTTGACGTTGGATTCGGTGTGGTTGCCGACGAGTTGGGTCGCGGCCTCGCCGCCGGATTTGTAGGGCAGATAGGAGAATTTCGCGCCGGTCTTCTGCTCGAGGAAGACGGTCAGCACGTGATCCTCGCGCTTGGAGCCGGTGCCGCCCATCTTGAACGGCGAACTCGCCGCCTTCGCGGCCGCGACGAATTCCTTCACCGTCTTCGGACCTGCGCTATTGTCCCACAGCACGAACTGGTCGAGCGCGATCACCGAGACCGGCGTCAGCTCGCGCCAGTTGAACGGGATCTTCGCCGACAGCGGCAGCATGTAGATCAGCGAATAGGCGATCAGCACCTTGTTCGGGTCGCCTTCGCTGGACTTCATGTATATCAGCGCTTCCGCGCCTGATGCACCGCCCTTGAGCGAGACGACGATTGGCTACTTCATCAGATTGTTCTTCTGGATCGCGGCCTGCATCATCCGCGCCATCTGGTCGGAGGCGCCGCCCGCGCCCGCCGCCACCACGATCTCGACCGGTTGCTCGGCTACCAGCCGGCAAAGGCCGGCGTGCTCAACAACAAGGCCGTCGCAGCTCCGACGGCTTTCACGGAAATTCGCACGAGTTTCGTCCCCTGGTTATTATTGGCTTTGTGATGCCGTGAAGTCTATCGATGCATTGTGCGGACTAAAGATCGCGAGTTCAAGCCGGCGGACATTCCGCCACATATGACTTTCGGCTGACGAAGCGCGCGCTACTTGCCCTTCCAGACCGGCGCGCGCTTGTTGAGGAAGGCGTCCATACCCTCGCGGAAATCTTCGCTCATATAGGCCTTGAGGATCAGGTCCTCGCCCTCTTCGCGCGACAGCGTGCGGCGGATGCGGCGCACGGCCTCCTTGGTCGCTTCCAGCGTGAGCGGCGCATGGCTTGCGACGAGCTTGGCGGTCTCGTCGGCACGGCGCTGCAGCGTCTCGACGTCGGGCACGACCTCGTTGAGCAGGCCGAGCGACAGCGCTTCCTGCGCCTCGACGAGGCGCGCCTTGAAGATCAGATCCTTGGTGCGGGCAGGTCCCACCAGCGAGACGACGCGGCTGATGTTCGACATCGACAGGCAGTTGCCGAGCGTGCGTGCGATCGGAAAGCCGATGCGCGTGGTTTCGGTACCGATGCGAAGGTCGCAGCAGGCCGCGATGCCGGCGCCGCCGCCGGTGCAGGCTCCCGCGATGGCCGCGATCACGGGCACACGGCACTGCTCGAGCGTGCCGAGCACGCGGTCGATGCGGGCCTCGTAGTCGAGCGCGTCCTGCGCGGTCTTGAAGGCGCGGAATTGAGAAATGTCGGTGCCCGAGGCGAAGGCCTTGTCGCCGGCGCCGGTCAGGATCAGCGCCTTGATCGAGCGATCGGCGTTGATCTCCTGGCAGATCTCCGCCATGCGGTCATACATGGCGAAGGTCATTGCGTTACGCGCCTGGGGGCGGTTGAAGGTGATCCGCGCGATGCCGTCCTGGACGGAGTAGAGCAGGTCTTCGTTGGTCGTCGTCGGTGCGTTCATCGCGCGCTCACTTTCTAAGTTAGTTCAGGCCACCTGCGCCTTGGCCATCGGCACCGCGTCGCGTCCCTTCAGGACGTCCATGGCCGCCAATACGCCACCGCTCCGGTGCGGAATCTTTGCAAGATCCAGGCCCATCTCGACGCCGGCGAGCGTGCCCATCAGCATCAGATCGTTGAAATGGCCGATATGGCCGATGCGGAACACTTTGCCCTTGACCTTGTTCAGGCCGGTGCCGAGCGACATGTCGAAGTTTTCCAGCACCACCTTGCGGAAGGCGTCGGCGTCGTGGCCATCAGGCACGCGCACGCCGGTCAGCGCCGGCGAATGCGCGGCGGGATCGGCGCACTGCGTCTCCAGGCCCCAGACCTTGACAGCGGCGCGCGTCGCCGCGCTGTGACGCTTGTGGCGGGTCCAGACGTTCTCCAGCCCCTCCTCTTCCAGCATCTTGACCGCTTCACGCAGGCCGTAGAGTAGATTGGTCGCGGGCGTGTAGGGGAAGGTGCCGAGCTTGTTGAAGGAGATGACCTCCTGCCAGTCCCAGTAGGAGCGCATGCCGGGGTTGGCCTTCGCCACCGCGAGCGCCTTCTCCGAGACGGCGTTGAAGCCGAGGCCCGGGGGCAGCATCAGGCCCTTCTGCGAGCCGGCGACCGAGACGTCGATGCCCCAGGCATCGTGCTCATATTCCATCGAGCCGAGGCCGGAGATGGTGTCGACCATCAGGAGGGCCGGATGCTTGACGCGGTCGAGCAGCTTGCGCACGTCGAGCGGTGGCGTCACGCAGCCGGTCGAGGTTTCGTTGTGAACGACGCAGACCGCCTTGATCGTGTACTGCTTGTCGGCGGCAAGGCGCTTCTCGATCTCGGCGAGGTCGGCGCCATGGCGCCAGTCGCTCGGGATGAAGTCGACGTCGAGCTTGAACTTGTCGGCGATGCCGCGCCACAGCACGGCGAACTGGCCGGTCTCGCACATCAAAACCTTGTCGCCGGGCGCGAACACGTTGACCATCGCCGCTTCCCAGGCACCGGTGCCGGACGAGGGGAAGATGATCACGGGTTGCTGGGTGCGGAACACCCGCTGCATCGAGGCGAGGACCGCGAAACCGAGCTCCGCGAACTCCGGACCGCGATGGTCCAGCGTCGGCATGTCCATCGCCCGCAGCACCCGGTCGGGCACGTTGGTCGGTCCTGGAATCTGTAAGAAATGCCTTCCAGTGTGCACGGTCATCGGCGTCCTTCCCGGTCTAGCCTTGGTTTTGATGGGCGCCGAATAGCACCATTTGACCGGCTTGTCCCCTCTCCTTAAGACGCCTCCCATGCATAAGCGGCGGGCCTCCGCCGCCCCTATTCCGCGGCCACCACCTTTCCGACCGGCAGGCGCCCCTCGGCCTCCGTAAACGGACGCTCCGGATGCATCAGGAAGGCGGAGAAGCCACCGAGCAACAGCAGCCCCATCGACAGCAGGAACGGCAGGTACCAGTTGCCGGTCGCGTCGATCACGAAGCCGGCAACGAGCGGGGAGACAATGGCGGCGAAGGCCGAGCCGGTATTCATGAGTCCCGAGGCGGTGCCGGAATATTTCGGGGCAATATCCATCGGGATCGACCACATCGGGCCGATCACCAGCTCGGCGCAGAAGAAGCCGGCCGACAGGCACAGCGCGACGATCGTGATGTCGTGGACGAACAGGATCGGAAACAGCGAAAGCAGCGCGCCCGCAAATCCCGCAACGGTGACGCTCAGCCGCGCCAGGCGGACATTGCCGGTGCGGTCGAGGATCTTGTCCGAGAGCACGCCGCCGACGCTGTCGCCGACCACGCCGGCGAAGAACACGCCGGAGGCGAACAGCGCCGAGTTCTTGATGTCGAGATTGTAGTTGTTCTTGAAGAACAGCGGCAGCCAGTTGAGATAGAGCCACAGGCACCAGCCGTAGCAGAAATAGGTCAGCGTCACTGGCCACATGCGGCCGAGCAACGGCCCCCACGGCACGCGCGGCCGCTCGCCGGTCGGGCGCGGCGGCAGTGCGGCGAGCTCGGCCTCGGTGATGGAAGCGTGCTCCTTCGGCTCGTTGCGGAAGTACCAGACCCAGACGACGCCCCAGACCAGGCTGACGAAACCGAGCACGACGAACGCGCCGCGCCAGGTCAGCCAGAGGATCAGCAGCGCCACCACCGGCGGCGTCACGGCATTGCCGAGCCGCGCGAAGGAATGGGTCAGTCCCTGCGCAAAACCGCGGCGATTTGCGGGCGTCCAGTATTGCATCGCGCGCGTTGCCGTCGGAAAGGTCGCGCCCTCGCCGAAGCCGAGCGCGAAGCGCGCGACGAACAGTGCGGCAAGACCGTTGACGAAGCCGGTCGAGATGGTCGCCGCCGCCCAGATCATGCCGCACCAGAACAGCGTCTTGCGCGGCCCGAAACGGTCGCCGACCCAGCCGCCGATCACCTGGAACAGCAGATAGGGATAAGCGAAGGCGGAGAAGACGAGGCCAAGCTGGGTGTTCGACAGACCCAGCTCTTTCTGGATCTCGCTCGCGGCGGTGCCGATGTTCACCCGGTCGACATAGGTGATGAAATACATCGCGCAGAGCATCGCCAAGACGACATGCGTGGCCTTGAACCGAATTCCCATCTCCACCCTCCCTGACTGTTTTTTATGATTGGCCTTGCGTGTCCCGCGCGACCTAGGTGCCGACCACTTTCAGATGCGGCGAGGCATTGCCCTGCGGGCGCTGCTCCAGCAGCTTCATTGCGGCGTCGACACCGCCGGAGCGATGCGGCACGCCCGCAACCGACAGGCCCATCTCCACGCCGGTGAGCGCGCCGAGCAGCGTCAGCGCGTTGCATTCGCCGAGATGGCCGATGCGGAAGACTTTTCCGGCGACCTTCGACAGGCCCGAGCCGAGCGACATGTTGTAATTGT
Organism: Bradyrhizobium sp. LA2.1; assembly: GCF_040547725.1. NCBI lineage: Bacteria > Pseudomonadati > Pseudomonadota > Alphaproteobacteria > Hyphomicrobiales > Nitrobacteraceae > Bradyrhizobium > Bradyrhizobium sp. LA2.1. The sequence continues at coordinate 24,541 of NZ_JBEPQI010000046.1, forward strand.
CGAGCACGATCTTGCGGAACTGATCGGCGTCGTGGCCCGGCGGCATCAACACCGCGGTGAGCACCGGCGAGAACTCCGAGGGCTCCTGGCAGAGGATCTCGAGTCCCCAGTGACTGACGGCGGCACGCGTCGCGGCAGCCAGCCGCCGATGGCGCGCGAACACGTTGTCGAGCCCCTCTTCGAGCAGCATCGCGATCGCCTCGCGCAGGCCGTAAAGCAGATTGGTCGCCGGCGTGTAGGGGAAGAAGCCGTTGGCGTTGGGCTTGAGCATCTCCTCCCAGTCGAAATAGGAGCGCGGCATCTTGTTGGTCTTCGCTGCTGCGCGCGCCTTCTCCGAGATCGCGTTGAAGCCGAGACCGGGCGGCAACATGAAACCCTTCTGCGAGCAGCTCACGCTGACATCGACCTTCCACTCGTCGTGGCGGTAGTCGACCGAGCCGAGCGAGGAGATGGTGTCGACCATCAGCAGCGCCGGATGCGAGGTGCGGTCGATCGCGGCGCGGATCTCGGCGATGCGGCTGGTCGCGCCGGTCGAGGTCTCGTTGTGCACGACCATGACGGCCTTGATCGCGCGCGCCTTGTCCTCGGTGAGCTTCGCCTCGATCAATGCGGGATCGGCGCCGCGGCGCCAGTCGCCGGGCACGAAGTCGACCTCGATGCCGAATCGCCCCGCCATCTGCCGCCACAGGGTGGCGAAATGGCCGGTCTCAACCATCAGCACCCGGTCACCAGGCGACAGCGTGTTGACGATCGCGGCCTCCCAGGCACCCGTCCCCGACGAGGGGAAGATCACGACCGGGCCCGCGGTCTGGAAAATCTTCTGGCTGCCTTCGAGCACGGCGCGGCCGAGCTCGCCGAATTCCGCGCTCCGGTGGTCGATGACCGGCATGTCCATGGCGCGCAGGACACGCTCGGGGACCGGGCTCGGACCCGGAATCTGAAGAAAATGGCGTCCCTGATGCATGAAAACCTCCCTGTCGGCGAACTCCGGCCGGCTGCTGAGGTCATTTTGCATTCATTTTTTGTCTTTTCAATTGAATTTTGGTATTCGATTGCGAGCATCGACGCGATCGAACAGGCAAACTATTGTGCTGCAAATGAAATCCACGATTCCCGACACCGGGGTTCCGATCACCCCACCCGCCGCAAACGGCGGCGACCGCCAGGAGGCCTCGCTTCACGGCGAGATCCTCCTGCGGCTGCGCGACTACGTGGTCGAGGGCAATATTCCCGACGGCGCGCGCGTTCCCGAGCGGCAGCTCTGCGCGATGCTCGGGATCTCCCGCACGCCGCTGCGCGAGGCCCTGAAAGTGCTCGCTTCCGAGGGCCTGATCGAGCTTCTGCCCAACCGCGGCGCGCGCGTCCGCCAGCTCAGCCAGCGCGACCTCGAGGAGCTGTTCGACGTCATGGCGGGGCTGGAGAGCCTTGCCGGGCGACTCGCCTGCGAGGCCATTACGGATGAGGAAATCACCGCGATCGAGCAGCTGCACTACGAGATGTACGGGCACTATCTGCATCGCAACATGCACGGCTATTTCCAGACCAACCAGCGCATCCACGAAAGCATCGTCGCGGCCGCGCGCAACGAGACGCTGAAGAGCGCCTACGCCAACTTCGCAGGCCGCATCCGCCGGGTCCGTTACTCCGCCAATTTCGCCCGCAAGCGGCAGCGCTGGGCGGAAGCGATGCGCGAGCACGAGACCATCCTCGACGCGCTGCGCCGCCGCGCCGCCAGCGAGCTCAGCGACATCCTGTTCCAGCACCTGCGCAACAAGCGGGCGGCCGCGATTGAGCACCTGACCGAGCCCCAAGAGGACGCACCGGCCCCGCCCTGAGGGGCGGCCGACTTGCTCATTTTGAATTCATAATATAATTGGTCGTGAGAAATAATGAATAACTCAGCAAGGCTGGGCCTCGCTGGGTCAATCCGGGACCAGGGATGACAAACGCCTCTTCGCTCGAACGGCGCCTGCGCGCGGAAATGACTGGCGACGTCCTGTTCGACGGCTTCAGCCGGGGCCGCTATGCCACCGACGCCTCGTTCTACCAGATCATGCCGGCCGGCGTGGTCGTGCCCAGGACCATGGACGAGGCCTTGCGGGCACTGGCGATCGCCCGTGACGAAGGACTGAAGGTCACCCCGCGCGGCGGCGGCACCTCGCAATGCGGCCAGACCGTCAATGACGGCCTCGTGGTCGATCTCTCGAAACACCTCAACCGCATCCTGTCGCTCGACGTCGCGGGCCGCACCTGCGTGGTCGAGCCCGGCATCGTGCTCGACGACCTCAACCGCCAGCTCAAGAAACACGGCCTGTGGTTTCCGGTCGACGTCTCCACGGCCTCGCGCGCCACCATCGGCGGCATGGCCGGCAACAATTCCTGCGGTGGCCGCTCGCTTCGCTACGGCACCATGCGCGACAACACGCTGTCGTTGGAGGCGGCGCTCGCCGACGGCACGCTGAGCCGCTACGGCGAGGTGTCGCGTGATCTCTCCGATCTCGATGCGAACGACAGCGCGAGAGCCCTGTTCCGCGACATGCTCGATCTCGGCGCCCGCGAGGCCGACGAGATCGCCGCGCGCTTTCCCAAGGTGCAGCGCCGTGTCGGCGGCTACAATCTCGATGCGCTGACGCCGCGCAATGCGCGCAACAACATGGCGCATCTCCTGGTCGGCTCCGAAGGCACCCTCGCCTTCACCACCAAGGTCGAGCTGAAGCTGTGGCCTGTCATCCGCAACAAGGCGCTCGGCATCTGCCACTTCGGCAGCTTCTACGAGGCGATGGACGCCGCCCAGCACCTGGTCAAGCTCAAGCCGATCGCCGTCGAACTGGTCGACCGCACCATGCTCGCACTCGGCCGCGACATCGCGATGTTCAGGCCGATCATCTCCGCCGCCATCAAGGGCGATCCGGATGCCGTGCTGGTGGTCGAATTCGCCGAAGAGGACCAGGCCGACAATCTGGTGCGCCTCAAGCAACTCGGCGAATTGATGGGCGATCTTGGCTTTGGCTGGAATAACGACAAGCGTAAATGGGGCGGCGTGGTCGAGATCACCGAGCCCGCGCTGCAAAGCGGCATCGCCGATTTCCGCGCCGCCGGCCTCAACGTCATGATGTCGATGAAGCAGGAGGGCAAGCCGGTTTCGTTCGTCGAGGATTGCGCCGTGCCGTTGCCGCATCTGGCCGACTACACCGCGCGCTTGAGCGAGGTTTTCGCAAAGCACGGCACCAGCGGCACGATGTATGCGCATGCCTCCGAGGGCTGCCTGCACGTACGGCCCGTGCTGAACCTGAAGCTGGAGAAGGACGTCAAGGCGATGCGGGCCATCGCCGAGGAAGCCTTCGCGCTGGTGCGCGAGTACAAGGGCTCGCATTCCGGCGAGCATGGCGATGGCCTGGTGCGCTCTGAATTCCACGAGACCATGTTCGGCGAACGTCTCGTCGCCGACTTCAGCGAAGTGAAGCAGCGCTTCGATCCCGAAGGCGTCCTCAATCCCGGCAAGATCGTCGATGCGCCCCGGATGGACGATCGCTCGCTGTTCCGCTTCAAACCCGACTATCGCGTCACCGAGCTGAAGACCAAGCTGGACTGGTCCGCGTATCCTGGCGCCGGCGGCGGATTCCAGGGTGCGGTCGAGATGTGCAACAACAACGGCGCCTGCCGCAAGCTCGAGGGCGGCGTGATGTGCCCGTCCTACCGCGCCACGCGCAACGAGAAGGACGTCACCCGCGGCCGCGCCAACAGCTTGCGGCTCGCGATCTCCGGCCAGCTCGGTCCCGACGCGTTGTCCTCCGACGAGATGATGGAGACCCTAAAACTCTGCGTCTCCTGTAAGGCCTGCCGCCACGAATGCCCGACCGGCGTCGACATGGCCAAGATGAAGATCGAGGTGCTCGCCGCCCGCGCCGCGTCCCATGGCCTGACCCTGCGTGACCGCCTGGTCGGCTACCTCCCGCGCTATGCCGGTCTCGCATCGCGCTTCGCGCCACTCGCCAATTTGCGCAACCGCAGCCCGTTGCTTCGAAAGCTGTTCGAGCGCTTTGCCGGCATCAGCGCGCGCCGCGCCCTGCCCGCCTTCCGCAGCGACGTGTTCGTGCCGCCTGCGGAAGCGGTCGGTCCGGAGACCGGCCGCGAAGTCGTGTTGTTCACGGACACCTTCAATCGCATCTACGAGCGCGAAAATCTCGACGCCGCGCTCCGTGTGCTCGCCATGGGCGGTTATCGCGTGCACCTGCCCAAGCCGCCCAGCGGCAGTCGCCCGCTCTGCTGCGGCCGTACATTCCTCTCAGCCGGTCTCGTCGACGAAGCCAGGGCCGAGCTCGACCGCCTGGTGGCCGCGTTCGCGCCCTTTGCCGCCCGCGGCGTGCCGATCGTCGGCCTCGAGCCGAGCTGCCTGCTGACGCTGCGCGACGAGCTCGCCTCGCTGCGCAAGGACAACGATGCCAAGGCCGTCGGCGCCCACGCGCTGACTTTCGAGGAATTTTTGGTGCGCGAAGCGGAGGCCGGCCGGCTACAACTGCCGCTCGGCACCGTCGCCGACAAGGCCGTCGTGCACGGCCATTGCCACCAAAAATCCTTCGGTGCCTTCAAGCCGGTCGAGCAGGTGCTGCGCCTCATTCCGGACCTGAAGGTCGAGACAATCGAATCGAGCTGCTGCGGTATGGCCGGCGCGTTCGGTTACGGCGCTGACACCTATGATGCCTCGATCGAGATGGCCGAGCTGTCGCTGCTGCCCGTTGTGCGGCGCGCCGACCAGACTACACTCGTCGTTGCCGACGGCACCTCCTGCAGGCATCAGATCCACGACGGCGCCCAACGCGAAGCGCTTCACGTCGCGCGCGTGCTGGCGATGAGCCTCGACCGCGCCGGAGCAAATTCCACTTCTCACACCAAAAAGGAAACCAGCCATGGCTGACCTCACGCTCGACACCGCCCGCAAGATCCTCGACGCCGCCTTCGCAAAATCCACCGAGCTGAAGCTCAAGCCGCTGGTCGTCACCATCCTGGACGCACGCGGCGTGCTCAAGATCGCCGCGGCGCAGGACGGCACGAGCCTGATGCGCGCCGAGATCGCCCACGGCAAGGCCTATGGTGCGCTCGCCATGGGGATGGGCTCGCGCGCCCTGTACCAGCGTGCGCAGGAGCAGGCCTATTTCATCGATTCCGTAAACACCATCGCCAAGGGCGCGCTGGTGCCGGTCCCCGGCGGCGTGCTGATCATGGATGGTGCGACCTTGCTCGGCGCCGTCGGTGTCTCCGGCGACACCTCAGACAATGACGAGGCTTGTGCCGTGGCCGGCATCTTGACCGCCGGCCTCACGGCCAATGCGGGATAGCAGTTGTCCACGCCGAGAGCGAAATACGGAATTGGTCGATAGGCCAACGATGTCGCAGTCTACACGGCTAGAGGTCCGACCTCCTCTGCCGCCAAGCCGACAACCACCTCTCGCCGATCCAGCGAAAATGGACCTTCAGCCTCCCGATGGTGGAACGACGCCGCCGCGCCCTCATTCTCCCCGTCGTCCATTGATCAACGACATCCTTTCTGCGGTGACCTGGAAGCCCGCACAACAAAATTGAAAATGCATCACTCGAACGGAGCGCACCGTTGCTCCTTCGAACGGGAATCTCGCCATTGTTGCGGAATCCGATCGTTCCAGCGCTGTGCAAGCGCGCGACGCGCCAATCCACTCGGTGATACGACCGGCGTCACACGGATACGGAGCGCGGCTCAGAAAACAGCAACAGTTACATACGGATTTTGATGTTCATCGATTGAGCTTCCCCCAAGCAAAATCTCAGCAGAAATGAAAATGCACCGATCAATCTACGACCGTTAGAGTTGCGCAGGCCGCACCATAGGTGCAGACGGGCGCATGTCGCGAACGCCGAGTTTTCCACAACTTTTGGATGATCAGTCCACGCATCAAGGAAGGCGCACGGAGGGGTTGCGTGCCGCGACAACTGATTTTTCAGACTGACAAGCCTTTTTGCAGTTTTCGCCTACCGATAAGGTTCGTGTGATTTTTCTATCAGTTCGCCAACTGACTCCAGTTGCGACCATTCTTTATCGGTCGTCGAGCCGAGTCCATTGTGTAATTTCCTTATCGGTCAGCCACACGAAGAGCGTTCCCTTCACACGGGAGAGGTCCAAGGTTCGATCCCTTGTGCGCCCACCATTAAAACCCCTGAAAATGCAGATCTTTCTGAAAATTCGGCCTCAGGCCTATTCGGAAGTTATAGGCACGAAAAAGCAGAACTAAGCAGCAACACGCGGGGAAAGACCGGGAAATCTGTTCCGGCCATGTTCTAGCCCATCACAGCAGTCTTGCTTCGCTGTCTTGGTCCCATTCGAGCTCGCAAAGCACCTCTGCTTCCACCGACATGTCGCTGTAGAAGTGCTTCGCATGCTCCGCCAGCATTCGCCGAGCAGCCTCCTCCGCCTCTGCCATTGAGTCATGCCGCTCATGGAAGGACGCGACCGTTTCAGCCGTCCGCCGAGGCGCATCCCATCGCAGAATTTGAACGAGCGCATACCAAACGCCACGCCCCGTTCGCCGCCGGACGAGTATTTCGCGGCAGCGATCCGCTGCTTCGGCAACACCTAACCACATCGCCTCGTCGGCCTCGATCTTGGCGTTCTCTCGAGCCTTGAAAGCGCTCCCCTTAAGCGCCGGTTCGCTCAGCCATCTGAGCTTGTTGTCGATCATCATGAGATTCTTGCCAATCCCTTTGAGGGCACCGAAACACACAATGACCAAGGGCTGGGGGCGGCCTTTCGAGGAGCCAAATCGAGGTCGGCGGCCTAAAGCTGGTGACGTTGCTCGATGCCGGCGAGTACATCACGGCGCTGCCGAAGAAAGAGCACGCCGCACCGGAGTGGCAAGCGGCGATGGAGGCACCGATCCTGGTGGCAGAAGGTGGCGGCCCGACCATGTTTGCCCGCATCGGCATCATGCGGGCACTGAACCGACACCACGTCCCGGAGTTTAACCCCAAGGGTAAAGAGCCTCACTGGGGGCGGCGCAAGCCGAAGAGGACCAATGACCGTCTTCGTGTACGTGAACACCGCCAAACAGGTCGGCGATGCCGACCACATCAAGGTCTTTTCCACGGTCGAAGCTGCGGAAATATGGTTCGAGGAGAACGATCCTGAGGGAGTGGCATTCGAGTACGACGTGATAGGCCCGCCAGCGTGAACCGGCGGGCCTTTCATGTTGTGGGCAGTCAAACGTCTGCGAGTCCGTCAGCCGGTCCTTGGTGATAAGACTTCTCGCCTCGGGAGGGGGGATTCGTATGCTCAAGGAGAACTGGCGCGTAATTTTGGTGACGCTGCTTGCGGCCAACCTCGTCTTCATGGGCCTCCTCGAATGGCAGAGGCTCGCGATATGGCGGACCGAGCAAGCATATTTTACGCGGATCCAGCAACCATCAACCGAACGATTTGACTTCTTGGCCAAGGAATTAGCTGAGACCAGGAAGAGCGAAACGATGTATCTGGACCTCATCTACAGGGGACTGTCCGAATTGAACAATCGCATAACCAAGGTAGAAAAAGCCACCGAAGAAACCCCGGCCAACGTCAGGGAAACAAGAGCAATTCGGGCCGATGTGGACGCGTTGAGGGCTGCAGTGGAGCGAGCTGCCACCGTAAAACCCTAGTTGTCCAGCGGCACGAGATGGAAACGGCTCTGGCTGAGGATTTAGATGGCTCAGCTCCAAAGGTGCCGCCGGGACATCGTATTTCGAGCCCAGCGGCGTATTTTATTGGGCCATTAGCCCATCGCCCCTTGCTGTCAGTCCTGCGTCCCGACCTGCCCCAGCAAGCCGTCGCAGTCTCCAATGCCGCTCTCGGCATGGTCTAGCTCAAGGTCGTCCGTTCGTCCCTTCCATGCGTGGGATTGATCGAGCGAGTGGACGAGCCCCAAGGGAGGGCTCGTGTTCGTCGCCGCTCTACTCGTCGTCCCCCGGCGGTTCACATTCGTCGTCGCACGAGCCGCCGGCCGTGGGCTCAAGGTCGGGGTCGGCCTCGAGTTGGTCCGGGAAGTCGATCAGGTCCTTCACCAGCTCTCGGGCGTGGCGCGCCATACAACCGTCGATTGGAGTGCCCATAAAGGCCTCAAGGCGAAAGGTCACCCGTTCAGAGGCATTAGCGAGTCGTATGATGGCCTGGTGCCAGGCGGGGTGTACGGCAGCGGCAAGGGCCGCAAACTCAGCAGCGGACTCCGCTGGCAATTCTCTGATGTTTTCCATGGTGCTGCTCACTGGGTTCGGCCCGCTACAGCCGCGCCTCGTGTCAGACGAGGCAGCCGGGGGGTAGCAACCCGTCAGTGAGACGGGTCGGACGCTTTTAGGCTTTCGCCCTGGACAGCACAGTCCGCCCCCGGTCTTGCCTATCGAATCCGAATAGGCAATAAAGGTTGGGTCGGAGCCGCGCCGCCAAGCGCGTCCGTTCATTCAGCCGCAATCGCTCGACGCCAATCGAGTGATTTCCTGACCAAGGAATGCGGCCTATCACTGGTCCGGGTTGCTACACCCGCGGATCAGCGGGCACCTGATTTGCTTAAAAATCCATCCCCTCTGGGGGCGCCTTGGCGCGCCCGTGCACACACGCGTTGCTCGATCAGGGGTTGTGGTGGTAGGATCTTAGTCCTTTTGGGGCTGAGGTAATTTCGATGAAGTTTTCAATTGGGGACGCTCTGTTCCTGATTCTGATCTCTGTTGCGCTTGCAATAATGATCTTCCCAATGCAGCCAATTGCCTATGCGGCATGCAAAGCAGTGCAGCTTTGCAGCCCACCACAGCTCAATACGACGGCAGATTAGAACGGCGCGCACCTCGTTCTGTTCTTTCGGAGATGCGGTTAAGATTTGGCGAAGCATGGGAAGCGGAAAAATGGATGATGGCGGTTTGCCCTCAGCATCTAGCCTACCCTCCGAAGCTGCCCGGTATGAAGAATGGATCGCGGAGACCACTTGTGCAGATCAAGCTTCCGGAGACAGACCTCAAATCAGTCCAAAGCCTCGACAGTGTTGAACTTAGAGATGAGGACGGCAGGCAGATCGGACAGTACTTGTTTGGAAAGGGCCGAGGGCGGATCGTTTTCTTATTCGGGAAATATAGAGGCGCGTTCAAGACCCACGCTGAATGTCAGGCTTTCGTCGACGGCGTTCTCGCGGTGATCAACTATCAGATTGGTGGCCAGAGCCCCCAATGACAAGTAAGAAGAAAAAGCAGAAACCGAACAAGAACGTGAGACTGGAAAAAAGCATCGACAGTCCACCTGCGCCTGTGACTTCCGTGGCGCTGACCACGGTCTTGGTTCTTAAATATTGCTCTGGGGCTCGAACGAGAGCGCGGTAAGACCATTGCCGCGCGGGAGGAGCACCATGGCAAACGCGCTTGTTGTACACAAGGACCGGCTGCCTCAGTCGCAAAAGATGCATCGGGCTGCACAATATGTCCGAATGTCCACCGACTACCAACAATACTCAATTGAAAACCAGGCGGTGGTAGGCGCGCCGCATGAGCAACAGAGCCGGCTTCTGAGGCTCAGACGTGTCGCGACCGTCCTGGTGCGCCTCGTAGTCTATATCGAGTCAGCTTTCGTTTCTGTGCCAGGTCTCGTTTCGGCCGTTCGGAACGGTGACGCTGCCAAATCATGGCTCGTACTGACCTGCCCCGGGTCCGCCATTCCCTCGTCGATCAGCTAATGAATGCGTATCTCGAGCGGCTCGGGGCAGAAGCGCCCGCTACGACCAATCGAAAAAAATGGCGATCAACACGCGCGGCACAACAATCGCGGATGACCTTGCGACCAACCGACGGGCACGCCTGCGACTTCGGCTGCTTTTCCGTAAGCATCCGGCGAAGACCGCGCGCGGGTCATTTTCGGCTCAGGCGGCTTGATCAACGTTCCGGATGGCAGAGCGCCAATTCCATGGCAGCAGT
>NZ_JBEPQI010000047.1:0-33713 GCF_040547725.1 Bradyrhizobium sp. LA2.1
ACTCCGGTCGGGCTACGCCCTCCCTGCGTCACGAGCCCGGCGAAGCTCTCTCATCCTGATTGACGCTGCACTTCCATCCTGATTGCCGCGCCGCACTCAGAGCCAGGGGGAATGTCTCAAACGGGCCGAAAGCGGCCATTGAACCGGATTTGAGGCCGCGCACGCCAATCCGCGCTTTTCGTTGGTTACGATCCACGTAGTCCAGCACGCCGCTGCAGTTCTGAGCGTTACCTCAACGCGCGTTGAAGGTGAGGCCGGCGCGCTCCTTTAGACGCTTGCGCAACGCCGGACCCATCAGCGCGCCCGGCGTCCAGGTGCCGCCCTCGCCCTGCACGTCGCGCACGAGGCAGAGAGCGCTCTCGGCGATCATCTTGCTGGTCGAGCCGTAGCCCGGATCGCGGTCGCCCGTGACGACCGCCTCGACCCGTCGGCCATCCGGCAGCTCGCCCAGGAAGAGGATGTCGTAGAAGCCCTTCGCGCGCTCTTCCCGAGTCGGGCCTGCACCGGGTTTGAGACCGCCGGTCCCGAGCAGGGAAAATATGGTGGCGAAGGTCTCCGTCGTCACGCGACCGATTTCCCCAAATCCGGGCGCGACCATCATCTCGTCGTAAACGAAGTCCGTGCCGTAGGGATGACCCAACAGGAAATTCGTGCGGTGTACGTTCTTGGTGTTGACCGGCGCCATGGGAAACGGCACGAGCCACACGTTCATGCTCGGGTCGTATTCGGGGATAAGGCCCGACGGCTGAGACGGCCCGGTGAACCCGGGTGTCAGCGCGAAGGGATCGGTCAGCAGCCGGATCAGGGCCGGGTCGCGCGCCGCGGCCGCCAACGTCGCCTGGGCGCTCGCTGCGGTGCCGCCCGACATGCCGCCTTTCACCTTGCGCAGGCGGGCTTTAACCCGCCGCGCCGGGCGTCCGAATTTCTCGCGCGCCTTCTCCTGCAACGTGAGCACGCCGAGATCGAACGGGATGGAATCGAAGCCGCAGGAGAAGACGATGCGCGCGCCGGTCCGTTTCGCCTCTTCGTGATGGGCGTCGATCATGCGCCGCATCCACGCCGGTTCGCCGCACAGATCGACATAGCCAGTGCCGGTGGCCGCGCAGGCCGCCACAAGCTCGGGGCCGTAAAGCTGATAAGGCCCGACCGTCGTGATAATCACGGCCGCACGCTCGCACATCGAACGTAGGCTGGCCGGTTCGCCGGCATCCGCTTTCACCAAAGTCAAATCGTCTGGTGCGCCGATGTCGGCACGCACTTTCTGGAGCTTGTCGGTCGAGCGTCCCGCGATCGCCCAGGACGGAGCATCGTCGCCGCGATAGGACGTCGTCAGATATTCGGCGACGAGACGGCCGGTGTAACCCGTCGCGCCATAGACGATGAGGTCGAAGTCCCGCTTCACGACGCTGGTCCTCCTCGAACCCGGGAGAGCGTTACCCCTTACTCGGACCGGTCTTCCGCCGGCAGGATCGCACCATTGCCTAGCGCGCTCATTCGATCACCTCGTCGGCGCGGGCCGAGCGGGCGCCTAAGAGGTGGGGATGCCAGGCAATTTTGTGCTGTCCCGGAGCCCGGCGAGGACACGAGGACGCGCAGCAAGTGCCACTAGAGGGGGCAGCCGCCTTCATTGAACCGTCCCATCGCGTTTGACGGAGGATACCACAGTTCCTGTCTTGGGGCGCGCAACGTCCGGTTGGAGTCAATACGCCATTTTGACCGCGGGCGAGCCACTTCCCGTCTTCCCCTCGACAAGCGGACAGTTTCCGGGCCGGTTGGCGTGCCCCAAACGGGCCAACACCGGAAGAACTCAGGGTGAGCAAATCTGGTCCGAGCGCTCGACAGGAGTCGATCGGTGTCGCAAAAGCGACGCAGCACTGACGGGTCGGATTGCAGGAGCCGAAGCCTCGTGTTGCCCCGGAAGCAGACCTGAAGGAGAAGGGGCGAACGCGACTCCGGCAGCAGCCGCAGGGTCCTCGTGATGCCGCTAGTCAAATCGCACATGTGCAGCAAATGCTGCCGCACGCGGCGGTCTCAGATACGAAACCTGTTGACAGGGATCGGCTTCATTCGTCCTTCCATTTGATCGAGCAGCCAATAGACGCCTTTTGGTCAGCCGGCGCAAGACCGGTGGTCGCAATCGCGCGCATGGCCTCGACAAGCTCTCGGGGCGCCCCCGCGCGAGGCGGAGTTGCGCGCCCTTCGTCGAGCCGGCCGCGATACTTGAGCTTGCGGTCGGCATTGTAACCGAAGAAGTCCGGCGTACAGACCGCCCCATACGCCCGAGCGACTGTCTGGGTCTCGTCGTGGAGATATGGAAACGGGAAATCATGAGCCCTCGCGAAACGCTTCATATTCTCAAATGAGTCTTCGGGATAGTTCGCCGCATCGTTCGAGCAAACCGCCGCAAAGCCTATGCTCTCCGACATCAGCGCGCGGGCGTCCGAAACCATGCGGTCGATCACCGCTTTGACATAGGGACAATGGTTGCAGATGAAGACGACGACCGTGCCTTTTTCGCCCGCAACGTCGTCCAGTGCGTAAATCTTGCCGTCGGTGGCCGGAAGCTGGAACACGGGCGCCGGCGTATCAAGAACGACTTGGGTAGCTGCTGTCGCCATTTCGCACCTCCTTGTGCCCAAATATATGCTGACTACGGCCTGCTGGGGCACAGTTTCCAAAGCCTACTCGCCAGTCTCGTTGTTTTGGCCATATGTTAGCCATTTCTGGTCGCCCCTTAACAGCCGTCATTGGGACGAGCGCGGGATTTCGTCGGTGTAGGCCACGAACGGACGTTAGCAGCTCCAATGTCCCGACGCGTGGGGCTGCGACCATGATAAACTGCTGTCTAAAGGTTTGTTCGCCCGGCGGCTCTGAATGATCGTCTCGACACTCACCGCCGGCCGCGCTCCTGCGATTTTTTTTCGCCGATCAGACAGGGCACCCGGGGCTCTTTCTCGGCGGCTGGGACGATCCCGCTCTCTGGCGTGAGGCCCGCAACTTCGCGAACAAGCTTGGTCCGGATCGCTGCCTGGAATTTTTCGCGATCTTTGATCGTCATGATGAAGGCGCCCGGCCCTCCGATCACGCAGTCCTCGTAATCGAGATCGAGGTTCTCGATATCGGTCGTCGAGAGGGATGGCTCCTTCACCATGATCGGGAGGCCGTTGATGATGATGCCTTTCTCCAGGGCAGCGTCGCGCGCGCCGGTTACGGGGGCTCCGTCGTTGTTCGGCCCATCGCCGGAAATGTCGATGACGCGCCGCAACCCGCGATACGGATTCTTTTCGAACAGCTGCAGTGCGAAATTAATCGCACCGGAAATTGAGGTACTCGAACCTCGGCGAACTGGTGTTTTCATGATCTCGGCGGCCACGGCATCCGCCGATTCCGGGCCATCGATCACGCGCCAGGGAATGATGATCTTGTCGTCGCCCGACATCGACCACTCGAAATAGGTCACGGCCACCTTGCTGCCCGGAACGGCACTCAGCGCCTGCAGGAAGTCTTTCGACACGATGGCCTGTGCATAGCCTTCGCGCTGAATGGCAAGTTCGTCCATGTCCATCGAATAGGAGACGTCGACGGCGATAACGAGCTCGACATTGACGGATGATACTTTGTGTTTGGTGTCGGCGAATTGGGATTTCGGGCTCGGCGCGGCAATGCCAGCAACGACACCTCCTACTATCGTCCCCGCAACAAGCACCGCCCCAACCGAGACACACCAGCGCATGGCGGCCCTCCCGTCCATTCACGAGCATGGTGACACCCAAAACGCGCTCCGAAAAGCGGAAACATGCAATTGCCGTTCACGTTCGCAGCAATTGAGGCTTGCTCTGGACGATGAGTAGAAGCCCGGAGCTGCCGATCGGCATTCGAGACCGCCCGACGTCTTTCCGCTCACCTTGGCAAAACGCCTACGCAGAACGGTTGATCGGTTCAATCCGGAGGGAATGCCATGTCGTAGTCTTCGGCGAACGCCATCTGCGCCACGTTCTGCTGTCGTACCAAGACTACTACAACGGCACGCGCACTCATTTGTCATTGAACAAGGATGCCCCAGTCCCTCGCGGCGTTGAGTGGGCCGGGAATGTCGTCTGCCGCCCGATCTTGGGCGGACTGCACCATCAATATGGCCGGATCTGATTTACGGCAGGCACAACTTCCGAACTCTTCGCGCGAAGAACTTCTCAAACGCAAAATGGCGGCTTTCCGGCCTACCGTTCTTCGCTGGGCATCGAGCGGCAACAGCAACTTTTCGAGCACACCATTGGGGTCCCTGACCGATGCAATGACCCTCGATCGGCAGTTGTTCGATACTTCGCGCGCGGCCGCGACCTCATGTGCCGCTAATGCAAGCCACCGCCCGCGCGGACTTGCGGGCTAGGCTTTCTGTTGGCGCTGGCGGCGTGCTGTTTACACCTCCAGAAATTCCTCGTCGACGAAAGGGCCCACGCCGATCTGGCCGATCGCCTGGACATGTTTTGCCCTGCGAGACCAGGACGTTCGACCTACCGCAGGCTTCGCGACGATCTCTTCGGGCATGTAGCGTTTTTGCCGTTTGTAGTCCTCCTTGAGGCCCAACACATACCTCAAGTCGGATCACTTCCAGGAGGTGGATAAGTGTGGCATTCGCAGGGACCAGCAGGATATTATAAATTCCGACATTCGCGCTCAGGAATAATGGTTCGAACGGACAATGCGGCGCGGCTCCTGGCGCGGTTCATTCTATTCAAGGGAGACCAGCGTGGGCACAGCGATTCGTAGCAGCGGAATGATCCGCGAGGCCTCTCGGCTCGCCGCAGCCGGCGAGCTCGGAAATTCGGATGTCATTCGACTCTTGCAGATTCCTCATAGCAAAGAGGACGTTCAAGAAGTCCTTCGCACCTTCGAGCAGCAACTGTCCCGAGAAGCGAAGAGCAAGTTGACTTTGGACGCGTTCGTGCCGCCACCGTCCGATGTCGATAATGAGCGGTACGAACCACTCTTCGACAAGTACATCATCACGGGCAAGACCTATACGACCGCCAGCGGCGCAGTCGTGCCGAATGAGCTTCAGTATTATAACGGTCAAATGGTGCACCTCTACGGCGAGTGCTCCAATGTACCTCTCGTGAATGCCGCATTGGCCGGCAGTGGCTACAGGCCGATAACCTTGAAGTACGCGGACGGCAGGCACGCGGCTGTCGCACAGCTCTGGTCGAATAAGTTCACCGACACCTCGATCGGGCCGTATGCCGCTATGTTCATAGTGGTTGCTGCCGTGGCGGACAACGCTCCCGAAAGCCAGGCGTCCCTGAAGGCGGCCTCCAACGGCGCATCGAGCGTGCTTGTGATGCTTGATGGATCGTTCGATCCCGCAGCAGCGGTGTATGAGAACAAAGCGCGGATGTACATGTTCCGACTGCTCGATACGACCCAGGTTGCGATCGACGTCGGCCGCGAGCGCATGGGTACCGACAAGCGGCCCGGGACCATCGACATGGCGTGCATCGGTCGCCGGCTTCACTTGTCGATCAAAGACCAGCATAGACGTGGCGTCGTCCAGGGAGACCTGGCGCTTACCGGGGATCCGACGGCATACGAGTCAGTGGTAGCTCAGGCGGCCAAAACAGCCGGCGTCACGCTGCAGGCGCTTCCGCGCGGTGCCGAATGCGTCTACCCGGCGGTCGCGCGCATCGGGCAGGGGCCGGTCGTTTGCTGGCAGTGGCGAAGCGATGTCGCCCCTCGGCTGCAGCCGGTGATGCCAGGATCTTTGCACTTCGACCGGAGCTCGGAAGAAGGTCGGACCCTTCTCGCATGGGGCTTCACGCCCAAAGTGCTGGGTTTTTTTCCCAAGGTGCGGGGGGTGATCACCGGCCTGGCGGATCAGACCCCGCGTTGCGCCCGCGACAGTTCGGCTGCATGCGAGGGAATGGCAAGCGCCGGCTCGCGCCTTCGTTGGGGGGCATCCGAAGAGGCCGCCTCTGCCCCATCCCACTTGGCTTGGAATACGAGCTTCCTCGGATCATTGAAGGTAGTGCTCCGCAAAGAATTGGTCGGCCCAATGTCCGACGGCCTCCGGGTCAATTGGCACATCACGGAAGGGACCTTCGTTGGGCCGGGTCACGATGCCGTCGTGTTACCCGGCGCGGCGGACTGGATGCATATCCGTCCGGATGGAATTGCGATCGTCAACGTCCGGGCGTGTTTCGAGACGCGGGACCGTGTTCGCGTGTACGGCGCCTACGGCGGGGTCGCCGATTTTGGTCCCGACGGCTACGCTCGGGCGCTGCGCGGTGAGTATGACCAGCAAATCTCCGCCGTGGTCACACCGACATATGAGACTGCGGATCCGAGGCTCGAATGGCTCAACCGCGTCCAGTGCATCGGTGTGGGGAAGGTGGACATGAGCGCGCTTCGCGCGCAGTTCGACATGTACGTGGTGCGGGTGGGGGAGCGAGCACAAGAGGCGTCCAGCGCTGCAGCACAGTCACCGATACCGGAGCAGATCATCACCGCGGTTGAACGTTTTCGCGCCGCGATTCCTGCCAATTTCGATCCGATCTACGTCGAGAAAGTCGTCATACCGTTCTTCCTGACGAACGTTTACGAAGGGGAGCGGCCCCTGTTGCCAATGATTGACCTTAATTTCAGTAAGGAGAATGCACTCCCTCGTGATCGTTTTGGTCTCATCTATCGTGACTGGAAACCGACCCCTGAGGAGGGCGTGATGGTTTTCCTGCAAGGTCTCGAGAAGCGGGGTGAGAATAATCTTCGCAAGCGAATTTATTTTTCGGCGGTGACGCCCGATCTCTATAAGCCGATGTACCGCGCCAAAGTTACAGCTTTTTTTGACAAGCTCTTAGATCAGAAATTTGCTGACAGGCCATTCATGCAGCACTACCTCGACCACTATTTCGACCTCTATTGGGACCTTCACCTTGGACTTGTTGGCAGCGATATTCCCCGTGAGGTTCGTGAAATAGGAAAGGCGTTCAATACGGTCTTTGCCTATCGGGATCCGTTGCTGCCAGTTACCTACCAAAACTATATGAAGGTTCGTGAGCTTCAGGATTTTCTCAAATCGTGGATCGGCAAACGCATCGACGATATCCAATCGGGCAAAATCAAAAATCCCGAGAGAACCATGGCTTGGCATTGGCTGAAGAATGCCCAGGACGGCGGTCATTTCAGCAAGAAGGACATGGTCATCGAGTGCCTCCACGATTTCGTCGCGCTAAGCCAATGGGGCAATGCGATTTTCCGGGTCATGTCGCTCCTGTCGGAAGACCGCGGCGACCAGGCCGTGCGAGCATCATTTCAGAAGACAATGAGCGGAAATTTCGACACTGCCGGAGGTGCGTGTTTCTCGCCACTTGAGCTATTCGTAATGGAATTGTTTCGCGTGATTTCGCCGAACGGTGGCAGCGTCTCCGCCATCCATGATGCGAGATCAAGCGTCCGCGGGGAGGCTCCGCAGCAAAAGCTCGGCATGCCGTTTGAAAGAGACAGCTATGTATCCACGCCGCATGCCAGCACCAGCCTGGATCCGGTTCACTGGACGGATCCGAATACGTTCGATCCGCAACGATATCTCCGCGTCCCGACCAGCGCGCAGATCAACGATGACAAATGTCGGCAAATCGGCCTGGCACGGTGCCCGTTCGACATCACCAATTTCAAGGTCAAGGACGGACGAAACGCCCATATTACAAATAGCGGCTTCGGCACCTTATTTGTCGTTGCGGACGAACGAAGCTACCCGGTTTGTGACTATGCCGGCTTTGCTCCGTTCGGCTTTGGATACCGACGATGTGCAGGTGAACAACTGACAATTCTCGTATTTGAGGATTTTTTGCGAAAGGTCTGGCGCGACAAGATCGTGTTTCGGAAGCTTGATCTGGCAAATCCTGCTCGCGTACCAGTCGGACTGGACGCGGTGATCCAAGACGATATCGGGTTCTACAGATCCGCCTTGCGATAGCGTATCGCGCCGCTGGCACGCGGTTTTTCGCCGTCGCAAGCGGGCTGGCGCCGGCGTGGGGAGATCCAGCAGGTCGCCCAACTACCGGCAGCAGCCCCTGTCCTGTACACGCAATACAATGTAGTCTATTAGACAGAACCAGGATCCGAAGTCGGTCGAGCAAATGCAAGGCAAATGCTATGGATCGAAAAGCGCGGTCGAAGACTCGGGGCTCTCTCCCCCGGGGGCGTCGCCGCTGTCGCGTTTACCGGGACTTGCGGATGCGGCTGGCGTCCAGACCGGGGCGGCCCAAAAGCGCGGCCTTCTTCGACAACCTTTTGACGTGCTTCAATCAGCACGCCAAAACGCTGCGCGCTTGGGAGGCTCCTCGGTGCGGCAGGCGGCGGCTTGCACACCCCCCATGGTGACCAATCCCGGCGATCTCATTGCGCGCGCACTCGAAATCCTCGCCGAGGAAGACGAAGCATGGCGGGTGCGCCGGGGCCTCGATCTCACGCCGCGGAGCGTCCGGTGAATTCCCCGTCGCGCGGATTCGTCAATAGACGGCCGTGCGTTTTTGCGGAAGCTGCGGCAAAGCCCTCACCTATTCCGGCGTGTGACCGGTTTCTTCCGGCGCCTTCCCTGACGCTGCAAACGGATGAAGCTCCAGCTACGGCAGCATGCATGCCTTCGATGCAGCGCGCACGGGACGGCTCGGAGTTGCGATGGGGCGGGGCGGATACGCCCGTGCCCCCCGCGGTGATTTCTCCGGGAACCCCAGCATCGGTCACGGTAGCGGTCTCTCCAGTGCGGCCGGGTCAGGTTGTCACGGTGGAGTACCGGGTGAACGGAGGCCCGGTCCGCCAGGCAATCGGGCAATCCGCGCTGCGCGTCCACGGTGCGAACGGTCGGCTATTCCGGGCGCTCCTGCCGGGCCAATCCGGCGGAACGGTGGAGTTTCTGCCGGTGCTTGGCTTTGCCGGCCAGCCGATCTCTCCGCGCCTACGGGAGTCCGCCGAATGTCCCCGGTATCTGGTGGGTTACGGAGCGGCACCGGTCGAGACCGCTGCTCTACCTGCAGGCGAGCCTCGCTGGGACTGGGATACCACGTTCCTCTGGGCCGGCACGGTAGCCATGCGTAAGGAGGTGATAGGCGTCATGCCGGATGGACTGCGGATCAACTTGCACGTCACGGAAGGACGCTTCGTTGGGCCGCGCTTCGAGGGGATCGTCCGGCCCGGCGGGGTCAACTGGCTGCGCATCCGCAAGGACGGTGTTGGAATAGTCAACGTGACGGAGTGTCTGCAGACGCGGTCTGGTGCGCGGATCGATTGCTTGTATGATGGCGTCCTTGACCTGGGTGCGGACGGCTACGCACGCGCCATCCGCGGCGACTTCGGTATACTGCCGCCGTTCGTTCTTGCTCCGACCTACGCGACCGCTGACAAAGAACTCGCCTGGCTCAACCGCGCCCAGTGTATTGGCGTTGGCAGAGTGGACATGAAGACGCTTCGCGCCTCGTACGACATATACGTCGTAACGGCGGGGGCAGCAAAACATGTAGAGTGAAGACTTATTCGAAGCCGCACTCGTGGAGTGCGCGCAGACGGTGTTTTGAGCTCAAGATATTTGCGTTCGTGCGCAAGCACAAACGACATCTCGTTCCCGATGTATCTGATTAGGGGGGCCTCTGAGATGACAACCGATAATCCGCAAGTGCCTTGGACCGACGAGCAGTGGGCTCGTGTCAACAAAGCCGTTCAAGAGGAAGCTAGCCGCGTACGGATCGCGGCGACGTTCCTTCCGTTGCTTGGGCCGCTGCCCGGGGATACCGACTTCGTGAGGCAGGAAGTTATCACCCAGGTTGCTCCGCCTAATTGGGCTGCTTGGGCTGCACCGCCGCCGCCATTTCCGCCGCCGACAATATCGCCTGTTCCGCCGCCGATAATATTAGGTATCCAGGACAAGCGTGTCATCCAGTTGGCGACGTTACAGGTAAGAGTGCCCGTGCGGGGTGCGCAGATGGCCGATCCGGAGATGACCAGCGTGCTGGCCTTATTCCGGCGCGCTGCCAGCGTACTGGCTCGTCTCGAGGACGCCGTCGTCTTCAGGGGATTGGTGCCAGACCCAGCATTCCCGGGACAGAATAGGTTTGCCCCTCCCATAAATGTCGGCCCAGCGCCCCCGCAAAGGCTCTGGGAAATCACCGGCGGGGAGCCAAGCCGTGGACTTTGGACAATCCCACTCGGATTCCCTCTGGCGCCGCAGGTGAACATTGCAGCGGTGCCGCTCAAAACCAGAGACGCGCGGCTGGTGGTCGGGATAGCCCAGGCCATTGGCCTCCTGGAAGCGCAGGGCCACTTCGGACCGTTCGCGGTGGTGCTTGACCAGGCGCTGTTTCTTGTCGCTCAGACGCCATCGGCGGCTCTTGTATTGGCGCAAGATCGCATCCTCCCGTTTCTGGGCGGCGGTCCGCTGCTCCGCTCGTCCACGCTTAACGTCACTCCCGCCGTTGCGAACGGCGTGGTTGTGGCACTTGGCGGCGAGCCAGTCGAGCTAGTCATCGCCACAGACGTATGCGTCCAGTTCCTGCAGGTCACAGCCGAGCCGAATTTCGTCTTCCGTGTGTGCGAGAAGATGGCGCTCCGCATCAAGGAACACGAAGCGATCGTACGGCTGATTGAAATCGGGGCACCGTAGCGATTGACATTTCCGGCGATCGCGGCGTGTACGGACAAATGTCTCGGGGCTAAGCTCACTTGATCGCTACTCGCCTCGGTACAAGACTAGGAGGAGATGCAAATGCAAATCTCAATAGGCATCGAGGATTTGAAATCTGCCCTTTCGATCGATGACGAGGCCGCCCGGCGAAAAATTGAGAAAACCTATAGAGTGAGGAGGATCGACGACAACACGCTAATCGAACCGAAGCGCCAGAAAGACGGGTTCAGAATAACTGTGGAAGCGCCGAGCAGCGGTCTATTGTTCATTGACTTAATTGACGAACACGGAGCGCCCATCGATACCCTCGCATATGATCTGAAAGCAGGAAAATTCTGTCAGCCTGTGCGAGACCCCGAACCCGCGGCTTCCGCTCAGGCCAAGCCGCAGGCCGATCCAGGGCGCGACCTTGAGCTCGCGCTGCAGATCGGTAGCAAGGCCGCGCTCATCGTGTTCTTGGACCATCATCCCGAGGGGCTCTACGCGGACCTGGCAAAGGCTAAGCTTAAGGAGATGCCGTGAAGGCCAATCGGCAAACTCGCCCAATTCCTAATACGGATCGCTTCGAGCTCTCTACTTGGTAAAATACAGATGGCTGCTGGCGTACGTTTGGCAACTTTGTGCAATGAAGCTCATGCTTGAAAGTGCTCGTGAGATCGTCGAGAGTGATCTGATGTATCGCGTCCCGCGCGCTCGGTGACGCCTCCAAAGCTGGCTAAAAGTCGGACTAAGTGGTCATGGCTCGGTGAAGCATGCCTACTAGGGTTATCGTCTTGGGTGGCGGTGTCGCCGGCATGAGTGCCGCGCACGAGTTGGTCGAGCGCGGCTTTGATGTCGTGGTGCTCGAGAGCGGCGATATTGCGGGAGGCAAGGCCCGCAGCATTCCCGTCTTCCACGAGGGCGAGGACACCAGCGGACATCAGGTCGCCGATGGCGCTGGGGCGTCGATCCAGCATCGGGTGCCCGGCGAGCATGGGTTTCGATTCTTCCCAGGTTTCTACAAGCACGTAATCGAGACAATGCGCCGCATACCGTCGTTTGACGGGAGCAAGGTTGCGGATCACCTGGTGCCGACCACGCGACTGGAGTTCACGCAATACGACGAGCCCCCGTTCGTCGTACCCGCCGGCTTTCCGCTCTCGCCCCGCGATGCCGGCACCATGTTGCGGGACATCCTGCTGTTGTTCGAACACTCCACTGGCCTCACACCCGACGATCTGGCATTCTTCGGTGCGCGCGTCTGGCAGATACTCACGTCGTGCCCCCAGCGCCGGCTCGCAGAATACGAACGCACGAGCTGGTGGGAGTTCGTCGGCGCCGAGCAGCGGTCCGAGTCATATCAGAAGTTCCTCGCTACCGGCATTACGCGCTCGCTGGTGGCGTCCAAGGCGCGCAAGGCCAGCGCGCGCACCATCGGTGACATCTTTGTGCAGCTGGTGCTCACGATCCTGAACCCGATCGCGGGATCGACTGATCGCGTGCTCGATGGGCCAACGAATCTTGTCTGGATCGATCCGTGGCTTGCGTATCTCGAATCGAGAGGGGTGCGGTACGTCAAGAACGCGTGGGTCGAGGAGATCCTTTACGAGAACGGACGGATCGCCGGCGTCGTCGCTCTCCAGCAGGGCCAGCGCATCATGGTGCATGGCGACCACTACGTGGCGGCGCTCCCGCTCGAGGACATCGCCCCCCTGGTGAGCGACCGCCTGGCGGCAGCCGACCCGACGCTCGCCAACCTGCGCGCGCTGGCTCCGAACCTGGAGTGGATGAATGGTGTGCAGTTCTATCTGCACCGCGCGGTGCCGTCGGCGCACGGGCACGTGATTCACATCGACACCGAATGGGCGCTCACGAGCATCTCGCAGCTTCAGTTCTGGCGTGATGTGCCGTCTGAGCTGTTCCGAGACAGCGATGTGCACGGCATCCTCTCGGTCGATCTTTCTGATTGGACGGCGCCGGGATCGGACGGACGCCCAGCCATGCGGTGCTCGCGTGAAGAGGTGGTGCGCGAGACATGGAATCAACTCAAGCGCTCGCTCAATGATGCCGGTGATGAGGTGCTGCGCGATGAGGATTTGCATTCGTGGTTCCTCAGCGCAAACATTGAGAACGATCCCGCACGCCCGGGCTGGCTACGGAATTCCGAGCCGCTTCTGGTGAACCAAGTCGAAACCTGGGCCTTGCGTCCCGAGGCGACCACCGCCATTCCAAACCTTTTTCTGGCGTCGGACTACGTTCGCACGCATACCGACCTCGCGACGATGGAGGCAGCCAATGAGGCAGCTCGGCGCGCAGTGAATGGCCTGCTTGACGCCGTGAAATTCGACGGAAGCCGCTGTGAGCTGTGGCCGCTGCACGAACCTGAAATCCTCCTGCCATGGCGGCTGCACGATGCTGCGCGATACCAGGCCGGCCTGCCGTGGGACGCTTCACTCGCGCAGGTAGCTGCCCACGCCTTACGCGGTGCGTCGCCGCTGCTGGAGCAGGCGAGCTCCCTGCTCGAGCAGGTATCGCCGTTCACCCATGCCGTCGCCGACACGCTCGACTCGCACAGTGCCGCCGCGGATGATGTCGGCGCGCTTGATGCGGTCGACCCGGCGACGATGGCGCGCCGCTTGGTTGATGTGCCCACCCTGCAGGATGCGTTGATCAAGGTCGCGGATACTGTGCCATTGGCCGGCGAGATCGTAGGCCCGGCCGGCTTTCTGGACCGCCTGGTGTGGTATCGCGACATGCTGGCCGATATGCTCACAGAAGGTGTACCGACGTGGGAACCGCAGCGCCACCTGTATGGGCTCGTGACGGATTTCATGGGCCGGTCAGGCAAGGGCCTTCGTCCTGCCCTCTGCATCGCGACCGCGAGAGCGCTGGGCGGCCGCGCGGAGGATGCGTTTCCTGCCGCCGCCGGCCTGGAAATGCTGCACAATGCATTTCTCGTGCACGACGATATTGAAGACGGTAGCGACTGGCGGCGTGGCGTTGCGACAATGCATCGCCGCGCCGGGATTCCAATTGCCGTGAACACCGGCGATTCCATGAACGCACTCGCTATGCGCCTTTTCCGTAAGACCGGCGAGCGGCTCGGCCCGGTGACGGCGCTGCGCATCTTCGACGAAGTCGATCACATGGTCGTCGAGACCTTGGAGGGGCAGGCCAACGAACTAGGATGGGTACGAGACAATGATCTCACAGTTACGACAGACGATTATCTGCGGCTCGTGCTCAAGAAAACGGCCTGGTACAGCTTCATTCACCCCATGCGGATTGGTGCACTCGTTGCCAACGGCGAGGACCAGAATCTCGGTCGATTTGATCGGTTTGGCTATCTGCTTGGACTGGCTTTCCAGATCACCGACGATGTTCTTAACCTGGTTGGCGACATTGGGCGTTACGGCAAGGAGATCGACGGAGATCTCTGGGAAGGCAAACGGACGCTTCTGCTCGCGCACGCCCTGGGTCGGGCGAATCCCACTGACCGTGCGTGGATTAGCACCTTTCTGGCGCGGCCCCGCGAGCGACGTTTGCCGCGCGAAGTGCTGAGGCTACATCAGATCATCGCGGACGGCGGGAGCATCCCATGGGCGCAGCGAGCGGCAGCCGAATTTGCAGAGGCTGCAGCGCGCGAATTCCACAACTCGGCGTTCGCCGGTGTGCCTGCAGGTCCAGACCTCGAATGGCTGCGCACTTGCATAAACTTCCTGACCCAGCGCGACGCGTAATCGGGTTCAGGTTGGAATGAATGGGGACATCGTAACCCGATTGCTCTTAGATCCCTTGATTGAGTCCCGCCAGGAAAGCTGCATCTGCGCGCGACCGCGGCACAGCCGTCCTACTGCAATTTTCCAGGGTTATAGTAGGTTGTCGCGGAACGTCTGCGCGACAACGTTCGGCAGCACCGGAGAATCGTATGGAGCGCCTCAGCAAGCCAATCGATGCGGACATCCCGTTGCTTGAGAAAAGCGCTGATCAGCTCGGCTATGTGGTGCCCGATCTTGAGCAAGCCATCAAGGGCTGGATAGACCAGGGTATCGGGCCCTGGCTCACGATTGGTCCGGTGGTGGTCACTGATAACAAGTATCTGGAGAGGCCCTCACGCCCGCTGATCATGTTCGGATTCTGCCAGGTCGGCGGGGTGCAGCTGGAGCTTATTCAGCCGCTCGACAATGAGCCGTCAAGCTGGCGCGCCTTTCTTGCGGCCGGAAGGAGCGGTCTTCAGCACTGCGGTTTTTGCGTCGAGCCGCACGATTACCAGCGGTCCGTCGCGCAGACCAAGGCGTGTGGCGCGACGATCCAGCAGATGATGTCTTTTTCGGGCGCCCGCTTCACCTATTTTTCCCTGCCTGCTCGCGCCGGTCCTCTGATGGAACGAATTCGTCTTGGAGAGGTGGCGCCTGAAAAAGCAAATGCAGTGCGCAATTCCATCGCGGGGGGTTGCGAGATCGTAGAACTGATCGAGCTCCAGCCCCGTATCCGCGAGATGTTCGCAAAAGTTACGCAAGCAGCGGCCACTTGGGACGGCAAGGCCAGGCCCGTTCGTCACCTGATAGGGCCTGTCGCAAAGGCAGCAATCGGTTCGCACTTGCTCCGAACTATGCGATTCCGGTGATGTATTTTCGTGGCGGCGCGACGCACGGTATGTGGCGGCATGCTCGCCTTTGACGGCGGCGCATTGGCCTTGATCGCGATCCGCTGCACCGGCATCACGCCGAACGAGCGCGGCCGGTTTGCGAGGCTTGGCGGCCAAGCTCGATCCGCCGACATCGCGCGGCGATCCTTTGAAATCGATGGTTGCGGTCATGGCGGTATCGATGCGCGCGCCTGTTCGAGCGATCAATTGCGCGACGTTTCGCTGCTCTCGCTCATGCCTTGAGCTGCTCCAGCAGCGATTTGGCCTCCTTCAAGTCCAGCGTGTCGAAACCCTCGGTGAACCAACCATAGACCGGGGCGAGAATATCGTGGGCCTGCTGTCGTTTGCCCTGATCGTACCACAGCCGCGCCATGCTCACAGCCGCACGCAGTTCCCAGGACTTTGCCTGCTGCTGACGAGCGACCGCCAGCGCATGTTCGAAATATTCTTCCGCTTTCGTTGTGTTTGGGTTGGGCGACGATAGCTCGATTTCGCCTGCCATGCGCTTGATCTCGGCCTCAAACCAACTTTCCTTGGTTGTTTCTACCTGGGTCATCGCTTCGCGAATGCAGTCCCGTGCATCATCGAAGTGGTCGAGTTCAGCATGAGCGCCCGCCAGATACGACAAACAGAATGGCACTAGCGCTGTTGCCGCCGTTGACCGACGTGCGATGATACCCGAGTCGATCACATGGACCGCGTCTGAGGCCTTCCCAGTGAGGGCCAAGACGCAACCTTGGACCACCATTCCGAGCGACCCCCAAAACAATGAACCTCTCTCGTCTGCCAGGGGGACAAGTTCATTAGCTTCGGCGCTTGCTGCCGCATAGTTTCCGCAGCAGATATGGGTAAAGGATGTATGGAACAGGGCATACATCAAAGTGGCTGCTTGGCCGATCTCGCGCGCTTCCTTGAGCGCCTGTTCAGCGTCTCTGCCTGCAGCCTCGGGGAAGCCAAGAAGCCATAGAGCCCAGGACCGATAGGAGAGGGCTGCGACCCTAATGTCCTGGCCAAATCGAGCCGCCAGCGTACGATGCTCGGCGGGTTTGTAGATCGCGATCGCCTGATCGTAATGTGCCAGACTTTCTGCAAGGACGCCCGTACACGTCAGAGACGTAGCCATAATACGATGCCCAAGCATGAGCGGAACCATTGTTCCCTGCTTCTCGGCAAGCGCCAAGCACTCTGTCGCAAGGTCGAGGAGAGCGTCGCTTTTGAACTTTATATAGTTCGTGACCCAGAACCCATAGAGGACTGAAAACAGGAGCAACGGGTCTTCAGGGGGCTCTCCGAGTGACTCCGCTTGCTCGATGAAGGCGCGGGCTCGATCGAGAGATGCGATAGTCTCAGGGGCCGCGTGGCCCTTGGTGTTCATCAAGGCATTCACAAGCGCGACCTCCAGTTTGATCTGGTCGCCACGCAGCGCTGGTGTGCCCGGCAGCGTCGCAATCTGTGAAAGAGCGCGGATTAGCTGAACCGTCGCCTCTACTAGCGCTGAACGCGCTAGCGACCGCTGTCCCGCCTTGCCCCATAAGGCCGCCGCCCTCTCGATCAGCCCGGCCTCAGTGCAGTGATGTGCTAGCCGTTCCGGCTGGCTCTCGGCTGTTTCGGCGAATTGGCTTTCAATTGCTTCGGCAATGCGTGCATGGAGCGCGCGGCGGGGCTGGCGCAGCAACGTGCTATAGGACGCGTCCCGCACCAAAGCATGCTTGAATAGGTAAGTTGCATTCGGCGGCGAGCCTAACCTGAAAAGCAAACCAGCCTTTATGAGACGGTTCAGCACTGATCCCAGTTCCGCCGCTGGCACGCGCACCACCGCCGCCAGGAGAGCATGCGAAAACTCCCGGCCGATCGCCGCGCCAATCTGTGCCACTTCTTTGGCGGGGCCGAGCCGGTCGAGCCGCGACATCAATGAGGCGTGCAAACTTGCGGGGACTGCCCAGGCCGGGGACGGAATGACGGCAATCGTGCGTTCGACTGCGCCGTGGCCCTCCGCCTCCAGCACTGCCTTCGTCATCTCCTCCACGAACAGGGGGACGCCATCGGTACGTTCGATGATGTCCTGTCTGATGCCCGCCGGCAGCAGCTTGCTGCCGACTACGCCGTCGATCATGGCGCCGACTTGGTGTTTCGTCAGCCGATTGATCGTCATGGCGGTCACGTGCTGCCGCCCGATCCAGGGCGGATCGAATTCCGGGCGGAATATCACAATCATTAGCGCGCGAAGGGTCTCAATCCTGGCCACGATCCGGCCGAAAGCTTCTAGGCTCGTAGGATCGGTCCAATGCGCATCCTCAAAGATTATCAAGACTGGGCTTTGCCGTGTAAGCGCTTCTAATTGTGAGATGAGCGCTTCGAATGTTCGCTGCCTGTGCTGCTGCGGGGTCAATTTGAGGGCGGGATAGCGTCCATCATTCGGAAGCGACAGCATCTCGGCAAAGAGCGAAGCGTCCCCGATCGAGGTCGAGGTCTGAGCGAGCAGGGTATCAAGCTTGTCGAGCCTCGCGTGCAGTGTATCGTCGTGCGCCAGCCCGGCGGCACGTTCCATCTGCCCGATGATCGGATATAGCGCGCTGTCGGTGTGCTGCGGCGAGCAGACATAGCGCAAACGCGTATGCGGCTCTCCGGCGAGTCGTTCCAGAAGCGCGGCAGTGAGACGCGACTTGCCGATCCCAGCCTCACCGGCGATCAGGACCGCCTGGCCTTCACCTGTCTTTGCCCTGGCCCAACGCTGTAGAAGCAATTCGAGTTCTTCCTCCCGCCCGACGAGGGCAGTCAGGCCAGTTGCGTGTAGCGCCTCGAAGCGGCTCTCCACGGAGCTCGCCCGCAACGCCACCCAGGCCCGCGTTGGCGCGGCGATGCCCTTGAGGTCCTGCGGCCGGAGGTCTTGTAGCTCGAAGAGGTTTCCGAGCAGCCTTCGGGTGCCTTCGGCGATGACAACCGTGCTCGGCTCAGCGATCCCCTGCAGACGAGACGCCAGGTTCGGCGTCTCGCCCACCACCCCGCGTTCCTGGGCCTCGCCGGCACCAACGAGATCGCCAACCACGACCAAGCCTGTCGCGACCCCGATACGCACCCGGAGCGGCTCCTGGATACCCAGATTGCCGATCGCCTCGATGATCGCCAGTCCTGCGCGGACGGCACGCTCGGCATCATCCTCATGAGCGTGGGGATAGCCGAAATAGATGAGCACCCCATCGCCCATGTACCTGGCCACGAAGCCGTCGAACCGGGCGACCGTCTCCGCGACGCACTTATGATAAGCGCCGATTACCGAACGCAGATCCTCTGGGTCGAGCGTGGTCGAGAGCGCGGTCGAGCCAACGAGGTCGGTGAACATCACCGTCAGTTGGCGACGCTCGGCGTCGTCTCGCCGAGTTGGCTCGATATCCACGAGTGCAGAAGGTGCCGTTACGGCAGCCGAGACGTTGCTGAGATCGCGGATCGCATGCAGCATTTTCAACCGGTGGCCGAGCGAAACGCCAAGGTCTTTGAGATGTTGGTCGGTCAAGTCGGGGAGAACGGCCATATCAATGTCGTTCTCGGCGAACCTCTGCGCATACTCGGACATGCCGAGCTTTTTGAGCCAGTCCGCAATTTGTTGCACCGCGGTCACCGTGATCCGTGCGTCGCCAATCTAAGTGTTGGCCCGACGACTACAGAAAGAGATTACACAAGAAAGACCGCGAAAGCACGTCCTCACGGGCGCGGAATCGCGATACCAATCGAGCCCTGAATGCCCGCCCTGTGCGCTAGCGATTGGTATAGAGGACCAACAAATCAATGCATGACGTACCGACGCTCGACATGGAGCAGGCCCGGGCGCTATTCCGACAGTTTGCCGAATCCGTGCCCGCGCGGACCTCGGACCAGCGAATTGCTGATCGATGCGCTGGCGAAGATCGCCTGCCCGGGCCCCCCGGCAAAATTGATTTGCCGCTCGGGGCACCGGACCGTTCTCTGGAAGTCGACGACCTTGCTTCACGCAGTCGATGCAGATGAACACCGCATCGATCCAAGAGCGCAGCTGCGTCCGCCCACACCCGCCGCAGTAGCGAACATGTTGCCCGCTAGACTAGGCAAATCCGCCGAGGCGCTTGGCGATGCGGTGCGGATGGCAAGTGATTTTGCTCAGCGCGTCGACATTGTCGAGCGCTGGGTCGGGTCGATGCTCGAAAGCGGCACGCAGGACTGCGCGATCGGCCTCTCGTCCCGGATGATGGTCGCCGCCGGCGGCCGCGCGCGGATCAAGGACTGTGTTGCAAAATCCGGCCTTAGCGCCAGTCAATTCCAGCGCCGGTTTGCGACGCAAGTCGGAATGGCACCAAAGCTGTTCGCACGCACCATCCGGGTTCGACCGGGCGCTGGCGTCTCGTCGCAATACCCCGAGCCGTCGAGCCTCTGGTCCGTTATTTGCGCAATGATCTGAAGGCTGCGCGTACCTCATCTGAAAACAGCTTCGGCTCCTCCCAGGCGGCGAAATGTCCGCCACGTTCGACCTCGCTGAAGTAGGCGAGGCCGGGGTACATAATCTCGACCCAACTTCGGGGCGCAGCAAAGATTTCGCCGGGGAACGTCGAAAATCCCACGGGAACCGCGACCGCAGGAGGAGACTTGCCGGCCGCACGGGCTGCGGCCTGTCCGGCCTCCCAGTACCACCGTGCGGCCGAGGCCCCAGTGCCCGTCAGCCAGTACAGCGTGATGTTGTCGAGGATGCTGTCCCGGGTGAGATTGCCCGCGGGCTTACCCTCCACGAACGCTTGGGAAATCTTGTAGTAGCTGTCCGTGTCATGGTCGAGCATCCAGCTCGCGAGCCCGAGGGGTGAATTCAGCAGGGAGTAGCCGATCGTCTGTGGCCGCGTCGACTGCTCTAGGAAGTAGCCAAAGCCACTCGCCCTAAACGTCGCGGCCGCCTTCTGCGCCGCGCGTTCCTTCTCGGATTCTGCGGGCAGCTTGTCGGACATTGCCGCCACACCCGCGAGCAAGTTGACGTGGATGCCGAGAAGTCCCTTGGGTGCCTGGCGCCCCATCGCATCCGTTACTGCCGCTCCTACGTCGCCACCCTGGGCGACGTAGCGCGTGTAGCCGAGGCGATCCATTAGCCCCGCCCACGCACGCGCGATGCGCGCGGCGTCCCATCCGAGTTCGGTCGGCTCACCCGAGAAGCCGTAGCCTGGCAAGGACGGCAGCACCAGGTGGAATGCATCGTCGGGAGTGCCACCATACTTGGTCGGGTCAGTCAGGGGACCGACGGTATCGAGGAGTTCGATGACCGAGCCAGGCCAGCCGTGCGTCATGATCAGCGGCAGCGCGTTCTCATGCCGGGACTTGACGTGGATGAAATGGATCTTCACCCCGTCGATCACGGTCGTGAACTGTGGCAACGCGTTCAGCCGTGCCTCGCACTTGCGCCAGTCGTACTCAGTCGACCAGTAGCGGGCGAGCGCCCGCAGCGTCGCCAGCTGCACACCCTGCGACCGATCCTCAACGAGCTCTTTGGTGGGCCAGCGCGTGGACGCGAGGCGCCGGCGGAGATTAGCGAGGTCTTCACCCCGGACATTGACGCGGAAGGGAAGAATTGCGTCGGCTTTGGTCGTACCAAACGGGGACCCTCCTTGCTTCGATTGCGGGCGTGCGGCGACGAAATGTATTGGAAGCAAGCTGACGGCACCAGTTGCGACTGACCCTGCGAGGAGGCTGCGCCGGGTGGGTGAAGAGGAGATTGCAGTCATGTTCGGCCTCCTTGTTTACAAGCCCGCTCCTAGACTAGTGAACTGCGATGCGTCGCTCTGACCCACAAAAGGTTGGCCGAGACATAGGCCCGGTAGGCTCGCACATACTCGCGGAACTCTCGAACCCACTCACGCACAGGGCTCTAACGCCTGATGTTTGCCGCTCGCCTTGACGATTTTACTCTACTTGCGAACGGCACGCCGCCAAATTCAGCGATCCTTGCTCGGCGCAGCTTGTTGAACCAGGGCCCCAGCGCTCGGCCATCGAAGTGATCCGCGATTAGCGCGCGACCTCCCTGTGATGCCCCAGGTTCGTCGGCATGGTAGTCAGCGAAAGTGAACTCACGGTCGGTATTGGCCCGAACGCGAAGCCCTGGAATCGAATCGGACCCAATTTGGCGCGACAAAGCGAGCGAAGGGCTGGTGGGCCCGGCAGGCCTGACCCAGTTCAAGCTTTTCAAATACTTACGACGGCCTGAGACATCGCAAAGTCTCGATGCTTTCCAATATGTGTCTCAGCAACCGGTCTCACCGATCGAAGCGTTGCGGAGGCCGTCGTGAGATCGGGCGGCTGGAAGCATAACCAAGAAACCAACACCAAAATAGCGGCGACCAGGCGAGCGCAGCTGAGCGATCCTGCGGAGCGCGCCAAAATCAGCGAGGCGACCAAAGCGCGGATGGCCGATCCGGCCGTGCGCCAGCGCATCCGGGAGGGGATGCTGAGAGCTAGTGGCGCAGCTGACGAGTTGCGGACGCTGCGTGCTGTTTGGCGGGCAACGCGCGGGACCGTCCGCACGCGCTTCCTATCTGAATTGCTGGAGCCGGTCTGTCGCGCAGAGCGCGAGGGCGAGCAGTCATGAGCTGGGAAGCCACGGCATGGGCCGTACGTCAGAAAGTTGGCCCGCCGGCGCGGAAGCTTCTCCTGCTGGTTCTAGCGAACTACGCGGACGCTGACGGCATCTGCTGGCCGTCCCAGGGACGGCTCGCTGACGACACGGGAATGTCGCTCGATACCGTCCAGCGGCAGACGCGCAAACTGATCAGCGACGGCTTTTTAGCGATCACAAGGCCGCCAAAGCGTCGGGGGCAGTGGCAGACGTTCGTCTATCGACTGAGCATGACCGATAAGGAGGGGAAGCGTGTTTCTAGTGGTGCTTCATCGGAACAGCCAGAACCGAATTTGGCCGTCGAACCCGGCCGTTCAGCCAGGCCGCAAAATGCGGCCTGGTCGGAGGCGGCCGGCGGGGCTGTGGCAAACGTCCCGGTCGCGCCTAGCGATGGTGACGAATGCGGCCCGGCCAGGCCGCACCCAGCCCGAAAACCAGGCCGCACAGCTATGCGGCCTAAACCTTCAATAGAACCACCAATAGAACCTTCACGCTCAAACATCAGCGCTTCCGCTGCGGAACGGCTTAGGGCTTTCCAAGGGGAGCAAGAGGCGACCGAGGTCATCCAAAATCGCATAGCTCAACGTATTGGATCTGACGGATGGCTGATGCTTGGCGAAATGAGCGATGGGGAGCGCGCAAGGCTCACTACGCTGCAGCGTCGCAATCAGCTCAATGACGCGTTGCTCGCGTCCGCCGTCGCATCGGCGCGCCTGGTGCGGCCGCCGCCATGAAGGGGAGGGCGGGTCAAAAGTCGCCAGAGCATCGGCGACGAGACCGGCCTCTCTCCCATTCGCGGGTTTTTTTCCTGCCCAAACCGAATTTTCGGACCTCCAATGGACCAACACCGTGACCGCTCAAAAAAGCTGTGAGTCAGATCAATGCCTTAGGGGCGACGCCCGGACGTCGACTGCAACTAAGGCTCTCGATCGAACGATTAAATTCCCGCAGCTCTCGCTGCCGCTCGCGCAGTCGACTTCCTGCGATGTCTGCGGAAAGCCGTTCGAAGTTGTTCGGCGCCGCGGCCGGCCGCAGCGGTTCTGCAGTGACCCCTGCCGCATCGCTCAGGCGAAAGCGCAAAGATCGGATTGGTCGCGCCTGAATTGGGCATCGCGTGGCGCGGTCAAACGAAGCCTCTCACCCTCAACCGGAGAAACTCCCGATGTCGAAGCCTGAAAACGCGAACCGCACTGTCGTCCGCATGCTTGCAACCAATCCATCCACCGTTGAGCAGAATTTGGCTCGCGTTTGGCATCGCCACGTCGACGACCTGGTCGCTGTTGGCGTGCCGGCCGAGATGGCCGAGCAATCGATGTTGGCGGCCGCGCTGGTGCGTGCAGCCCGATCGGAAGGCAGCGAGGCCGTGGTTTGTCGCCTGCGCGACGCTGCCGACGCCTTCGAGCGCGAGGTGCTAACAGCCGATGCGCAGCTACGCCAAAATTTCAATTGACAGCGTTTGGAAAAATAATCGAGCTTGCTCGCGTCTCAACCGCCGCTCGTTTCGAGTCGGCGGTTGAGACCCGACACGCGCGACGCTGTCGAAGCCCATGCCAGGCGCTGGGACCGCGGTAACCAATCCCGGATCACTTTCTCCCCAAACGAAATCACCTCGCTCGAGGCGAGCGCAAGCCTGTCTCAACGCGAGATCATCAATCCCGCTCGAAAGGAGCGCATCATGACTACCATTCGCATGAACTCTCGGCGCGCAATGCCGCACGCTGCCATTACCGCACTTGCAGTCAACAAGCCACGATCAGTGGTCGGCTTTCCGAGGAATGAGGCCGACCCCGTTCAGCGCGTGCTCGGCGAGCTCCGCACGCAACTCGACCGGATCACCGGCGATGTGAGCGGCCGCGTTGACGCGGCTTCGCGGCGGCTCGAGGATCTCGAAACCCGCAATCGCGATATCGAGCAGCTTTTGGCCGATGGAGCTCGCGGCGGCCGTTTTGGCGGCGGCTCGAATGAGTCGCCTGGCGAGATCTTCATACGTTCCGAGGCCTTCAAAAGTTTCGGCGGCTCGGCCGGCCGCGGGAATATCTCTGCAGTTGTGCAGGCCATCACCTCCGCCAGCACGTCCGCCGGCGGGATGATCGCGCCCGACCGGCGCGGCGAGATCGTTGGCTTGCCAAAGCGCCGGTTGACCATCCGCGGCTTGATCGCGCCAGGCACCACGAACAGCAACAACGTCAACTATGTCCGGCAGACCACCCGCACGAACAATGCGGCAGTGGTTACCGAGGGCGCCCAAAAGCCCGAATCAGGGCTGGCCTGGACCGAAGCTGACGCGCCGGTGCGCACGATCGCGCATTGGGTGCCTGTGTCTCGCCAGGCGATGGATGACGCGCCGATGCTGCAATCGACGATCGATGGCGAGCTGCGCTACGGCCTCAGCGTCAAGGAGGAGGAGGAGCTGCTCCTCGGAAGCGGCGCCGGCCAGCACATTTACGGCATCATCCCTCAAGCGACTGCTTACGAGACCGGCCGCAACGGTACGGGCGACACGGCATTCGACACGCTCGCTCATGCGATCGCGCAAAGCGAAGTGGCGCTGCTGCCGGCTACCGGCATCGTGATGAACAACAATGACCTTGAGTCGCTGAAGATCATCAAGGACGGCGATGATCGTTACATCGGTGGCGGCCCTTTCGGACCGCCGATCACGACGATTTGGGGGCGGCCGGCTGTCGGAACGCCGGCGATGGCCGCCGGCGAATTCTTGGTCGGTGCCTTCCTGGACGGCGCGCAGATCTTCGATCGTCTGGACGCTGAGGTGCTCGTCAGCTCGGAAGATCGCGACA
This sequence comes from Bradyrhizobium sp. LA2.1, assembly GCF_040547725.1. Classification (NCBI taxonomy): domain Bacteria; kingdom Pseudomonadati; phylum Pseudomonadota; class Alphaproteobacteria; order Hyphomicrobiales; family Nitrobacteraceae; genus Bradyrhizobium; species Bradyrhizobium sp. LA2.1. The sequence goes on from NZ_JBEPQI010000047.1 coordinate 24,711, forward strand.
ACTTCATCAAGAATATGCTCACGGTTCGCGCCGAGGAGCGGCTCGCGATGGCAGTGAAGCGGCCGGCAGCTTTCGTGCACGGCGCGTTTCCGGCCGGCGCCGGGGTTTAATCCCCAATTCGGGGCAGGACATTGACGCTGCCGCAGCCCGGCGAACAACGAAAAGCATCCTGCCCGCCCCGATGACGTAGCAGGGTTCAAGGATGCAAGGCTGGCCCAGCGGGGGCGACCTTCTCTCGGAAGGAAGAGTCGCCCCTGTTTCCCGATGCCGGCGCGAGTAGCGTCGATAGGCTACCAAATTTCGGGTTATCTTTGGCTCTCGGCGTTTCTGTGAGTGGTCGGCTGACAAACCTGATGCGCTAACGGCTAACAATGTTCTCTTAGGGGATATTGTTAGCCAATAGAGGATTCTATGGGCAAAGGTCTTTCATCTCTTCAGCGCGATATTTTGATTGCGCTCGCGCTCTTCCCGGCTTTCGAGGACGGCCGACGCGTATGGGCGATGCCGGGAGAGATTCTTGATACTCTCGATCGACGAGCGACACCCGCCAATCGAGTGGCGCTATCGAAGGCTCTCAAGCGACTTCACGAACGCGGGCTGGTTGCTCGAGCCAGCGGGGAGTTTGCCGATATTGGCAAGGCGTTTCGCTATTCGCGAATAAAAAATCCGCTCAATGCTGGTGCTGGCAATGCAGGTCCGAAGGTAAAATTGGGCCATTCTCGCCGAGGCGGCGCAATGAAGGATGTTTCGCCAAAGCGAAGCTGAGCTGGAGGCGTCGATAAGTCATGACGGGCCCGAAATTCCGTTAATTGTCACCCTCGTACAGATATTCGGTCGCGTCGAAGTATTTTGCGCGACAGTTCGGACATTGCAGGGGCCGACCAGAATCGTGAGTGGGAGTTGTAAAAAAGATGCGAGCTTCCTTCTCAAGGCAGACCGGGCAAGCGGGATTTCCTTGCGGAGATCCGTCCGTCCTGGATCGATAAAGGAATCCCCTCGACTCCACGAGCTGATCTTTCCGCCGAAGCGTTTCTTTCAGTCGTTCAATTTCCTTTTCTGCCGCATGTAGTTGGTCATTTGCCTCGACAAGACTGATTTTTACGTCAGCAAGAGCAGATATCAGGTCCGCTGCTTTTCCTTTTAGGTCGGCCTGGCCGACTTTTAGATCGATGTCGCGAATGGCTTTGGCGATCTCGATCGATTTTGATGCCAGCGAAATGGTAGCCATAATATCCATGGACGGATTCTCCATTGACGAATTGGAACAGCCCGCCTTCAGCAGGCTTTTGCTTTTTTTGTCGCGCAGCTTCGATCGCGTCATTCTCATGCCGTGCGCCAATTGCAACAAGAAATCGCCGGCGCTGGATAGTTCGGAAGCGACGGGCGGCTCTCGGCACCATGAGCTGCATAGCGTTTGACGTCGGACCGTGAAAACGCGATGGCGCCTGGTGCCTCGCGATCGTTTCGCGGTGCATAGGATTAGGGCAGCTAGTTCGGGCACGCTCCTGGTGGCTAACTATGTGCCGTTAATCGCGTTTCGGACCTTTTTCCGTACGATCAGACTATTCAGTTCCTCAATGGGATCGTCGCCGCGAGGGGACCGGCGCCCCGCCTTTTCTAGGCTCTCATCAAGCTGCTCGAATCGTGTGGTCCTTGCACTGAGGAAGGATGGCCAGTCGGTATCGGGTATGTTCGATGGCCGGACTATCATCGCACGAAACTCAGAAGCGAGGGCGTTACTGCCGAGGGTGTCAGCCGCCCTCGCCAGAATTTCCAATCGTTCTTGCAAGTCGGCCAAGGCATATGGCTCAGGTTTCACACCCGCACTGTTTCCGGCAAGCGCAGCGAGAGCTTTACCGCAAGCACGCGCAATCTCAACCCAGCTTTCTTCGAGCGCACGAATTCCTATTACAGCGAGACCGTTTGCAGCATCATTTGCAGCAAATTTCGACGGAGAGCTTGAGAAGAAGGCAGGCGTCCAGGAGATAAGATGTTTAGCGCTGCTTTCCACCGGACGCAGGAAAGTCTCTGTTCCTTCAACTGGACTTTTGAGCAAATGCAAGTGAACCTGCACACAAGCTAAGAGGGAATCGACTATCCATTTTCTGAGTAATGCATCAGGAAAGGCCATTCCGCTTATCTGGCGATAGTGATTCCTTACTCCCGCAGAAGCCTCAAGAAAATCAGTGAATGGATCGATCCATTCCCGCTCGTTGTCTACGGTGACCTTCGAGGCCACCCTCTGTAGAAGCATGGGGATGCTATGCTCATAGCTCATCGAATATGGTGGAAACACCATCAAACGACGTTGATTTGAAGAGTCCGCTCGCAGCTCATATGGAAGCAACTGCGATATTCGTTCAAGTAACTCGCCGAAGTCGGTCTCGGAAAACTCTCGATTTTCGATTTCATAAGCAGCACATGTGAGCATTCCAGTTACGGCGCGGTACGGAACGATGTGGCTCTCAGCCCGCCGAAAGCTCGCGCGCGCCAATTCAAAAAGGGATTCACGTACTTGGGATTCCATTTCATTTGTTAGGACGTCGGGTTTTCGAGCCATTAACAATGCTTCTAGGCTTCGGATTCCTACGAGGACCGCATCGATCATCGAAGCCGATTCGGCGTCTCTCACACTCCTGTCCAAAAAGTAAGCTGCGGCGAACGCCAGTGGGGCAGCTTGCACGCCTGAGGCACCTGCACTAGTGACGCCGACGGCCAACAGAGCAAGTGTCCCTTGCTGCGCTACTGCGTTGCGAACAATACGTTCGTTTGCGGAACCGATCGCAGCCCTGATGATTAGTTGCATGCTTTCGTAAATCGGATTCAAAACATCTTCGATGTCGCTTAGGCGGCCAGCAAATGGATTGCTCGCGTCGAGATGTAGAATTACACTATCCTTTCTACCTTCGATGTACCGCGCGCCGATGTTCACCAATCCCTCAGTGATGCCGTCGACCACCGAAGTGTCTTTGCGCGCGATGAAGCGATGAGCGAACTCCTCTAGTTGCGCCGTCCAGTATTTGAGCACTCGGGGCACGCCTGATGCGGTTATTACCTTGGCCCGAATAAAATCGTGATCGTGGTCTTTCGCTGCGTCGTCAATTCTCAGCAGACGGTCGGCTGTTGCGGTCGCTTCCACGATTTGCGCGTTGCATTCGCGAATTACCAATTGGATGGCGCTTTGTGGCACTAGTAGATCGAGAGTTCGCACGTAGAACCATCGGAGCGCATCAAAAGAAATGCCCATCAGTAAAAATTGAATGCCAATCGGACCGCGCGGATCAAAGTCAGCGAGCCAGTTGCTTCCCAGCAGAAGTGAGACCATCGTGGTGGCAACGAGGACGAAGAAAGCCCCCAGCAACGAACCATCCTTTGCATAGAGCTTTAAGATCGCCATGGAAAATAATTCGGCTGCTCTCTGTGCGGGAATGATAGACAGCGACAGAACCAACGCTAATGCGGCTCCTATGATTTGGGCCGCAGTCAAGTTCACTTCGCTTGCCTTCCAGCCACTTGTTTGCGTCGCGGACAACAAAAAGAGAAATGTAAGCAAGACTGAAAATAACGTCGCGTAGACAGTTAGAAGCAAACGCTTCACCTTTAAAAGAATGGGCCTTGAGGTAAGTGCGAACTGAAAAGTCCGCCGGTTGTATGCTTGCTGCAATCGGCGCGCTAGAACGATGAACCGCCGTCGCTCACGCCGCTTCATTCTCTTAGCGACGGTGATGAACTTGCGACGATAGATTCTCGCAGGGCCGCGCGCATTGCGTAACCCCTGCAGAACCGCGTCTAGGCTCTTCAAATAGAAGTTGCGCACGTGGACAATCCAATACAGGTCGGGTTTTCCGTGATTGTTAGGCGACAAGGAACGTTAGAGCAACTTGTGCGCGCGCGAGAGGGGTATCCGAACGGGCTTGGCAATCCGTTGCAAATCAGGGAGTCTGTCCGTGGGCTTGATAACCCGGACTAGTGAGACGGTCATCTCGGTTGGCGCGGGGGGCCGTCGGCGCGAAAGGAAGCCTTGGCGGGCTTCGAATGGTGCTGGCAGCACGTTGGCGCGTGCGTCCACCGGACAGATATGGCCGGGAGCGGTGCGCTATGTCCAGAGGGGAAACCCTTAAATGCCGCCGGCCCGTCTCACTAGCGGGTTATCAACTCCCGGCTGCCGGTCTGACACCGGCTGTGGTGGGCAAACCTATGACACAAACGCCGACACGTGCCGAATTTCTCGGGCCTTTTCTCGCAGCCGCTAGCGAACCGAGCGCAGTTCGGGCTCGCATTCTGCTGATTGGCAACGAACGCGACATTGTCCAGGAAGAAATCGATCGAGCCCTTGAAGCAGTGTCTCAGGCTGAAACGGTCGGCGACTGGAGTTGTGAGATCTTAGCTGAGGGCAGTGCGATACTTAACTTGGCCATCAAATATGACATCAGCCTCGACTGGCTGATCACCGGCGACCTTCGTGCATTGCGACGAATGAAACGACCGGCTTCGGCATGGTAGGCCGATACTGGTGCCCCTATTGACGGAGCTTTCAAAAAGAGTATGGTGACCTCAGTGAGGGCACCATGAGAACCGCGGCTGATCTGATTTCCGTCATTCCTGCGACCAGTCGCGACCTTGAAAATTGGGTGTCCCGATTGGACTTGGAGACCGATTATCATCAGCCCGAGCGAGGGCGCCCTCGTATGTTCTCGAGAAATAACGCGTTCGAGTTGGGGATGATCGCTTGCCTCGTTCGCGGTGGTGCTTCTCCGTCGAGCGCACTCGCGTTTACTCGAGCATTCGTTCAGGACGCAAAGAGGCGGCGGCTGGATGCTTGGCGGCGTTGGTTTGTTTTCCCAGCTGGGAACCTCCAGCGCGGCATAAACACCAACAAGTTTGATCCGGAATCTGAAGATATAAAATCGTTAGATTCGACCACGCTGTCGCTTGTTGATGTGCGGAAGCTCATCGATGGCATCGAAACGTTGTTTAAGGCTGCGCCGTGATGGGGAGGGTCTCGCTTCGGGAGTTTTCGTTGCCCCGCTTTGCATTGCGGCGCGATGAGGCGGCTGCGTCATTGGCGATTTCACCCACGTTATTCGATGATTGGGTGAACGATGGTCGGATGCCGAAAGGACGGAAGATCGGAGGCGTGGTGCTTTGGGACGCGGAGGAAGTGCGCGATCATTGGATCGCACTTCGCGACGGCGAGGCATCCGTAAGAAGCAACCCGTTCGATCGGGTCGTCGCATGATCAAAACTCGGTTGAAATATTGCGTATTCGATCCGGATCCGAATGGGAATCCGCGATATTATGTTCGCAAGCCTGGGCGGCCTAAAATTCGCATCCGCGAGCCGTTCGAAGGCAATGACGGCAACATCACCGCGGGGTTTATGAAGGCGTATTTCGCTGCCCTGGCCCAGCTCGATGGTTTTGAGCCCACGCCCAAGCTGCCGCGCGAAAAAACGTTCAATTGGCTTGTAGATCAATATTTTCGTTCTCCCGTATTCGAGCGCTATGACGAATTGACGAGGGCGGACAAGCGCAGCGTATTGAGCCGCTATTGCGAGACGGCCGGTGAACTTCCCTATGGCTCAATGCGCAAAGAAGATGTCGAGGCCAGCCGGGACAAGCGGGCTTCGACGCCGGGCGCGGCCGACAAGTTGGTGAAATATCTGCGCGTGATGTTCAAGTGGGCAATCAACAAGAAACACGCTCAGCAGAATCCGGCGATCGGCGTTGAGAAAATCAACTCCGATTCGATCGGGTGGCACACCTGGACTCCCGCCGAAGTCGACATTTACCGGGCCCATCACCCGATCGGGACCAAGGCGCGTCTGGCCCTCGAACTGATGCTTAACGTCGGTGCGAGGATCTCTGACGCTGCTCGCATCGGTCGACAGCATGAGGCGGAAGGTTGGCTTAAGTTCGTCGCCTGGAAAAACCGCAACAAGAAGTCGCGGAAAACTATCGAGTGCCCTATCACGCGTGACCTGGCGGCCGCGATCGCTGCAACGCAGACGGGCGATCTAACCTACTTGGTGAACGACCTCGGTCGAGCTTTCACGATCAACGGCCTTGGTAACAAGATGCGTGACTGGTGTAATGCCGCCGGCCTTCCTCAGTGCTCATCGCACGGCTTGCGCAAATCTGCGGCGGTCATCATGGCTGAGAACGGCTCGACGGCCGCCGAAATGTGCGCGTTGTTTGGTTGGTCGAAATTGGAAACTGCGGAGATCTATATCCGCGAAGCGCAAAAGCGAAAGATGGTCGCGAACGCATTCACGCGTCTGGACGAGTATCGAAATCGGGAAAGTGTCTCAGTTCCGAGGACGAAAAAGCCAACTGAGACAAAACGGACGAAATCTCGTGCAAAATCAAAGCAGATATAGCTCGCTGGTGGGCCCGGCAGGACTCGAACCTGCAACCAGACCGTTATGAGCGGCCGGCTCTAACCATTGAGCTACAGGCCCCGCCGCGAGACGGCCGCGGAAACACGCGGCCGGCAACGGTGCGCGGTTCGTTTACAGGGATGGAGGCGGGGGTGCAATGCTGGCTCCGGCGGATGGAAACCCCTGGCGCAGCATTGCCGATGATTTTCGAATTACCGAAACTGGCGACGATGCCCTTATGCTCCGGTTTTGCCCGACGAGTCAAACCGGCTCGCGGAGGCCCGTTTTTTCACTTCCGTAACCCATTGTGATCACGCGACTTTTCTACTGTGCATGGGGTTGTTCTCGCACATTTTGATTCCGGAGGGGCCTGCGGGTCCCTCCGAATGCTTTGCCGGCGCGCTACGGGCGCCGCGCAGGGCCGCCCCTAGTCGACCGATACCCCCGCGAACTCCACCACCTTCTTCCACTTCTCGGTCTCGTCGGCGACCAGCTTGCCGAATTCGGCGGGCGTCATCGGTTTCGGGATGCCGCCATTCTCGGTCAGCCGCGCGATGACCTTCGGGTCCTTCAGGGCTTCGCCGACGGCCTTGTTGAGGATCTCGATCACTTCGGGCGGCGTGCCCTTCGGCGCGGAGATGCCGTAGAAGCCGACCGATTCGAAGCCCGGCACGGTCTCGGCGATCGCCGGCACGTCGGGCACGGTTGGCCAGCGCTGCGGCGAGGTGACGCCGAGGGCGCGGACAGTGCCGCCGCGCGACTGCTCGAGCGCGGAGGGCAGGTTGTCGAAGATCAGCTGCACCTTGTTGGAGATGATGTCGGGGAAGGCGATGGCCGAGCCGCGATAGGGCACGTGCACCATGTCGCACTTGGTCATCACCTTGAACAGCTCTGCCGACATGTGCACCGAGGTGCCGTTGCCGGACGAGGCAAAGGAGATCTTGCCGGGATTGGCCTTGCAGTAGTCGATGAACTCCTGGACCGTCTTCGCGGGAAACGCATTGGAGACGACCAGCATGTTGGTGAGCTGCATGATGCTCGCGACCGGCACGGTGTCGCGCAGGAAGTCGTAAGGCAGCTTCTTGTAGAGCGAGGTCGAGATCGCGTTGTTGGGTGCGACGAACAAGAGCGTATAGCCGTCGGGGGCGGCGTTGATCGCGGCGGCGGCCGCGATGTTGCCGCCGGAGCCGGCGCGGTTCTCGACGATGAATTGCTGGCCGAGGCGATCCGAGAGCGCTTGCGCCATGATCCGCGCCACGATGTCGACCGGGCCACCGGCGGCGAAGCCGATCATCCAGTGCACGGGGCGGTCGGGGTAGCCGGCGGCGGAGGCGGGAGGGGAGGCGTTGAGGAGAGTTGAAAGGAACAGCAGCCCAAAAACAGTGTTACGCAAAATTCGCAACATGACGTCTCCCATTGTTCTATTGTCGTTGGGCGGCATGCTTTCACAAAAACCGCCCGCTGCCTACATCGCCGCAAGTCGATGTTGACGCGGGGCGGCCGGGACTCATCATGAGATTCGCAATCACAATCCTTCTCGGCGCGGCGCTGCTCGCAAATCCACTCGCAAGCCCCGCCGCTGCTCAAACCGGAGGCAACGCCATTCCGACCACGACACTCAGCCTGGGCACCGCGACGCCCGGCGGCGGCTTTCCGCTCTATGGCAACGCCTTTGCGGAAGCGATGAACGCGGCCGATCCGCAAATCACCATCGCGCCCCGCAACACCAAGGGCAGCAACGAGAACATTCCGCTGCTGGAGAAGGGCGAGCTTGATCTCGCGCTGGTCGCGGGCGAGCCGGCCTACGAGGCCTTTGCCGGCCTCGGCCGCGCGCCTGTGCGGTTGAAGATCCTCACCGCGATCTATTCCAACCCCGGCATGTTCGTGGTGCGGGCGGATAGTCCGTACAAGACCATTCGCGATCTCGTCGGCAAGCCCGTCGCGTTCGGCGCCAAAGGCTCGGGCCTGCCGATCCTGGCGCGCTACGTGCTCGATGGTCTCGGCCTCAAGCAGGACGAGGATTTCAAGGCGATGTATCTCGACCGCGCCGGCGATGGCCCCGCGATGGTCGAGGACGGCCGCGTTGCCGCGCTGTGGGGTGCCGGCATCGGCTGGCCCGGCTTTGCCGCGGTGGCCTCGAGCGCGTCAGGCGCGCGCTTCATTGCGCCGACCGCTGAAGAGATCACGCGCATCCGCGCCAAGCATGCGTTCCTGAAGCCGCTGCTCGTGCCGGGCGGCTCCTATCCGAAGCAGGCCGAGCCGATCGCCTCGCTCGGCTCGTGGAGTTTCGTCCTCACGCGCGAGGACCTGCCCGATGACGTCGCCTATCGCCTCGCGAAGACGCTGCACGGCGCCGAGGCGGCGTTCTGCAAGCAGCTCGCGCAGGCCTGCGAGACCACGGCGTCGAACACGGTCGCGGCAGCACCGAAGCCGGAGCTGATCCATCCGGGCGTGATGAAGTATTTTCGCGAGATCGGCGTGGTGAAGTAGCAAACCCCCGGCGCACGCTCTTCCTTCCTTCTCCCCTTGCGGGCCTGTTGCGTTATGGGCTCTTGAGGCTGAAGACGTCAGGAGCGAATGCCCTGGTCCCGGCAATTGCCTACCAAGATCTGTAGTTGTCGCCCT
>NZ_JBEPQI010000048.1:0-32513 GCF_040547725.1 Bradyrhizobium sp. LA2.1
ACAAAGCCGAGCCCTTCGTCTGGACCAAGAAAAAGGTTCGTCAACGCCCCTTCAAAGGCCGCCGTATCACTCAGCTCTGATTCCGGGTACTAGAGGAGAGTGGATACCGACAGGATGTGGTGCACATCGGCGTCTTGGTGGTTTCCGATCGCGCCAGCCGGGGCGAATACGAAGATCAGAGCGGAAAAGCCATTGAGGCCTTCCTGCGCAAGGTCATTTCCTCGAACTGGACTCCGATTTTCAGGATCGTGCCCGACGGGATCGAGAGCGTTGCAAATGCGCTGACCGAAATGGCTGATCGCGACGGCTGCGATCTCGTCCTGACGACGGGGGGAACGGGACCTGCGCCGCGCGACCTGACTCCGGAAGCCACCCGTGCCGTCATCCAGCGGGAGCTTGCAGGATTCGGCGAACTAATGCGGCAGCGCAGCCTGACCCAGGTGCCCACCGCAATTCTGTCGCGTCAGACGGCCGGCGTTCGCGGGAATTGCCTGATCGTCAATCTGCCGGGCCGGCCGTCTTCGATCGAGCTGTGCCTGAATGCGGTCTTCCCCGCCATTCCCTATTGTCTCGACCTGATCGGGGCCGGACGCATTGAGGGAAGACCGGATGTCTGCGGAATATTTCGTCCTGCTGCATCCTGAAGCACTCAAGGCCGCGTCAAACGTTGCAAGGGGAGGGAGATCTGATCGGCCAGAGCCCGCCAACGAGGCTGAAGCGAATGTGTTGTTTGCTCGGCCTCGGCATCCATCTCTTTCAATAATCCCACGAAGACGGCCTCAAAAAGTCTCCGTTCGACCTTCGCCGCCTTGCGTCCTCGCCAACGAAGCCTTCGCAAATTTCGCACGGTAACCTCCTCCAGCTCCAGTAGCGCCGACGACATATCGTCCGCCACCGCCGCGATCTTTGTTCCAGCGCAAACTCCGAAAATATGACCCGCCGCAAATGGAGCGCTCGGTTCCCCTCATCGGGCACGCATTTCGCACTTTCGTGCAGTCTACACATCGCTGGAGCACGGACGCCCGGTGCAGCAAATATGCGAGGAGGAGCCTGCTTAGATCGCGCCCAAGGTCGAGATCCACGAAGACGGTCGAGACGACGATACTTGGACGGACTTGTGTCCTTGTGACGACGCGATCCGCCGCGTCAAACGTGCTACGCGACCGGGTCCGCGCGCTCGGGTTCGTGTCCATCCGAGATGTAGTGGCTCATTCAGCTTGGGCGGTACGGCCGACGCAGACACGCCAGACATCCGGGCCTTTCTCGACATAGTCCCACGTAAAGGCGCCGCGGTACTTGACATCGAACAGGTAGTGTAACGGACGCGGGTCGTGGTCACTCACGACATGGAAGAACTCTCCCAAGCCCAACCGATCAAACGTGTCGAAGATCAACGGATGGCGCGCCGGCCGGGGGACCGCACGGACATCAATCGTCGTTTCTTCGGACGGGCGATCCAGGATCTGCTGTTGTTTCATAGATTCAACATCGGCAAAGATCGCGATCATGTCCTTGTCGCAGCGCAAACGTCGGAGACGTTCGCTGTCATCTGGGTAGGGATGCAATGCTCCGAAGGTCTGCCAATCGAGCGATGGAGCGGGCCGCCAGCTGCTGGGCTAGCTCCAATCGGGACTGGTCGACGGCCTTGTCGGCTTCATCCAGATAAATCGAGGACAAGTGTTCCGCGTAGCGTAGCGCACGACGCTTGATTTCCTCGATCGCCTCAGTGTGTGGTAACGCGTCTGCTTCGGGGGGCGGAGCTTGTGAGCCGTCCCCGATCAGGGACAGGAGGCGCCTACGTTGCGGGGCAGGCGCTTCCTGCGACCATCGAAAGATGTCCTTGAGAAGAAGGCTCTCAAACAGCGCTGCCGAGGACAGCTCGGTTGCTGCCGGCGCGTCTCCCGCGAGGGCCTCTCTTCGCTCAGCCCGCCATGCCAATCGGCGTTCGCGGCGAAGCAGATTGCCATCGCGCAGCGCCTCGCGAGCCATACTCTCGGCGGTCGCACGTACGATTCCGGTTTCAGCGCGTGCTGCAACATAAGTCCAGAATATGAAAGCACGTTCGCGGTGACGGACGGCGAGAGCCCAAGCGCTATAGGCGGTCGAGAGGAGGGAGTTCTTGAGATCAGAAAGCTCTTCCGCGGGAACCAGATCTATCGGCATCCACCTAAGATCGGCCTGAGTCGGCGCGCGCCCAATGGCCGCGATGCAGGCTTCTTTGATTGCTTCAGCGCGTTCGTTTTCGCGCAGACACAACGCTTCGAACACGCAACGGACAGGCTCGAAGGCCTCGTCGCCGGCCGCGGCGAGCTTGCCATAACGCTGCGCAGCCGTTTCGGTCTGAGTAAATGCAATCGCATAGAGCTCGCCGATGTCCCGGACGGGAGCGGGCGGCTCTGTTGCCAACAGGGGTTCGCTGCGCATCGTTGGTTCCAATCAGGTCGGGGAGCTTGGCCTGATCTGGATCGCGCCAGTTTGAGATAGCGCAAAACCGAGCCCAGTCGCGCTGTTACAAGGAGCGGGGTTCAGAACAACGGCGTTCTGCCAACTGGAAGCGGCGCCCTTGCGAAAATTCTTCGGCATCCGTCTGTTCTTGGGGTTTGCTCTGGCCATTTTCGGCTGGATCGGCTCCGGCTGTCCGGCCCATGCGGCGGGCAGATTGAGCGACTATCTGTCGAAGGCGCAGCCGGGCGAACTGGTTCCAGGTGCAAACAGACTCGGAGCGACGCAAGGCGATCCGGCGATCGCACCAGCATATAAAGACGACCAGCTTCTCGGGTTCATCTATCTGAATTCGGACTTCGTCAACGCAACTGGCTACTCCGGCAAGCCGATTCAGCTTCTGGTCGGAATCAACCCGAAGGGCGTGCTTACCGGGCTGAAGCTGGTCGAACACAAGGAGCCCATCGTTCTGGTGGGTATTCCGGAAAAGCGGATCCTGGAGGCCGTCAACAAGTTGATCGGCACCGACATGGACCCCGTCGTGCGCGGAGCGGTGCCTGCGCCGCAGGTCGATATCGTCAGCGGCGCGACGGTAACCGTCCTCGTGATGGGGGACAGCATCGTCCGGTCCGCGACCAAGCTCATCAAGAGCGGTCGTCTCGGTGCTCCGGCCAATGCGCGCGCCGGAGTCGCGCCTCAAGCCGCTAAAGCGATTGATCCCGGCAAGAGCGCGATCCGCGATTGGCAAAGCCTGGTCGGCGACGGCTCCGTTCGCCGGCTGACCCTCTCACTTGCCGATGTCAATCAGGCATTCGAGAAAGCAGGCAACGCGGCCGCAGCTGCCCGTCCGGAAGAGGGGGAACCCGGCGACACCTTCATCGACCTGTATGTCGCCGACGTCGCGGTGCCGACCATCGGCCGCAGCCTGCTCGGCAGCGACGGGTACGATCGCCTGACAGCGAGGCTCAAGCCCGGCCAGCAGGCTCTCGTGGTTGCGGGGGCGGGCCGCTACTCCTTTAAGGGAGCCGCTTACGTGCGCGGCGGGATCTTCGACCGGATCGAGTTGATCCAGGACACCAACAGCATCCGATTCCGCGATCGCGACCACACCCGGCTGGGGAGCCTCGAAGCCCAGGGCGCACCGGACTTTCCCGAAATCGCGCTCTTCGTCGTGCCAGCCGAGTTCAATTTCGATCCGACTGAGCCGTGGACGCTGCAACTGCTCGTGCAGCGCGTCGTGGGCGCACGCGAAAAGGCATGGGTCACCTTCGAACTGGGATATACGCTGCCTGACGTCTACGTGAAGCGCGAGCCGGTCAAGCCAGCGGCGCAACAGTCGGCCGCCGCACCGGCAAAGACGCCAGACGGAGCGCCCGTATTGGCAGCAGAACGGCACGGCACTGCGACACCGCCTGCAGCCGAAGACGAGCCGCTGTGGATGAAGATCTGGCGGGGCAACATCGTCAAGATCGGCACGACGGCCCTCGCGCTGGGCGCGCTCACGCTGATCTTCTTTTTTCAGAATCAACTGGTGCGCCGCCCGAGAGTCTACGCTTGGGTGCGCCGCTGCTATTTGCTGTTCATCCTGGTGTGGCTTGGCTGGTATGCGAATGCCCAGCTTTCGGTCGTCAACGTCCTGACGTTCGCCAGTTCATTATTGACTGGCTTCAGCTGGGAATACTTCCTCTCCGCGCCGCTGATCTTCCTGCTGTGGTGCTCGATCGCCGCCGGGCTTTTGTTCTGGGGACGCGGCCCGTTCTGTGGCTGGCTCTGTCCGTTCGGCGCGTTGCAGGAGCTACTCAACAACGTCGCGCAGGCGGTGAAGATTCCGCAATATCGATTGCCATGGGGGCTTCATGAGCGGCTCTGGCCGCTCAAATATATCATTTTCCTCGGCCTGTTCGGGATGTCGTTGTACTCGACCGCGTTCGCCGAGCAACTTGCGGAAGTCGAGCCCTTCAAGACAGCGATCGTCCTGAAGTTCGCGCGCGAATGGCCGTTCGTCATCTACGCGCTGACGCTTCTGTCGGCGGGATTGTTCGTCGAGCGCTTTTTCTGCCGCTACGTGTGCCCGCTTGGCGCGGCGCTCGCGATTCCGGGCCGCATCCGCATGTTCGAATGGCTGCGCCGCTGGCCTGAATGCGGCTCGCCCTGTCAGCGCTGCGCCAACGAATGCCCCGTGCAGGCGATCCATCCCGAAGGGCACATCAACGTCAACGAATGCATTTATTGCATGCACTGCCAGGAACTCTACTTCGACGACCACCGCTGCCCGCACATGATCCAGGTGCGGCTGAAGCGCGAAAAGCGCGAAGCGCTCTCGTCTGCGTCGATGCGCAGCAGCGGCAGGGGGCCGAGCACGATCATCACCGCAGCTGGCAAGCCAGTTGGGCTGCCGCGCGCGGAAGCCATCACCCCACCACCAACTTGAAGCCCAGGAGGCCAACATGAGTGAGAACGAAAATGGAAAATCCGTCAGCCGGCGCACCTTATTAGGGACCACGGCTGCGGCGGCCGGTGTAGGCCTTGCGGGCGGGCCGGCCTGTCGAGCGACGGGCGCGGCTTCGTTACGGCTGCGGATGCGCAGACCAAGACGGCACCAAAGGCGCCGGCCGCGCGCCCGGCGGTGCAGAAGACCGAGGTGGCGCCAGGCGAACTCGACGAATATTACGTGTTCTTCTCCAGCGGGCAATCCGGCGAAATGCGCATCGTCGGCCTGCCCTCGATGCGCGAACTGATGCGCGTTCCCGTGTTCAACCGCTGCAGCGCCACGGGATGGGGACAGACCAACGAAAGCCTGAAGGTGCTGACCGAAGGGATGCAGCCGGCCACGCGCGAATTGCTCAAGAACCGCGGCGGCACGTTCATGAACGGCGACCTGCATCATCCGCACATCACGTTCACCGACGGCACCTATGACGGCCGATATGCGTTCATGAACGACAAGGCCAATACCCGGGTCGCGCGCGTGCGCCTCGATGTCATGAAGTGCGACAAGATCATCGAGCTGCCCAACCAGCATACCGTCCACGGTCTCCGGCTGCAAAAATATCCCCGCACCGGATACGTGTTCTGCAATGGCGAGGATGGTGTGCCGCTCCCGAACGATGGCAAGGTGCTCGACAAGCCGAAGGAATACCATGCGATCTTCACGGCGCTGGACAGCGATACCATGAAGGTCGCGTGGCAGGTGATTGTCGACGGCAATCTCGACAACGTCGATGCCGACTACCAGGGCAAATACGCGTTCTCGACTTGCTACAATGCGGAAGAAGGCGTCACCCTGGCCGAGATGACGGCCAACGAGCAGGACTGGGTCGTGATCTTCAACCTCAAGCGGATCGAAGAGGGCGTAAAGAAGGGCGACTTCAAGGAGATGAACGGCGTGCCGGTGCTCGACGGTCGCAAGGGCTCACCCTACACGCGTTACGTCCCGGTCTCGAACAATCCGCACGGCATGAACACCGCGCCAGACGGCATCCATATCGTCGCGGCCGGAAAATTGTCGCCGACCGTCACGGTGATGGACGTCCGGCTGTTCGACCAATTGTTCGATGACAAGATCAAGCCGCGCGACGTCGTCGTGGCCGAGCCAGAGCTTGGCCTCGGGCCGCTGCATACCGCCTATGACGGCAAAGGCAACGCCTATACGACGCTGTTCCTCGACAGCCAGGTCTGCAAATGGAACATCGACCTCGCAAAACGCGCCTTCAAGGGCGAGAAGGTCGATCCAATCATCCAGAAGCTCGACGTTCACTATCAACCCGGTCACAACCACTCTTCCATGGGCCAGACCAAGGAGGCCGATGGAAAGTGGCTGATCTCCCTGAACAAGTTCTCCAAGGACCGCTTCCTCAATGTCGGTCCGCTGAAACCGGAGAATGACCAGTTGATCGACATTTCGGGCGACAAGATGATTCTTGTCCACGACGGTCCGAGCTTCGCCGAGCCGCATGATGCAACGATCGTCCATCGATCCAAAATCAATCCGATCTCGATCTGGGACCGGGCCGACCCGATGTTCGCGGACGCGGTGAAGCAGGCGAAGGCCGACGGGATCAATCTCGAAGCCGACTCCAAGGTCATCCGCGACGGCAACAAGGTCCGTGTCTATATGACCTCGACCGCGCCGGCGTTCGGCCTCGAGACATTCCAGGTCAAGCAGGGCGACCAGGTGACCGTCTATGTCACCAACATCGACGCCGTGGAGGACCTGACACACGGCTTCTGCATCGTGAACTATGGCGTCCAGATGGAGGTTGCGCCGATGGCGACGGCCTCGGTGTCGTTCGCGGCGGATAAGCCCGGCGTCTACTGGTACTACTGCTCATGGTTCTGCCATGCCATGCATATGGAGATGAAGGGCCGCATGTTCGTCGAGCCAAAAATGGTCTGAAACGAGGACATAACGTGCGACTCGTGCAACGTCTCGTTCCGGCGGCGATCGTCGCCGCCGGGGTCTTTGGCTCCGCCACCGCGGCGGAGCTGGAAGCTGTCGCGGACCAGCCGCTTCAAGCGGTGCTGGACCGCGCGCAGGAAGGCGACGTCGTCAAGCTGGCGCCCGGCGTTTACAAGGGTGGGATCAGGATTGACCGTCGCCTCGTTTTGATCGGATCACACGGTGCTGTGCTCAGTGGCGGTGGGGCCGGCAATGTCATTACTGTAACCGCACCGGAGGTCACCATCCGCGGCATCACAATCAGGGAATCCGGCCGCGATCTCCAGGCGATGAATTCAGGGATCTTTCTCGAGAAGACCGCGGAGCGTGCGGTGATCGAAAGTAACCGCCTGGAAGGAAACCTGTTCGGCATCTACGTTCACGGCGCGGCGGGCTCCCGTGTTGAACGCAACGTCATCGAAGGATTGCGCGAGGGCCGCCGCAGCGAGAGCGGGAATGGCGTGTCACTCTGGAACGCGCCCGACGTCACCATCGCGGAAAATACTTTCCGCTATGGCCGGGACGGCATCTTCACGATCACCAGCCGCAAGGACCGCTTCATCAACAACCGTTTCGAACAGGTGCGCTTCGCGGTACACTACATGTACACCAACGACAGCGAAGTCAGCGGCAACGTTTCCGTGCGCAACACTGTCGGCTATGCCATCATGTATTCGAACCGACTGGTGATCCGCAACAACATCTCGGATCGCGACCGGGACTACGGGATACTGTTCAATTACGCCAACTACGCGGAGATCGACGGCAACCGGGTCGTTGGCGGGTCGCTGGACAATGTTGCGGTCAGCCGCAACGGTCCGGACGACGAGAAGGAGATGGTGCCCGACATAAGGCCCGCGCGGGACGTACGCAGCGGGCCGGAAAAGTGCGTGTTCATCTACAACACCAACCACAACAAGTTCCGCAATAACTGGTTCGAACGTTGCGGCATCGGCGTTCACTTCACCGCTGGCTCGGAAGGCAACGAGATTTCCGGCAATGCCTTCGTCGGCAACCGCAACCAGGTGAAATACGTCGGCACGCGCGATCTCGATTGGTCGAAGGGCGGCCGCGGCAATTACTGGAGCGACAATCCGGCGTTCGACCTGAACGGTGACGGCATTGCCGACACCGCTTATCGGCCTAACGATCTGGTCGATCGCGTGCTGTGGACGGCGCCTTCCGCCAAGGTCTTGATCAATAGTCCGGCGGTGCAGGTCTTGCGCTGGGCGCAGGCGCAGTTTCCGGCTCTCTATCCCGGCGGCGTCGTCGACAGCCATCCGCTGGTGGCGCCGCCGCCGAAGCCCTCGTTCGAGTGGAGCCACAGATGACCGCTACCGTGTCCGTGACCGGTGTCGACAAGAGCTATCGCAAGGTGCGCGCGCTACGCGATGTCTCGTTCTCTCTCGACCCCGGGCGGCTGAGCGCGTTGGTCGGCCACAATGGCGCCGGCAAGACCACGCTCATCAAGTTGATGCTAGGGTTGATCCGTGCCGACCGCGGCGAAATTCGCGTGATGGGGCAGGATCCGGCGGCGGGCGAGTTCTCGGCACGCCGGCTGCTTGGCTATCTTCCTGAAAACGTCGCGTTCAACGCGGCCCTCACGGGGCGCGAAACGCTGGCGTTCTATGCGCGTCTGAAGCGGATCAAGCCGGCCTCGGCATGGGCGCTGCTCGACCGCGTTGGATTGAGTGATGCCGCCGATCGCCGCGTCGGGACCTATTCCAAGGGCATGCGGCAGCGATTGGGGCTGGCCCAGGCGCTGCTGGGGCAACCACGTGTGCTGCTGCTGGATGAGCCGACCACGGGGCTCGATCCGGCACTGCGGCAAACGTTTTACGAGATTCTGAATGAGTTGCGGGACGGTGGCGCCACCGTCCTGATTTCGTCCCACGCGCTCAACGAACTCGAAGATCGCGCGGAGCATGTCCTGATCATGAACCGGGGCCGGCTGGTCGCAAAGGGCACGTTGGCGGAGTTGCGCTCGCTCTCGCAGTTGCCGATCCGGGTCTCGCTCGATCTGGCGGCCGGCGCCGATGACGCAATGGCCGCCCCGATTGCCGACGAATCCATTTCAGCTGCGGGCCGCAGAACCATTCTGGTGGCTGACGAAAAGGGGAAAATGGATCTGTTGCGTGCGGTTGCGAACGATCCCCGTGTCAAGAATATCGAAATTGCGGCACCGACCCTCGACGATCTCTACGCACACTTTCTCAACACGCAGGAGAAGGCCGCGTGAGGACAGTTGTTATCATCGCCTTCAAGGAGATCCAGGAAGGCCTGCGGAACCGCTGGGTATTGGCGACCACGCTGCTGCTGGCCTCTCTTGCCTTGTCGCTGACATTCCTCGGCAGCGCTCCGACGGGCAATGTGGGCGCCGGTGCCCTCGACGTGGTGGTTGTCAGCCTGTCCAGTCTGACGATCTTTCTGTTGCCGCTGATTGCGCTTCTGATCTCGCACGATGCGGTGGTCGGTGAAATGGAGCGGGGCACGATGATCCTGCTGTTGAGCTACCCGGTTGGTCGCGGCCAGGTCATCCTCGGCAAATTCTGCGGTCATGTCCTGATCCTCGCCTTCGCAACGATCCTCGGTTACGGCGCGGCGGCCGGTGCGCTCGCGATCACCGGCGCCTCCGTACTGGCGGCGAGCTGGTACGCCTTTGCTTCGATGCTTGGAACGTCGATCATGCTTGGAGCGGTATTCGTGGCGATAGGATACCTGATCAGCAGTCTGGTTCGCGACCGGGGCACCGCGGCAGGCCTGTCGGTCGGAATCTGGCTTTTGATGGTATTGGTGTTCGATATGGCGTTGCTCGGTATCCTGGTGGTCGACCAGGGACAGATCGTCTCGGCAACGGTCCTCGAATGGCTTCTGTTTCTCAATCCCACCGATCTTTACCGTCTGGCGAATCTCACCGGGTTCAATGTGAGCCAGTTTTCCGGCATGGCCGGGCTGTCGGGAACGGCGACCACCGGCTTTGCTGCGCTCTTGCTGGGGCTGCTGGTCTGGATCGTGGCGCCGCTCGGGCTTGCGACAACCTTCTTCGCGCGGAGGGAACTATGACCCCAAGATCGGTCGGTGCCATCATCATCGCGGCGTTGCTTCTCGCTGGCTGCAATCCGGACACGGGCAACACCAACATCCCGCCGCCATTTGCGCTGACCCGCGATGCGATGGGCGTCTTTTGCGGCATGAACCTGACGGAGCATCCCGGACCTAAGGGGCAGATCATCACGGCGGGCCGCATTGATCCGTTCTGGTTCACCTCCGTCCGGGATACCGTGGCGTTCACGTTGATGCCGGACCAGCCGCGTGACATCCGGGCGATCTACGTCTCGGACATGGCGCGCGCGACGAGTTGGGAAGACCCTGGCGCAACGAACTGGATCGACGCGCGGAAAGCGTTTTTCGTGATCGAGAGCCGCAAGCAGGGCGGCATGGGGGCGGCGGAGGCGGTGCCGTTCGGCAACCGCGCGGCAGCCGATAGATTCGTGGCCGATAATGGCGGGCGAGTGGTGACGCTTGCGGAAATACCCGGCCCTTACGTGCTGGGTAGTGATACGGCAGGCGGATCTGTCGAACATGATCGTGGCGACGTCAGACTCAACTGAGGACCTCGGTGATGCAGAATCCCAATCTCACGCGGCGGCGGATGATTGCAATCACGGCGGCGGCACTCGGTTCGGCTTTCGTGAGCGGCGCCCGCAGCGCCGGGGCGGGAGAGGCTGTTCGTTGGCACGGCGCGGCGCTGGGGGCGCAGGTCTCGATGGAGATATATCATCCGGACCGTGCCGAGGCTACGCGATTGGTCGGTAGCTGTCTTCTCGACGTGCGCAGGCTGGAGCAGCAATTCAGCTTGTATCGTCAGGACTCCGCGATCAGCACGCTCAACCGCACGGGCATCCTCGTTGCGCCGGACCCGGATATGGTAGCTCTGCTGGAGGCTTCGCTGACCTTTGCCGACCTGACCGGCGGCGCATTCGATCCGACCGTTCAGCCGTTGTGGCGGCTCTATGCCGACCATTTCTCATTGGAGCGTCCGGATCCGAACGGTCCGCCGCGGGAGCAACTCGTTGAAGTGCTCACCAGGGTCGG
The DNA here is from genome assembly GCF_040547725.1 of Bradyrhizobium sp. LA2.1. Classification (NCBI taxonomy): domain Bacteria; kingdom Pseudomonadati; phylum Pseudomonadota; class Alphaproteobacteria; order Hyphomicrobiales; family Nitrobacteraceae; genus Bradyrhizobium; species Bradyrhizobium sp. LA2.1. The sequence goes on from NZ_JBEPQI010000048.1 coordinate 10,976, forward strand.
CTGCCGCGGACTGCAGGTGAGGCCGGATCGCATTGCTCTGGCACATCGCGGCGCTGCGATTACGCTCAACGGCATTGCGCAGGGGTTCGCGACCGACAAGGTCGTCGAGAAGCTGCGAAAGGCAGGCTTGTCGACGACCCTTGTCGATATGGGAGAGATACGCGCAATCGGGCCGCGACCAGAGGGTGCGCCGTGGCGTGTCGGCCTTGCAGATCCCGACAGACCTGGCGCTCTCACCGAGACGATCGATCTCGTCGACCGCGCCGTCGCGACAACGGCCGGTGCTGGATTCCGTTTCGACGCCGCCGGTCGGTTTACGCACCTCTTCGACCCAAAAACGGGATGCAGTCCATCCCTCTATCGAACGGTCAGCGTGGTCGCGCCGAGCGCAACCGAAGCAGACGCCCTCTCGACCGCGTTTAGCCTGATGGCCATTCCTCGAATTCTGGATATCGTCGCCGCCCGTCCGAACGTGCAGGCGCGCCTGATCGATGCAGATGGTCGTATGACCGTATGTGGCGCGTGAGACGCGATGAGATTGGGATGAATCGTCATCGCGCTTTAGGTTGTTGTTTGAGCATGATTTTTTCGGAAAACCGCTGCGCGCTTTTCCGGATCATGCTTTAGTAGGGCTTCGCGACCTCGGCTTGTGCAAACAACTGGACGGAGCTCCCGCTGACTCCAATCAGCGGATCCAAGCTCAAGTGCGTGTTCGCGGCTCTATTCTCGGACACGCGTCCTTGAAGCGTTTGAGGCGTCGAAATCAGAAATTGAGCTGGAGCAGTCCGAAGGCACCATGCGCAAGCTTACCGGTGCCGCCGACGTTCGTTGAATAGTCCCAGTTGGCTGAATATTCGACGGCGACTTTCAGCCCGTCCATCACCCATTCGCCTGCGGTGAGGAAAAGCCGGTTTTGCGGGACGAAGCCGATCCGAGTGGGTACGCCGGCTTGAAAAAGCGTTACGCCCGCCATGTCCTTGCTGCCGGAATATCCAATCGAGATGAAATCGCCCTGGGCGCCGATCTCGGTGACCCAGGGATTCCAGTCGAACTGGTACGCAAGCGAGAACTGCCAAGTCATCGGTATCATGTGTTTCGGAATGCCGGTCCCATCGAGGAACGTGGCGCTTCTCAACGCGGCATTGACTTCGCCCACCACGGCGAATGGGCCGAAACTGGATTTCACGCTCGCGGCCACTCCCGGAACGCGTCCAATCTGACTCAGGAATGGCAGGTAGGCAGAATGCAGAAATCTGCTTTCGAACACGGAGGTGTCGTAATCCACGTGGAAGTCAACGGTCCACGGACAGGCGAACGACGACGTCAACTGCTCATAGGGCAGGCCGCAATGACCGTTGGTTCGGAAACCGAGACTGGTGTTGTAATCGTCGATCTTGGTACGGTTGGGCAGGATGCTGTCGCTGCCCCTGTATGCCACGACTGAGCCGTAGAATGGTGCAGGCTCCAGCGGAGGTCGTACTGGCAGCGGCTGGAACGGCCTCTGCGGCGGCGGGGCGTAGCCCAGCCAGCGCGCGATTTGTTGCACCGCCGGTGCGACGACCAACGGACTAACCTTGGGCACGACGACAGGCGCCGGCAGCGGCCGCAGCGGCGGGGTTGGCCAAGCGAATTCCAATCCTCCTGCGGTCTGGCGGTTTTCGAACACTTCGGTCGTCAGCGGAGTGCCGATCGAAAGCGTATCCAGGCGTGCCACGCCGGTGGACGTACCGAAATGCAAAGTCTCCACCCCAAAGCGGGCCGCGATCGGAAATTGCATGAGATCGCCGACAAGAATGTGAGTCCGATCGAGCGTGAAGCGATCCACCCCGGTGCCGGGGACGCCAGTGAAAACGGGGCTGTTCCCGGTCGGAAATATCGCACCGCTGCCGTTGTCGAAATGGAGAACGACAGCGCCGGTCAGCCAGTCGCTCAGCTTGACATCGAAGTCGAGTTCGGCCGTGCCCAGAGCCAGGTTTTCCCTGGTGGGGCCGTTGAAGTCGTTGGTGCGCGAGGCTATCCCTTCGACGACACCGCTAAGGGAAAGGAAGCTGTTGATCTGCGGGCCTGTCTTCTTGAGCGTGTCGCCGATAATCTGTCGTGTTGCGTTTTCCTGTGCCGCCCAAGCGATCTCCAGATCTGTCACGCGCTCTGCGAGCGCCCTTTTTGGTCCGGCTTCGGACAAATCCGGAGCAGGCAGCGCGCCGGCCGATGCTTCGGCCGGAAGCACCGATTTTACCACAGTTGCAGCAGGTGTCGCCGCGGTTGCCACCGGTGTCGCGCGCCGATGCGGCGCGGCGCGTTGTACTGATGTCCCTCCCTCCAGTGCACTAAGACGCTCGGAAAGCTTTCGGTTCTCCGCCTTCAATTCCCCAAGCATGCGTCGGAGAACTGCGATCTCATCGTTCTCCGCAGCGGCAGCATGAGAAGGGACAAGCAGGGCGAGGCTGAAAAATACCGGCGCACCGCTAACAATCAACTGGTACATGACGTAGGGTCGCCAACGGCCGAGCGTTGGCTCTGGCGCCTGGATTTTTCTCACACGTCGTCGCCGTCCAGATCCGACGACGAACTCATCTCGCTGACCTGAGTTCATGTGCGGCCCCGCTACTATCACAGGCTGCAATCCACTCAACGATTTGTGGTCAAACAACTTGCAGGCGATTTCGCAAATGGCGAAACTCTCGCAGCAAGCGTTTCATTCGTCAAGTCGACAGCAGATAAGAGAAGAAGGCGTTAACGGAAGCCGCTCGACAGCACTGGGACAGCAATCATCCTGATGACGAGTTGCTCGATCGCGACCGAATGGATCAAGCGAAACCCGTCTCGCCAGGGCGAGCGTGCAACGTGAGGTCGTTCGGTCCTTCGAGAATGACATCCAATTGGATAATGGTGCATCACCCAATTGGGTGGCATCCCTGACCTAATTGATGGCATCCCCCAGAGGGTGGCATCCCCCAAAGGTACACGTGTCAAAATGTCTCACCCGGGATGGTCGGGTAAAAGCGGTAGTATAGGGGCCTTCAGCGTTCGCCAGAACCTTTCGAGCAGCAGCAAACAAGCTGCTGCCGTCTATGGCGTCGGAACTCGTGAAAATTACGACCGCGTTTCTTGCGAGGGAAAAAGCGGTCAGAAATGTCCAGCAGTGCGACAGTTTTTTGCAACCGGAGTTTGATTGCAGCCAGAGGTTAGAAGAGGGGGCAAGAATGTTGTGGCTCATTTCCTCTAGCGTTCGCTTACGCACCCTCGTTGTTGCTGTCGCTGCGGGCCTGTTCGTTTTCGGGGCCGTCAGCATCAGGGACAGGCCGCTGGACATCGTCCCCGAGCTCGCGCTGCCTTCGCTCACGGTGAAGACGGAATCGCTTGGCCTTTCTAGCGCTGAGGTTGAATCGCTGATTACCGTGCCGCTGGAAGCGGACCTGCTCAACGGTGTCCCCTGGCTTCAGGTCATCCAGTCGGAATCGATGGCGGGACTTTCGACGATCGAAATGATCTTCGCGCCGGGCACTGATCTGATGAAGGCGCGCCAAATGGTGCAGGAACGGCTGACGCAGGCGCATGCGTTGCCGAACGTCTCGAGCCCACCGGTCATGTTGCAACCGGTGTCCTCAACTAGTCGGGTCATGAACATCGGCCTGAGCTCGAAATCAGTTTCACTGATCGACGTGTCCGTTCAGGCGCGCTGGAACATTGCGCCGCGTCTTGCTGGCGTTCCTGGGGTCGCGAACGTTTCGATCTGGGGGCAGCGTGAGCGACAGGTGCAGGTGCTTGTCGATGGGCGGAATTTGCTGAAGAAGGGCGTCAAGCTGGAGCAGGTGATCAAGACCACCGGTGAAGCGGTATGGTCGTCGCCACTGACCTACCTGAACTCATCCACGCCAGGTACCGGCGGCTTCATCGAAACACCGAACCAGCGGCTCAGCATTCGTCATCAGCTGCCGATCTCCACGGTAGGTACGTTCGCCAAGGTGCCATTGAGTGGCACGACCGTGCGCGTCGGCGATGTCGCCTTTCTCGCCGAGGGGCATCAGGCGCTGATCGGTGATGCCATCATCGGCGAGGGGCCGGGCCTGATGCTGGCCATCGAGAAGTTTCCCGGTTTCAACACGTCAGACGTCACGCGCGGAGTCGAGCGTGCGCTGGACGAGCTGAAGCCAGGGCTGCCCGGCATCGAGATCAATACGACGATCTATCATCCCGCGAGCTTCATCGAACGAGCGACACGTAACCTGAGCAGGGCCGCAATTATATCGGTCGTTTTGGTCGCAGTCGCGCTTGGCCTGTTGATGGGTAGCTGGCGGGGAGCCGTTATCGCCCTGGTCGCGATCTCGTTGTCATTCGTTTCGGCCGTGCTGTTGCTGCAAGCCGCCGGCATCTCGCTCAGCATGACGGTCATCGGTGGTCTTTTGATGGCTTCGGGTGTGGTGGTCCATGACGGCATTCTCGACGCAGACAATCTACTGCGCCGACTACGGGCGCCTCGCGACGGACAATCGAGTTTCCTCGTTCTCGCCCGTGCGATGCAGGAAACGCGTCGTCCGATGGTCTATGCGTCGCTGATCGTCGTGCTGGCGGTGCTTCCCGTCCTGTTCATGCAAAGCCGGTCGGCGTCATTCTTTACGCCGATGGCTTGGGCTTACGTCGCCGCGGTGTCGATCTCGATGCTGGTGGCGCTGATCGTGACCCCTGCGCTGGCGTCACTTCTTCTCGTCAATGTTGCACCGAATGCGAACAGCGATGGGCCGATCGATCGATGGGCCGGAATTCTTGGTCGGGTAGGGGGCCCCGTCGCCCGCTGGCCTATCGCCTGCATTGGCGTCGGTGTTGCGGCCGCGATCGTTTGCGTTGCGCTCCTGAATTCGTATGAGCGCAACTTGGTACCGAGCTTCAAAGAGACTGATCTTCTCATCGAGTGGCAGGGACCGCCCGGCACCTCGCTGCAAGCGATGATGCGATCGACTGAGGGCTTGATTCGAGACCTCAAGCAGATCCCGGGCGTGCAGAGCGCCCACGCCAATCTTGGACGCGCGCTGCTCTGCAACTGTGCGCGTGCGACCGACGTGAATACCGGGCAAGTGTGGGTTAGCATCGATCCCAAGGCGCAATATGAAGCCACGCTCGATGCCGTGGAAGCCGTCGCCACGGCCTATCCCGGAATGCGTGGGCAGGTCGGAACATACCTGTCGGCCAGGCTGCGTGAGGCGCTCACCGGTGATTCGGATTCCATCACCGTGCGCGTATATGGCAAGAGCCTCGATGTCATTCGCGTCAAGGCTGAGGAGATTCGCGCGGCGATCGCCAAGATCCAGGGCATTGAAAACGCGCGGGTGGAGCTGCAGGTCGAGGAGCCAGCGATCGAGGTCAAGGTGGATGTCGATCGCGCGGCTGATTTCGGCTTGAAGCCGGGTGACGTCCGCAGGGCAACGTCCGCGCTTGTCGGCGGCATCACCGTCGGCGCGCTGTTCGAGGAGCAGAAGGTTTTCGACGTGGTCGTCTGGGGACGCCCGGAGCTGCGCGACAACATTGAAGACATCCGGAATCTGATGATGACCAGCGAGAACGGGTCTCAGGCTCGCCTCGCTCAGGTCGCTGACGTCCGCGTCGTGCCGGCCACCAGCATTATCCGCCGCCAGGGGGCGTCACGCCGTATCGACGTCCTGGCGAAAGTGGACGAGCGGGCTCTTGGCGATGTGGCAGATGACGTTGCGAGGACGGTCAAGCAGGTCGCATTCCCGTTCGAGCATCGGGCCGAGGTGTTGGGAGAATACAAGGAACAACGTGCCAGCCTGCGGTCGATATACGGCTACGTGGTGGCTGCGGCGATCCTGATGTTCCTGCTCATGCAGGCGGTGCTCCGAAGTTGGAAACTCACCGCACTGTCGCTGCTCGGCGTCCCGATCGCCGTGCTGGGCGGCCTGGCGGCGATTCCGATCACCGAGGAGGGTACCTTCTCACTCGGCTCGCTGTTGGGTCTGGTGGCGGTGCTTGCTTTGACGGTGCGACAGGGCGTCGGTCTGGTCGCGCATTTTCAGCATCTGCAGTTGAACGAGGACATACCGTTCGGTGAAGCGCTGGTGCGCCGCGGTGTTCGGGAGCAATTCCCCAGCATCATGGCATCGTCGATCGCGACGCTTGCTCTAGTGCTTCCGTTCGCAGTCATGGGCGATGTTGCGGGACTTGAAATCGCCCACCCGCTTGCGGTCGTTGTTTTGGGCGGCATCATCACCGCGACGCTCGGAACATTGCTGCTGCTTCCGGCGCTCTATGTGCGGTTTGCCGCCGGCTGGACCGACGACCGCCTCGATCTCGAGATGGAGACCGGGTCGTGAGCACCGCGAGCTTTGCTTCGATTGCGATCAAGAGGAAGGAACGCCTCATGGCCCGCTTTAACGTGTTGGTGGCCGCGACGTCTGCCGTGTGCCTCGGAATGGTTTGTGTCTTGGTGCTATCTGCGGAAACGATAGGGAAAAGCACGCCGGCGCGCGTCGAGCCTACACTTGATGCAAACATCAAGAAGATTACGCTCACGCCGAAGGCGGCGGAAAGGCTCGGTATTCTGATCGACGAGGTGCGGGCCGATCCGTCGGGGCGGCTCATCGTCCCCTATGCATCCGTTCTTTACGATCTCTCGGGAAAAGCGTGGATCTACATCAGCGCCGAGCCGCTGACCTTCGTCCGCGGACCGATCGAGATCGACACCATAAAGGGCGAAAACGTGTACCTGAGCGACGGGCCGCCGGTCGGCACCAAGGTGCTCGCGGCCGGTGTGCCGCAAGTATTCGGGACTGAGGTGAAGGTAGGTCATTAGCTTGGTTGTTCTGCCTAACGGCTACGGCCTGAGTTGGATGTCTTGCGATGATGAAGCTGATCATAGCATCGAGCTTGCGCTTTCGTTATCTCGTCCTCGCGCTGGGCGCGGTGCTGACCTGGTTTGGCCTGGCACGTCTTAGCGACGTGCCAGTAGACGTATTTCCGGAATTCGCGCCGCCGCGCGTAGAGATCCAAACCATCTGCCTTGGACTCTCGTCTGCCGAAGTTGAACAACTGGTGACCGTGCCGCTGGAGAACGCGCTGAACGGCGTTCCGGACATCGACGTGATGCGTTCGAAGTCGGTGGGGCAATTGTCGTCGATCCTCCTGATCTTCAAGTCCGGCGTCGATGGCATCCGGGCGCGTCAACTGGTCAGCGAGCGCATGGCGCTTGCGTCCAAGACCCTGCCGACGTGGGCGGCTCCGCCCTTCATGATGCCGCCATTGTCCTCGACGAGCCGGATCATGAAGATCGGCATCACCTCGCAGGACAAGTCCATTATGGACCTGTCGATGCTTGCCTATTGGACTATTCGACAACGGCTGCTCGGTGTTCCCGGGGTTGCGAACGTCGCGATCTGGGGCGAGCAGCTTAAGATGCTCCAGGTCATGGTCGATCCGAATCGGATGGCGGCGGCGGACGTCACGCTCGATCAAGTGCAGGAGGCGGTTTCCGATGCCCTTGACGTCGGTCTGCTGCGTTATTCGCGCGGCGCGCATATCGGCACCGGCGGCTTTGTCGAAACGCCCAATCAACGCTTTCAACTGACGTTTGCCCCGTCCGGCGTTACACCCGAGACGCTCTCCAAGGTGCCCGTGACGACAAAGGACGGCAAACCGCTGTTGCTGAACGAAGTAGCCAACCTTGTCTATGCGCCGCAAGGCATGATCGGTGACGCCGTCATCAATGATGGCCCGGGGTTGATGCTCATCGTCGAGAAGTTCCCCTGGGGAAACACGCTCGCGGTCACCCGCGGGGTGGAGGAAGCGCTGGAGAAAATGAAGCCGGGTCTTCCGGGGGTTGAAATCGATACGACGATCTTCCGGCCCGCAACATTCGTCGAGGACTCGATCGATAATCTGTCACGGGCAATGTTGCTGAGCTGCCTGCTGGTCACGGGGATTATCGTCATCTTCCTTTATGAGTGGCGCACCGCAATCGTCTGCGTCGTCGCCATTCCGCTGTCGCTGCTCGCAGCCGCACTGGTCCTGTTCATGTTGGGTGCGACCGTCAACACGATGACGTTGGCCGGCTTCGTGATCGCGCTGGGAATTGTCGTCGACGACGCGATCCTCGATGTCGAGAATATCATGCGACGCCTGCGTCTCGCGCATCAGACGGCCGATACACGAAGCACCGCGCGCATTGTTCTGGACGCTTCCCTCGAGATGCGCGCGCCGATCGTCTCTGCGACTCTGATCGTGGTGGCCGCCGTCGTTCCCGTGTTGTTCATGCAGGGCCTGACCGGATCGTTTTTCAAGCCGTTGATAGGGGCCTATGTGCTCGCGATCGCGGCTTCGCTTGTCGTGGCGATGACGGTGACGCCGGCGCTTTGCCTGATCTTGCTGAACAACGCGCGGCTTGAAGGGCGTGAATCGCCGCTCGTCGTCTGGCTGCGGCGCCATTACCCGCGCTTGCTCGAGCGTGTCACCCGAACGCCGCGTCCGGCGTTCATCACCGTCGCCGTCGTAACTCTCGCGGGGATCGTGGTCTGGCCGTTGCTCGGGCACTCGTTGCTGCCTGCGTTCAAGGAGCGCGATTTCCTGATGCACTGGGTTACCTCGCCCGACACCTCGCTGCCCGAGATGTTGCGCATTACGACCCGGGCGAGCAAGGAGCTGCGCGCCATCCCGGGAGTACGCAATTTCGGCGCCCATATCGGTCAGGCCTTCGCTGCCGATGAGGTCGTCGGCGTCAATTTCGGAGAGAACTGGATCAGCATCAGCAAGGATGCCGACTACGACAAGACGCATGCCAAGATCGACGAAATGGTGGAGGGTTATCCCGGCCTCTACCGCGATGTGCAGACCTATCTGAAGGAGCGCATTCGGGAGGTTCTGACCGGTGCCGGCGAGGCGATCGTCGTTCGCATCTTTGGTCCGGACCTCGACGTTCTCAGGAACAAGGCGGAAGAGGTCCGCGCGGCACTCGCTGATGTTCCCAACCTCGTTAACCTGCACAAGGAGCTGATCGTCGAGGTGCCGCACATCCAGGTGACACTGAAGCTGGACGAGGCACAGCGTTACGGTCTGAAGCCGGGTGATGCGCGGCGCGCCTCCGCGACTCTGATGGCTGGTGAGGAGGTCGGTGACATCTTCCTCGAGGGGCGCACCTATGACGTTCAGGTATGGACCCCGCCGGAATTTCGCCGCAGCGTTGACTCTGTTCGCCAGATGCAGATTGACACGCCAACCGGCCAGCGCGTGCGGCTAGCGGAAGTAGCCGATGTCGACATTCAGCCCACGCCAAATGTTATCCGGCGAGAGGCGAGCTCCCGCCGGATTGACGTAGAGGCGAATGTCCGGGGCCGCGATCTCGCCGCGGTCGCCCAGGACGTACAGGCGCGGTTGGCTAAGCTGTCATTCCCGCTCGGTTACTACGCGGTGCTGCAGGGCGAATATCAGGAACTGCGAGCCGCTCGCGCACGGCTCGAAGTGCTTAGCGTGCTGGCGCTCGCTGTCATATTCGTGCTTTTGCAACAGACTTTTGGCAGCTGGCGGCTGGCAACGCTCAGTTTCCTCACTCTCCCGTCAGCGCTGGTGGGGGGTGTGCTGGCAGCGTGGCTCGCAGGTGGAATCGTTTCCCTGGGCTCACTGATTGGTTTTCTGACCGTGCTGGGCATTGCCGCACGCAACGGGATCATCATGATCAACCACTTCCAGCATCTGGAGCGCTTTGAGGGAGCGGCGTTCGGCATGGACCTCGTGCTTCGCGGGGCGAACGAGCGGTTGCGTCCGATCCTGATGACAACAGGGGCCGCCGGACTTGCGATCCTGCCGCTGATCATTTTCGGCAATTTACCCGGCCATGAGATCGAGTACCCGATGGCAGTGGTCATCATGGGCGGCCTTGTGACGTCGACGCTGCTCAATCTGTTCATTTTGCCTGCCCTTTATCTCCGTTTCGGCCGCGGCACGGTCGGGCCGACGATCAATCTGACTGGTCCGGAACCGGTTCAGGGGAGGGCCTGATGGTCGAGTGTGGGGCCAGATTGCGTCGGGAGGCCTTGGCCGTCGTGATGGCTGTCGCCTGTCTCGGGCTGTCCCATGGCGGGGTCATGGCGCAGAAGAGCGACGCTGCCGAAGTCAAGCTGGAGGCTTTCGATCGCAGCAATTTCGACGGCTCGACCAAGATCGACAACAAATGGTTCCCGCTGCAACCGGGAACGCAGTGGACTTACGAGGGCTTCACTCGGGAGGAAAATACGCGCGTGCCACATCGCGTGGTGCAGACGGCGACCGACCTGACCAAAGTTGTGAACGGCGTGCGTGCCGTCGTGGTGTGGGATGCCGACTACAAGGACGGCGAGCTGCAGGAATCCGAGATCGTTTTCTTCGCGCAGGACAAGGACGGCAACGTCTGGCAGCTGGGCGAACTGGTCGAAATATACGAGGAGGGGGACTTCGTCGGCGCGCACACCTGGATTGCCGGCCTGGAAGGCGCGAGTGCCGGAATCATGATGATGGCGGATCCGCGGCCCGGTACGCCCAGCTACTCCCAAGGCTACGCGCCGTCCCCGATCAACTGGTCGGATCGTGCCAAGGTGGACCAAGTGGGCCAGAAAACCTGCGTGCCGGCTGGCTGCTACAAGGACGTTCTGGTGATCGCGGAGAGCAGCACGAAGGAGGGACCGAACGCTCAGCAGCTCAAATACTACGCGCCTGGTGTCGGCTATATCCGCGTCGGTTGGAAGGGCAAGCAGGAGAAATTGCGGGAAACCCTGGAGCTCCGCCAGGTCGTCAAGCTCCCCCCTGATGCACTGGCGAAGGCACGCGCCGAGGCGCTCGCCATCGAGAAGCGCGCCTATCTCTATAGTCGCACCCCGCCCGCCGAACTCACGCAAGGCGCAACAAGCACGGGAGGCGAATGAACGATGAGTCAACGGTCCACTGGTGTCGTCTCGGCACGACCTGTCGCCGACCGACTGGTCCGGAAGTCATAGGAGTGCATCAGAGATGGGCGACGTGAACACCAAGCACTGCCACAACGGCTGGTTCGCCGCGGCTGCGGCGCTGTCGGCGGTCGCCTTCCCGATGGTGACGTCCGCGGCCGAGAATGGAAAGTTCGAACAGCTCTCGGTCTATCTCGAACGCAACATTCAAGACAAGGACGCGGAGATCAAATTCGAGGTGACAGGCGCCGGCGACGGGCTCACGGCGCTGACGATTTCGGGACCCGGCGATCGAAAGGTCGTCGACGTCAAAACTCCGGACTCGAAACTGGGAATTCGCAAGCTGACGATCGAGTCACCGGAACCGGCCGATGATCGCATCGTCAAGGCTGACTTCCCGGCCGGCGCGTACCGTTTCGAGGGGAACACGAGCAAGGGCGCACGCCTGCGCGGTGAAGCGGAACTGAGCCACACATTTCCGGAGCCGGCCGCGTTTGAATATCCACGGTCTGGCCAAAAGGACATTCCCGCCGGCGACCTGACCTTGCGCTGGTCCGTGCCGAAGGGGGTCGAGTCCTGCATCATCGTGATCGAGCAACCTGGCTCGCCCTATGAGATCCGGGCGCTGGTGCCAGCGTCGACAAAAGCCTTCACGGTGCCCAAGGGGTTCCTGCGCGCCGGACAGGCTTACACGCTCGCGATCGGTACGGTCGCGAAGGACGGCAACCGCTCCTTCATCGAAACCGACTTCACCACGGCGAGGGAGCGATGAGCACATTCGACCGTCATCGTCGGATCGGCCCGAGACCAACCCGCGATGTCTTGAGGCCAGCTTCCACAATCCGGGGCGGCAGCCGGACCTGCTGCCCTCAACCGAGGGCATCGCGATGATCGACATACAGACGAAGCCAGTCGGTTGGCGGTTTGGCCCATGCGTCCGCTCGCCTTCGACGCTCACTGCGGCCATCGTTCTGTCGGTGGCCGCATCTGTGCTAGGCGGCGCGTATGCCGGCGAGATCAAGGACCCGCCGCGCTGGACCAAGGGCAGCGACTTCTCCTCCTTGAATGACTGGAACCTGAAAGCCGAGCAGATCGTCCCGCACGGGGTCAATCCGCTTTATTACCCGATTACGCCGGGCCACAAACACGCGCTGGAACGGCCCGATCACCCCGGCAAGTATCGCAAGGAGACTGTGGTGCTGAACACCACGGAGGATTTCGACATTCGCGGCATCGGCAAGTTCAAGACGTCGGTAGTGCAGGAGGAGGAGTATCTCGACGGCGTCCCGACCCAGCGCACGCTCAACTGGCTCGCCCTCGATAAGGCCAGCAGCAACGTATATTCGTTCGGCGAGGTCACCTGGAAGATCAACGAGGATGGCAAGCCGAGTTTCGCCGGCACGTGGCGGGCCGGCGACCCCGACGGGGATGGCGTCGCCGAGCCGGGCCTGTTGATGCCGGGCACATTCAAGGTCGGCGAGCGCTACATCTACGCCGGCAGCCGAAGCGTGGCTTATGGTGGCGCCGAGAATATGGAAGACGGCCTTCAAGTAACTGTTCCCGCGGGAACGTTCAAAGGCTGCGTTCGGATTCGCGAGCAGGGCCTGATCGACCCGAAAGACATCAAGGACAAGACCTCGTGTCCGGAGGTTGGCATTGTGAGCGACACTTCCGACGGCAAGCTCGTCATTTCCAACGCGCTACCCTCCGGCAATCCGGCCTCCAACGTATCCAGCATCGGCACCTCGCGCGGCAAGCCCGCAAAGCCGAAGTCCGCCGCTGCGGCGAAGATTTCGTCCGAAGACGCCAAGAAGATTGCGCTGCAGCGCGTGCCCGGAAAAGTCACCGACATCACAATCGAGAGGAAGAAGGGCAAGAACGTCTACGTGGTTGAGATCCAGACGGGTAGCCGCGAGGTGGATGTCTTCGTCGACACCCAGACGGGGGAGATCGTTGGAACGGACTGATACGGAGACTCCGTGAAAACGCGGCGAGGAGAAATCGGCCGGCTAAACAGTATTCGAGTTCTATAGCTTCTGTGATTGGGAGACCGCCATGAAGGAGATCATTTGCGCCAGCTCGCTCGCCGTCCTCCTCGCGGTATCTTCGGCAGCTGCCCAGACGCAGGCGCCGAAGGGCCTTGGCACCGAGGAATTCGGCTTGTCGCAACGCGAACTGGTTCAGGCTATCGAAAAGACCGAGCAACTGATCGCGCGCTGCATGACCGAGCAGGGCTTCCAGTATGTCGCGGCCGACCACAATACCGTGCGGGCGGGCATGTCGGCGGACAAGATCCTCCCCGGCCTCAGCGAGGAGGAGTTCGTCAATCGCTACGGCTTTGGCATCTCGACCTTTTATACCGGTCTGCCGCCTCAATTATCGACCGGCTACAGTCCCGCCCGTGTCGGCCTCGGCGAGCGCAATGTCCAGATTTTCCGAGCGCTTTCTCCCGCCGATCAGGTCGCCTACAACCGCGCGCTGTTGGGTGAGGAAGACCTGACGTCCACCTTCGCGGTCGCGTTGGAGAACGAAGATCTGTCGCGTACCGGGGGGTGCACGCGAAAGGCCGTCGCCGAGGTGTTCAAGCCCGACCAGCTGAAGGCCAGCCACTACAATCCCCAGGACGCGCTCATTAACAAGGACCCGCGCATGAAGGCGGCGCTTTCGTTTTGGCAGCGCGAGATGAAGAAGGCCGGATATGAGTATGGTCACCCGGACGAGATCGAACCCGACCTGCGGAACCGGCTCAACGCGCTGACCGAGGGTGGCAAGCTGCTGGTTGCCAAGATGTCAACGGACCAGAAGGCCGCTATGCGAAAACTGCAGGATTTCGAGCGCGGGGTGGCGGTGAAAAGCTTCAAGATGTCGGAGGAGGTGTTGAAGCCGGTCGAGGAGCGAATCCAGGAAGAGATGTTCTCCCGGAAGGTGCAATGAGACTGATAGCTACGTCAATTTGCCGGTCTTTCTCGGAGCGGCGGCTGCGGGTAATCTCCTGTCGTGGTCGGTCATCGCGACGGGGGACGACGCAGTGCTCTGGCGGGCATGGTTCGTGCGATGCCAATGGCGGCGAGGATTAGGCATGGTCGCGAACCGGGTAAATGTTCTCTGGGGCATCTTGGGTCTTGTTGGAGGCATGGCGCTTGGTGCCTGGTACATGGGTTCCAGGATCCAGTCGCCGGCCGAGATGGCGGCGCGCACCGCACCGCCGGAGCCATCCCCGATCCTCGTGCCCGTGGAATCGCGCGTACTGAGTTCTGATGTCGTCACCCGCGGCACCGTCCGCTTCGGACTTCCACAGCCGATTTCGATCGCTCCTTCCACCGTCAAGGGCGGCGCCGGACTGATCTCATCGCTGCCGCGGCCGAATGCGCAGTTTAATGAAGGCGACGTGATCATGTCAGCGTCAGGCCGTCCGGTCCTTGTCCTGCGTGGCGCAGCGCCGGCCTTCCGCGACATGTTGCCGGGAACGAGCGGGAGCGACGTGCAGCAGCTCGAGGAGGCATTGGCCCGACTCGGCTTCGATCCGGGACCAGTCGACGGCAACTACGATCAAAGGACGTCTCTTGCGGTTGAGCGCATGTATCAAAAGGCCGGGTGGGATGCGTTCGGACCAACACGCGAACAGCGCGCTGCGGTCGCCACGCTCGAGCGAGACTGGTCGGATGCCGCGAGAAGTCGGCTCGCTGCCGAGACCGCGCGCGACACGGCCGTCAAAGCGGTCGCCGCCGCGCGCGCGGTCGCGGAGCAGAACATTCGCCAGGCCACTATCGATAGCGCCATGCGTTTCGGCACCGGCCGGCAGCTGGCAGACGCACGTGCCGGCAAATCCCTTTTGGTGGAAACCGAGCGCGCCCGCGCCACCCATTCCGCTGCCATCGCCGATGCCGACATCAAGACGCAGATGGCCGATCGCGCCTTGGTTGTCCTCGATCCGCGCCAGACGGAGATGACCAAGGCCGCAGCCGAGGCCAAGCTGAGAGTGGCGCGAAGCGCGCAACGCAAGGCACGAGTAGAAGCCGAGCTTGCGATTGACAATGCGTCGCGCGAGGCCAGCCTGACCGACCAGCGGATCAAGGCCGCCGAGGGCGCGGTGAACGCGGCGCGCCTGGAAGGCGAGCGCAGCGTGCGCGCGGCGCAGGAACAACAGACGCTCGCCGAATTCGACGTCAAGGTTGCAAGCGAACGATACGAGCGTCTGGATCGCGAGCTCGCGGCGGCGAGGGCAAAGCTCGGCGTTCAGGTGCCGGCGGACGAGGTCGTGTTCATCCCGTCGTTGCCGATCCGCGTCCACGAGGTGACTGCGTCCGTTGCGGGCAATGCTTCCGGGCCGGTGATGAGCGTGACGGATAACGAGCTCAGCATCGACTCGCAACTGCCCATTGAAGCCGCGCCGCTGGTGAAGCCCGGAATGAAGGTCGCGATCGACGAGCAGGCGCTTGGCATCAAGGCGAACGGCGTCGTCGAGAGCGTTGCGACTACACCGGGCACGCGCGGCGTCGATGGCTATCACTTCTATCTCGGGGTGAAGGTGGAGAGCACGCCGGTCTCTTTGGCGGGGTTCTCCGTACGTCTGTCAATCCCGATCGAGACCACGAAGGGCGCGGTTATCGCCGTGCCGACCAGCGCGGTGTCGCTTGCGGCCGACGGTGCATCACGCGTGCTGGTCGATCGCGGCGGCCGGCAGGAATACGTGACCGTGAAACCAGGGCTTTCGACGGGTGGCTATGTCGAGGTTAACGCGCCCGATGAGCGGCTCGTGCCCGGCCAGATGGTGGTGGTAGGCTATAAGACGGCGGAGCCGACGGCGATGAAATGACGCTCACCGCAAACAGAGAGCGAGTCTTGCCGATCGAAGCGGTTGCCGCCGATTCCGGTCATGTGCTCGACCTGCGCAGGGTGTGCAAGCAATTCGGGACGGATCCTGCCGTTCATGCCTTGATTGATGTCGACCTCGTGGTGAAGCGCGGCGAATGGCTCTCCATCACCGGTCCGTCCGGTTCGGGCAAATCGACACTGTTGAACGTGCTGGGCTGCCTCGATCGGCCAACCAGTGGCCAGTTCCTTCTTGACGGAATCGAAACGACGAAGCTGAGCGAGAATGAGCGGGCTGGGCTGCGCGCCCGGCGCGTCGGATTCATTTTTCAGTCGTTTCATCTGCTGCCGTATCGTACCGTCCTTGAGAACGTCATGCTGGCGGAAGTGTACCGCCGGCGCGTCGGGCAGGGACGGCGCGAGCGGGCGATGGCGGAGATTCGCCGCGTCGGTCTTGCCCATCGGGCCAATTTTCTCCCGTCCAAACTGTCGGGCGGCGAACGTCAGCGGGTGGCGATCGCGCGGGCGTTGATGGGCTCGCCGAGTCTTTTGCTGTGTGACGAGCCGACCGGCAATCTTGACTCAACGAACACCGAGTCGATCCTCGACTTCTTCACCGAGCTGAACAAGGAGGGGATGACGATCGTCGTCGTCACGCACGACGAGAATGTGGCGCGCCGCGGCTTGCGTCGGGTTAATATGAAGGACGGTCAGCTCTATGGCGGCGGCGAGCCTGCAACTTCACCCCCATCTAAGTCGGGCATCGAGGCGTCGGCGATCACCACACGCGATCTCATCACCGAGGCAATCGCTGGGGCGATCGCGCGACCGGCTCGCATGGCGCTAACGGTGCTTGGCATCGTGATCGGCATGTCGGCGCTCGTCGCTACCGTCGGACTCACGCGAACCGCCGGCAACCGCATCATCAGCCAGTTCGATCAACTCGCCGCCACCGAACTCTTCATATCCGCGCGGCCAGGCGGCGCCAGCGGCACGATCGATCCGCGTGCTATTCCGTGGGACGCGCCGGAGCGGCTCACCCGGCTGAACGGGGTGGTTGCCGCGGGCCTGCTGAGCGACGTGAATGTTCATGACACGCTCGTTAGCGCTTCGCCGGTGATTGATCCTGTCAATCAGACCGCAATCAGGCTGGCGGTGCGCGCTGCTTCACCCGATCTGCTCCGCGCCGTGCGCGGCGAGCTCGCCTCGGGACGGTTCCTGGACGACGGGCATTCTGTCCGCGCCGACCGCGTCGCGGTCCTCGGCCCCGATGCCGCGCGCCGCCTGGGCATCGGTGGGGTCGAGCGGCTGCCGGCAATCTATGTCGGTGATGAACTCTACCTCGTGATAGGCATCCTCCGCGATGTCGTGAGAAAGCCAGAACTGCTTGGCTCGGTCGTTATTCCCGAGGGTACGGCGCGACGCTACTTTGGCCTCTTCGGGCCCGGCCTCGTTGTCGTGGAGACGAAGATCGGCGCCGCCTCCCTGATTGCGCTACAGGCTCGAGCTGCTCTGCGGCCTGATGACCCACGCGCGCTTCGGGTGCAATTGCCGCAGGAGCCGCGACGCGTGCGCGATGACGTGCAAACCGACCTCAATGTCATGTTCCTGCTGCTGGGCGGCCTGTCGCTCGTGGTCGGCGCGCTCGGGATTGCAAATATTACACTGGTGGGCGTGATGGAGCGAACGGCGGAGATCGGATTGCGCCGCGCCATTGGTGCGACGCGTCGGCACATCGCGGTACAGTTCCTTGTTGAGAGCACGTCCATGGGGATTGTGGGCGGACTGCTTGGAGCCAGCATCGGCGTAATGACCGTCGTCGGCGTCTCGGCGTACCAGGTCTGGACACCGGTGCTCGATCCGCTCGCTCCTTTGCTCGCGCCCGTTGTCGGCGGCGTGATAGGCCTCCTGTCCGGCGTTTACCCCGCTTCGCGCGCAGCTGCGCTCGAGCCGGCCGAAGCGCTCCGCGCCTAGTCAAACCTCAGTGTACACGCTGTGTGCGCTGGGAATCTGACGATCCGATTTTTGCTTCCATTCCCGACATATTTGATCCTGATACAGGCAATCTGCGGAAGCTTGATCAAACCAAATTCCTCAATCGGTCCAATCACATAGAGGTCGAGTTCGGACAAGATAGATCAGCGAAATGAAAGACTTGCGCTGGAAGTTTTTCACGGCCCCAATGATGGATCGAGAGTTCAAGTATTTCAATTGGTTAGAAGGCTAGTGTGCACGACGGGTGCACTGGGAGATCAAGAAAAGTCTTACGACAGCCAATGCGAGCCGGCCTCAGAAAGGGCATGTGAATTTAGGCGACATGCAAAATGACGACTCGCCGGGGTAGCGGTGGAGCCCAGCTATGAACGCCGAAAACTGCTCCTGATGAGCAGCACTTGATTTTGGGAAGATAGGAAGCACTAAGAATGATGTCGGGTTCGAGAGTCTTCCCGAGGTCGTCCCGAACGTTTCGTTCCGCGAGAGCCATCGACCAAGGAAAAATACACTGTCAGCTACAACCCTGCCTATCCTGAGTGAGCACTCAGGACGCATCCGCTTGGTCTCGGCAACGAGAAATCCTCAGATCATGATTGCATGTAGTGGATGAAAGAGTTGGCTGACTTCGAGAGAATTGACGCACCCGACAAGTTTCGAGCCTGTGGTCACCTTCGGCGAGCGGCAATCCAGCTGGGCTACGAACGGAACTGCTACTGCTCGCACTTTAGAAGTTGAATGTGGTTGAGACCATGTACGCTCTCGGCGCGCCGATCGACAATCCGCCGCCCGCGCCAGGAACATTCGTCAGATAATTCGCGCCGAACAAATTGACGATCCGCCCGCGAACCACGATGGGCTTGCCCGACCACATATTGGCAAAAGTGTGCGATGCTCCAAGATCGGCACGTACGTATGCAGGAACACGTTGCGTGTTCCGCGGATCGTCGTAGCTGTCGCCAACAAAAACTGCGAGCGGGGAGACTGTGAGGCCGGGCATGCCCGGAATATCGATATCAACCCCCGCTGATCCCTCGTAGTCCGGAACGGCTGGTGCCTTCTTGCCGGTAGTGGTGGGGTCGACGGTCGTTTCAAGTCGACCATCGATCAGGCTGAAACCAGCGAGTACTCGAATGCCCTTGGCTGGTTCGCCGAACACCGTGAACTCGACACCGCGATTCCGCTGCAGGCCAAGCGGTCCATATACATTGTTGACGGGATTTGTGAAAACCGATGGGGACGTGATGTCGTAGGCAGCAAATGTCGTGCCGAGAGTGCCCCACCAATTGACTTTGACGCCGACCTCCTTCTGTTGCGTCACAACCGGTGCGAACCCCTGACCGGCATTTGCCGTACCGACCGGCGCCGGCGTCACCTGCGTCAATGCTTCGATGTAGTTGGCGTACAACGTAACGTTCTCGATCGGCTTCACCACCAGTCCGACCGCGGGAGATGTTTTCGAGTTGTTCTCCGTGTCCGTCAATATCCCCGTGTTCAGACCATAATTGTCTTGATGCATCCGCTGGTGTCGTACGCCGACCGTCAGCGCAACCCGGTCGTTAACAACCGAAAGAGTATCTGCGATGCTCAGGCTGTTGCTGTCGATCTTCGTGAGAGGCAGCGCAGGGCCCGCGCCGTCGACGGAAACGCCGGGATTCGGCGACGGGAAGGGATTGTAGATATTGTTGAGCGCTATTCCGAATGTCAGCGCTGAACGTCGATCGTAGCGTACGTCCTGTGCGGCGAAGACGACCTTGTGCTTGATCGGGCCGGTATCAAAAACACTGCTCACTCCGGCTTCAGCCGAGGGGGAGTATTTCCTGCTGCAGCCGCATCCTCATTCCTTCGATTCGCGCTACTTCGGGCCGGTGCTCCGATGCGATATTCTGGGCGTCGCGCGGCCGGTCTGGACGTGGAATCCATCAGGTTCATGCTGGCATCCCGCCCAACTGGCACGGGCGGGCCGCGGGCCGGTGTTGGTATGCGATCGAGATCGGCCAGAAGAGTGGCCAAAAGCGGCGAGCTGCGGTCTGTTCGCCATGCGGTTCAGCTGCTTGCCGCCTTCTCCAAGCGGCCAGATCGGGCTCGTTAACGATCGCTCAAGATCGGCCAAAAGATCGGCCAAAATGCCTGCTGAGAAAGAGGAAAAGTGTTTATAATGAGCGCATTAATAGTAGGTAAGATCGGCCAAAATGACCCCGCAGCTTGAAGCCGTCGAACGCATCGAGCCGGCCCGCATCGAAGAGGTGGCCGAGGCCATTTCTGACGTCGTCGCCGAGCTCGCCGCCGCGACCGCGAAGCTCGGTCACGCGCTCAATCCGCAGACGGCAGCCAATCTGGCAGGCCTCGTTCGGATCATGAATACCTACTACAGCAATCTGATCGAAGGTCACAATACGCGGCCGCGCGACATCGAACGCGCCCTCGACGGCAAGTTCGACAATGACGAGGAACGGCGCAATCTGCAGGTCGAGGCGGCCGCACATGTGCATGTGCAGTCGCAGATCGATGCCATGGCGCTCACGAATTCACTGCCCGAGCCGGCCTCCATCGATTTCATCCGGTACCTTCATCGCGAATTCTATCGAGACGCGTCGCCCGACATGCTGCGCATCCGCGGGGCGGGCGCCGAGTTCATCATGGCGCCCGGCCAATGGCGCTCCTCTCCTGAACATGACGTCGCCGTCGGTCGTCATCAGCCGCCTTCGAGCGAGCGGGTCGACGCCTTCATGCATTATTTCGCCACGCGCTATCGCTTCGAGCCCCTGGGCAAAGCCGCGCGGATCATCGCGATCCCCGCCGCCCATCACCGCTTCAACTACATCCATCCGTTCCCGGACGGCAACGGCCGGGTCAGCCGCCTGATGAGTCACGCCATGGCCCATCTTGCCGGCATCGGCGCCCACGGCCTCTGGTCCGTCTCGCGGGGCCTCGCGCGCGGCCTGACGGGACCGGGCGATTACAAGCGGATGATGGATCAGGCCGACACGCCCCGGCAGGGCGATCTCGATGGTCGCGGCAATCTCTCGCAACGATGCTTGAGCGAGTTCATCCTCTGGTTCCTGCGCGTCTGCCTCGACCAGGTGACGTTCATGTCGAGCCTGTTCGAGCTCGAGACACTGGTGCAAAGGCTGCGCCTATTTGTCGAGCGCAACGACCAGCTCAAGCCGCAGGCAGCGCGCCTTCTGGAGGAGGCGCTCATGCGCGGACAGTTCGATCGCGGCGAGGTTCCGCGCATCGCCGGGCTACCCGAACGCACCGCGCGCCGGGTGTTCAACGACGTCATCGCAACCGGATTGCTTGCCTCCGACACCCCGAAGGGACCAGTGTCCTTGCGCTTTCCGGTTGTCACGCTGGACGTGCTTTTTCCGCGGTTGTTTCCTGAAATCTGACGGGGGCTCGACCGGGTTTTCCGATCGTCGCGACCGTTTGCGTAGCAAATGCGAAATTACCGTTCCGTCCGGACCAATCCCTACCCCTAATGAAGCTCTCGTCAGCACCGTTTGCTCTACGATTTGAATAGGCACTTCGATCGCAGAAACGTAATCGCTGACTCCGATAGATGGTCTGAGATTTTCGTGCCTGACGTGCTGTTTCGCAACGCCTCCCGAAGATTGTTCGTGACCAGCGCGCCAAACAAGTCGCGCCCAACAAGCCTTGCCGCCCCGCGCGGGCGACGAACCTCGCTCCGGGGATGAAGCCGACTCTGACGGTTCCAAACTAGTACCCACTTTTCTTGGAACGTGAGTCGTGATTCAAGATATGGATGATCCCTGAAGCAAGAGAAGTCCGCCTTTCGCGGAAAGATCGCACGG
>NZ_JBEPQI010000049.1:0-31729 GCF_040547725.1 Bradyrhizobium sp. LA2.1
GGTGACCCATCCCAGCTCTCCATGCCGAAAAACGAATCTCCCGAAAATACCAGCAATTCCAGGATCAAAGATCGCGACTTTCTGACTCAGTAAGAATAGTCGTCCCATTTCTCATCTCCTCTCTAGTTCTTCGCGTCGCCGCTCATGACGTCGCCGAACAAATGCCAATTCGTCCCTTCGAAGCGCATCAACTGCCATTGCTTGACCGGGGCGAAATCGCCCGGCGAGGTATTGAGGCGGATGCCGGGAAGCAGCATTCCCAATTCGACGTCCTTCAGATTGGCGGCGTGCCGCATCACGCTGTCGCGCGTGAGATCGTCGCCGCATTGCCTCAGGAGGTAAACCAGTGCTTGCGCCGTGTTGTAACCGTTCACGATCAGCGTATCGCTGCGTTCGGCGCCGGGAAAATAGCCGTCCAGGAATCCGCTGAGATCCTTGAGGCCGGGATCGTCCCTCCAGGCCGGATCATTTGGATCCTTGAAATAGGCCGCCGAGATCAGCCCCTGCGCGTTCTCGAATCCCGCGGGCTTGATCACGCTGCCGATCGAGGCCGAGACGTAGCTGAGAAAGTGCAGCGGCTTCCAGCCGAGCTCCGACACTTTCTTGATCGCCTGCGCTCCAAATTTCGGCGTCGCAATGTCGAACAATACGTCCGCGCCGGTCGATCGCAGCTTGACGAGATGGGAGTCGATGGTCGGCTCCGACACGTCGAACGCCTCTTCCGCCACGATCATTGACGCGGCCTTGTCGCCGAGCCCTCGCTTGATCCCCTTGAGATAATCCTTCCCGAAGTCATCGTTCTGAAACAGGATCGCGACCTTCGCGCCGGGACGCTGCTCCAGGACAAATTTGGCGTAGATGAAGCCTTCGGTTTCGTAGCTCGGGGTGAATCCCATCGTCCATGGAAAATTCTGCGGATCGTTCCACTTGGCCGCCCCGCTCGATACGAAGAGCTGCGGCACTTTCCTGGCGTTGAGATATTTTTGTACAGCCGAGTTAGCCGCGGTGCCCATCGCGTTGAAAACCAGCAGAACCTCGTCGCTCTCGACCAACCGCCGCGTCTGCTCGACCGTCTTGGGCGGCGAATAGGCGTCGTCGTAGGACAAGAAGACGATGCGTCGCCCATTGATGCCGCCTTCCGCATTGATCTTGCGGAAATAAGCCTCCTCGGTCTTGGCGACCATACTGAAGGCGGAGGCCGGACCGCTATAGGGTGACGTGTTGCCGATTCTGATCTCGGTGTCACTGACGCCCGGGCCGTATTTCTTCTCGCCGGCCGCAGCTTGTGTCGCGAGCACGCCGGCTAGGACCAGGGCGGTTGCCCACGCAACACCGCAACTGCCGACTCCTCGCGAGGTCCCATGGCCCGACCGGCCAGCGCTGCAAACCACGGCGTCACTCCCCGCCGGCACACCCGGCACCGACCGCTTCTATTTCGTACGCTTGTGTACTATATCATAGAACATCTTTGCAACCGCCATTGGCGCAATCGTGAACGGTCGCGCCGGCATGCGTGCTGAGCCCAATTAGGGAGGACGCCTTGAACCTCGATGCCGCCAGGAATTTCCGTTTTGAACCCGTCACGCACAGCTATTCTCGCCGTGACACGATGCTGTACGCGCTGGGTCTCGGATATGGTTCCGAACCGCTCGACCAGGCGCAGCTCAATTTCGTGTACGAGCGCGACCTGCACGCGGTCCCTTCGATGTGCTGCGTGCTGGCGCATCCCGGCTTCTGGGCCAAACGGCCCGAACTCGGCATCGATTGGCTCAGACTGCTGCACGGCGAGCAGAGCTTCGATATCCATCATCCAATTCCGCCGGAAGGAACGGTCACGGCCAGCTACGAGATCGCAGCGGTGGCGGACAAGGGCACCGGCAAAGGCGCCATTCTTCACCTCGTCAAGACGCTCAACGACGCTATCGCAGGCGTGAATCTGGCAACCATCCGCAGCGTACTGTTCCTGCGTGGAGACGGCGGCTGCGGCAGCTTCGGCGATGTTCCGACCGAGGCCAGCGCTCTCCCCGAACAAACGCCCTCGCAAACCCTGGACATCGCCACGCTGCCGCAAAGCGCGCTGATATATCGGCTGAGCGGCGACTACAATCCGATTCACGCTGATCCCGAGGCCGCCGCGAAGGCCGGCTTTGAACGACCGATCCTGCACGGCCTGTGCACGCTCGGCACCGCAACGCGCGCGGTTCTCGCAACACTTGCGAATGGCAGGCCTGATCGTCTCACATCGTTGTCGGTCCGCTTCAGCCGTCCGGTATTTCCGGGCGAGACGATCCGCACGGAGTTCTTCACCATCGGCGGCCAGATCCGCTTCCGCTCCCGGGTGGTCGAACGCGACGTCGTCGTGCTTGATCGCGGTACGGTAGCCTTCCGCGATTGAGTTATTTCTTCTCGATCTTCGCAATCTCGACGATTTCGGCCCAACGCCGCGTGTCGGCCTCCTCGAACTTTCCGAGTTCATCCGGGCCGGCCGGAAACGGCTTGGCGCCCACGGACTCCAGATAGGCCGCGGTGTCCTTGTTGTTGACGAAGCCGAGCACGATTTGACTGAGCCTCGTCACGATATCGGAGGGCGTCCCGGACCGCACGAAGACTCCGACCCAGGCGCTCAGCTCCGCCCCGGACAGACCGGCTTGTGCGAGCGTCGGGACATCGGGCAGGCCCGCAAGCCGCTCGCTGCTCGTCACCGCAAGCACCCGCAACCGGCCATCCTGGATCAGCCCCTGCGCACTGGCGGGATCGGCGAACACGCAGTCGATCTCGCCCGCCAGCACATCCGTCAGCGCCTGCGGCATGCCACGGTACGGGACGTGCTGCATCTCGATGCCGGCACGAGAATGAAATAGCTCTGCGGCGCCCCGGCTCGACGTGTTGCCGCTTCCGAAGGAAAGCGGCTTTTGCCGCGACTTCGCCAGAGCGATGAATTCGGCAACGGTCTTCGCGGGAAATTCCGGCTTCACCGCCAGCATCATTGGAATGGTCATGATCCCGGCCACCGGCGCAAAGTCCGCCCTGGGATCATAGGGCATCGCGTTGAACAGATTGACGTTGGCCGCCTGGGTCGAGTTCGTGGTGACGAAAACGGTGTAGCCGTCGGCTTCCGCTTTCAGGACGGCGAGCGCGGCAAGATTGCCGTCGGCGCCGGGCTTGTTCTCGACCAGAACCGTAGGCGGTAAGAATAGCAGCTTCCCAATATTCCCTCCCGTTAGCCCTGGCCGAGCCCGAACAGCAGCCTTGCATTGGCGGAAAGAGTTTCGCGGCCAACAGACAAGGCCTGCTCGGCGAACTGCGCAGGCTTGTCCAGCTTGATCGTGAACGGATAGTCCGACCCGACGACGAGCCGGTCCTTGCCGACCTTGTCGGCCAGATATTGCAGCGCCGGCCCGTCATACAGGATCGTGTCGTAATAGAAGGATCGAGCGATCTCCGCGGGATCACGTGTAAACAGACTCTGCAGCGGCGGCCCCACGCCATAGGCGTGACGCAATCGCGGCAGCAACCAGGACAGCGCGCCGCCGCCATGGCTGAGCAGTATCCGTAGGTTC
This sequence comes from Bradyrhizobium sp. LA2.1, assembly GCF_040547725.1. Classification (NCBI taxonomy): domain Bacteria; kingdom Pseudomonadati; phylum Pseudomonadota; class Alphaproteobacteria; order Hyphomicrobiales; family Nitrobacteraceae; genus Bradyrhizobium; species Bradyrhizobium sp. LA2.1. The sequence continues at coordinate 3,561 of NZ_JBEPQI010000049.1, forward strand.
GGAAAGCGCTCGAGCACGCCATGGGTCATCAGCGACACCGCGGCGAATGCCGTCTCCAGCGGAAACGCCGCCACGGCCGCAAGCTCCGGACGGCCACCCATCCGATCGAGCCCGAGCGGATGCAGCGGATGGATCATGAGTATCAATCCGGCGTGCTCCACCGCCGCATAGACATCGTTCAGGCGCGCATCGCCGAGCGCCATGCCGTTGATATGCGTTCCGATCTCGATACCGCGCAGGCCGAGTGACTTGACGCTGTCGATGCGCCGCACCGCAAGCGCGATATCCTGCATCGGCACCATCCCGATCCCGATGAAATGCCGGGGATGATCGGCGCACAGCGCCGCGATGCCTTCGTTGACATGGCGACAAAGCGCGTCGGCGTCGTTAGGCGGAAACCAATGCGACAGCAGTTCCGGCATCGGCGACACGACCTGCACATCGACGTCGTCGAGCGTCATATCGTCAAGCCGGCAGCGCGCATCCCAGCTGCGGGAATCGATCAGCCGAAACACCTTGCCGCCGACCATAACGGCGGCGGATGCGTCTCTGAGCTCGATCGACGGCCAGAGCGGATTGCGGCCTGGCTCCGCCGGGATATGCCGCGGAACGAAATGGGTATGGGTGTCGATCGCTTCGACCAAGACGTTTCCTCGATGTCTTTTTGCGGCGCACGCTCCGACAAGACCCCAGCCTAAGCGTCGCTAGCAACTTACAAGCAGGTTGGACTGTTTTTATTTTCTATGCAATCTTATATTCGTATGCTAGTGCACGATCCAACAAGATGCCGTCGACAATGCATCAGGGAGCGAAGCGAGCGTGGCGCGAACGATCGAGAACATCGTGATCGCAGGAGCCGGCCAGGCTGGCGCGCGTGCCGCCGAAGCGCTGCGGTCGCGTGGTTTCAAGGGCGCCATCACGATGATCGGCGACGAGCCCCACCCTCCCTACGAGCGGCCGCAGCTGTCCAAGGCCATGCTGCACTCCCCGGACACTCCGGTCGCCTATATCAAGCAGCCGCGGGACTGGAACGAAGCGCTGGGCGTTCGTCTCAAGACCGGCGCGGCGGCTGTCGATTGCGATACCGATCGCCGCATCGTGTCCACCGCGGACGGCCGCAGCTTTCCTTTCGACCGGCTTCTGCTCGCAACCGGAACAAGACCTCGGCGGCTCGCCGCGCTCGAGGGTGCATCACTTGACGTCCAGTATCTCCGCAACGTCGAGGACGCATTCCAATTTCGTCGCCATATCGCGGCGCGCTCGCGCATCGTCATCGTTGGCGGTGGTGTTATCGGCCTGGAAGCAGCCTGCGCCGCGGCCAAGAGCGGCTGCCACGTTACAGTGATTGAAAGCGAAGCGCGGCTGCTCGCGCGCGCATTCCCGACGCTGATCAGCGATCTCGTCGCGGACAGGCACCGCAGCCACGGCGTCGCATTCGTGTTTAGCGCAACAGTGACCGGCAGCACATCCCATTCCGTTCAGCTGAGCAACGGCACGGAAATCGTCGCCGATCTGGTGCTGGTCGGCATCGGCGTCACCCCGTCAAGCGAACTCGCCGCCCGGCTCGGCCTGCCCACCGTCGACGGCATTGCGGTGGATGTCTGCGGTCGCACCGCCGTTTCAGACGTCTTCTGTGCCGGCGACGCCGCCCTGCAATGGAGCCGATGCCATGGCCGCGCGGTCCGCGTCGAGACTTGGGCGAATGCCCAGAACCAGGCCATTGCGGTGGCAGCCAACATGATCGGCGAGATCAACGCCTACAACGACCCACCATGGTTCTGGACCGACCAGTATGACCTCAACATCCAGGTCGTCGGCGACATGCGCGATGCCGACCATATCGCGCGTGGCGATCCGGCCAGCGCAAAATTCTCGATCATCGCCATGCGCGGCACCGAGGTGGTCGGCGCGCTCGCGGTGAACGCCGCCAAGGATATGGCGATGTTGCGGCGGATCATCGCCGCCAACGCCAAGCCGCTGCGCGCCTATCTGGAGTCGCCCAGTTACGACCTGCGCGCCGCGTTGAAAGCCCAATGACAAATTCGAGGGAGGGACTGCGATGAATGCGTTCCAACGAATGAACACCGCGCTGATGGTCGACGAGAGCAAGCAGATCTTCAAAGTGTCGCGTCAGGCCTTCGTCGATCCCGACATCCTCGAAGCCGAGCGCGCGCGCATCTTCGACAAGTGCTGGCTCTATCTCGGCCATGCGTCCGAACTGCCCAAGCCCGGCGACTTCGTCACCCGGCAAGTCGGCGGCCGCAGCATCCTGTTCGCGCGCGATGCCAAGGGGACCTTGCGCGCCATGTTCAACACCTGTCCGCATCGCGGCGCTCAGGTCTGCCGCGAGAAGCACGGCAACGCAAAGTCGTTCCAGTGCTTCTATCACGGATGGGTGTTCGGCCTGGACGGTGCGCTTCGCAGCCAGCCGGGCGAGGCCTCCTACGCGCCCGACTTCAAGGAGCGCGGCACGTCCAACATGCAGCAGGTGCCACGGTTCGAAACCTTTCGCGACTTCTGCTTCGTCTGCTTCGACAAGAATGCCGAGACGCTCGACAGCTATCTTGGCGCCGTGAAGGAATATCTGGACATCATCGCCGACCAGGCCGAGATGGGGATGACCATCGTTGGCGGCACGCAAGAGTATTCCATGCGCGCCAACTGGAAGCTTCTTACCGAGAACTCGATCGACGGCTATCACGCTCTCACCACGCACGCGACCTACTTCGATTACCTGAAGGCCACCAATGGCGGGCTGGCGCCGGTGCCGCTGGAAGGCGCCGCGCACGATCTCGGCCGTGGACATGCCGTGCTGGAGTACAAGGCGCCGTGGGGACGTCCCGTAGCACAATGGGTCCCGATGTGGGGCGACGACGGCAAGCGTGAGATCGACCGGCTTTACCAGGGCCTGATCACCCGCTACGGCGAGGAGCGCTCCAAACGGATCGCGCTCTACAATCGCAACCTGTTCGTCTTCCCCAACCTCGTCGTCAACGACATCATGGCGGTGACGATCCGCACCTATTATCCGCAGGCGCCGGATTTCATGACGGTCAGCGCCTGGGCACTGGCACCCAGGGAGGAGACCGATTGGGCACGCAAATACCGCCTGTTCAACTTCCTGGAATTTCTGGGTCCCGGCGGTTTCGCTACCCCCGATGATGTCGAGGCGCTCGAACAGTGCCAACGCGGCTTCCGTAACGCCACCGAGGCGCAATGGAACGACATCTCCAAGGGCATGGGCAAGGAAACGCCGGCCTATGATGACGAGTTACAGATGCGGGCGTTCTGGTCGAACTGGAATAGGCACGTCTTCGCGGCGTCGGTGTGAGACAGGAGGCGCACATGCAGAATATCTCACGTGCCGATGTCGAGGACTTCCTGTTTGCTGAGGCCGAGCTGCTCGACGAGTGGCGCTTGCCGGAATGGCTCGAGCTGTTCACGGATGATGCGATCTATTACGTGCCGTCGACCGACGTTCCCGCCGATTCCTCGCCCGACAAGAACCTGTTCTATGTCGCTGACGACCGCTTCCGCCTCAGCGAGCGCGTCAAGCGGTTGATGAAGCGCACCGCGCATGCCGAATTCCCGCATTCGCGCACCAGACATCTCGTCAGCAATGTGCGGATCCGGGGCCGTAGCGACAGTGAAATGGAAGTCGCCACAGCCTTCATCACCTATCGCACCAAAGACGGCATCACCGACACCTATTTCGGCAGCAACCGCTATCGGCTGGTTGCGGAAAACGGCCAGCTACGGATCAAGGAAAAGCGATGCTTGCTCGACAGCGACGGACTGCGCACGCAGGGGCGCGTCAGCATCATCCTGTAGGGAACGCCGATCGTGGACAAGAAGCTCAGGAACAATGTTGCCGTGGTCACCGGTGCCGCAAAGGGCATCGGACTTGCGATCGCCGAGCGAATGGCGAAGGACGGCGCCAGGCTGGTCCTCGCCGACCTTGACGAGGCCGGGTTGAAGCAGGCCGCGGCGCATCTCACCAGCCAATTCGACGCGGAGGTTGCGATCCAGGCCGGCGATCTCTCCGAACAGGGCGTCGCTGAAAAGACCATTAAGCTGGCCTCCGAACGGTTCGGCCGCCTCGATATCCTCGTCAACAACGCCGGCGGCGGCATCATCAAGCCGTTCGCCGAACACACGCCGGAGACGCTCAAGACCACGATCGACCGCAATCTGTGGACCGTGCTGTGGTGCTCCTGGTACGCGGTGCCTGTGATGCGCAAGCAGGGCTACGGCCGCATCGTCCATCTCGGCGCCGATTCGGTGCGCAACGGGCTGTGGGATCATGCCGCCTACAACGCCGCCAAGGGCGGCGTGCATGGTCTCACCACCGGCATGGCGCGCGAGTTCGCCAAGGATGGCATCACCGTGAACACGGTGGCTCCCTGCGCGGTGAACACGCCGCAAATGGTTGCGATCACCAAGAGCGACCCAGCGCTTGCCGCGAAATTCGTCAGCGTCATCCCCATGGGCCGTCCGGCCGAGATGAAGGAAGTCGCCTCGATGGTCTCCTATCTCGCCTCCGCCGAAGCGTCGTTCGTGACCGGCCAGGTCATCAGCGTCAACGGCGGCAGCACCATGCTCTAGGTCTTGCTCATGGCTGAAACGGTCATTCTTTGCACTGCCGACGAGGTCGTCGAGGGTGAGATCAAGCAGGCGCCCCTGCCCGACGGCAGCAATGTTGCGCTCTATCGCGTCGCCGGCACGATCTACGCCACGGCCGACATGTGCACCCATGGCGAAGCATCGCTCGCGGAAGAAGGCATCATCAGCGGCAAGATCGTGGAGTGCACCTTCCACTTCGGAACGTTCGATGTCACCACCGGCGAGCCTACCGGCATGCCTTGCGAAATTGCCTTGAAGACCTATCCCGTCACGGTCGTTGACGGCAACGTCCAGATTGAGGTCTGACATGCCGCCCCTCCCCAACCGCTCGCCCACCCCACTCAAATCCGCGCGTCGATCGCTGGCGCCGCCGCGCCGGCGCACCCAGGCGGAGCGGACAGCCGAGACCCGCCTGCGCATTCTGAAGGCCGCGGCCAACCTGATCCGGCGCCGCGGCTATGCGCGGTTTCGCACCGCTGAAGTAGCCAGCGAAGCCGGCGTCTCCCGCGGCGCCCAGCTGCATCATTTCCCGACCAAGGACGAGCTCGTCGTCGCCACACTCGAATACGTCTTCGAACAGGCGCAAATCGTCAGCCGCCGCCGCGCGGCCGCTGTCAATCGCCCGCGCGACCTGATCGAGGCCGTGATCGAGGATGCCAAGGAGTTCTTCTTCAGCCAGCATTTCATGGTCGCGATCGACATCGTGCTCTCGACCTCCACCGACCAGGCGGTGCGCAAGAGGGTCCTCGACATTTCGCGCAAGGCGCGCCGTCCGGTCGAGGCCGCCTGGGCGGAGGCGCTGGCCGCCAGCAACGTTCCCCCCGCGGTCGCGGCCGATATCGTGGCGCTCACCCTCGGCGTCGTCCGCGGCATGGCGCTGCGCACGCTCTGGGACAACGATCCGAAATGGTTCGAGCAACTGTTCGAGCTCTGGCGGCAGATGATCAAGGTCTTCCTCGAATCCCGGCAAGATCGGAGCCGGCTGCGATGAGCAGGCAAGCTGCAAGCCGAAGCACGCCGCTCATCACATCGGTTTGCTACGTCCGTCATGTCGTCAGCGAGCCGCAGGCCTGTGCGCGGTTCGTTTCCGACATCTTTGGCCTCCAGCAGGTGGCCGGCCACGACGACGAACTGGCCTTCCGCTCGGACGATCGCTTCCGCACCGTGAGTCTGAGCCGCGATCAGCGCGACGGCACCAGCATCGGCATCGAGGTCTGGGATGACGCCGCGCTGCAAGTGATCGGCGAGCGGCTGCGCGCGCAGGACTTTGCCGTGAGGCCGGCAAGCCCGGACGAATGCCGGCGGCGATATGTGCAGTCCGCCCTGCTTGCGGACGACGCCTCCGGCAATCGCATCGATCTCGTCACCCGCCCCACCCGGAGCGGCCGGCGCTATTTTCCGCCGCGCGATGCCGGCATCGTCCAGTTCCAGGGCGTCGGCCTGCGCAGCACCGATCACCTCCGCGACCTCACGTTCTGGCGCCTGCTCGGCGCCGACGTGACTGACTGGGTGGGCGATATCGCTTACCTCGGCATCGATCATCTGCATCATCGCATCGCGCTCTATCCGTCACGGCGAAACGGCCTGCTCTACGCCGCCTTCGAGGTCGAAGCGCTCGATCAGATCATGCAGAACAGCTACTTCATGCAGGACAACCAGGTGAGGATCGTGCAAGGGCCCGGCCGCCAGTCCGCCTCGCACCAGGTCTTCCTGCATGTCGAAGGCCCCGACGGGTTGATCCTGTCCTATGTCAACGGCATGGCCGAGATCGGCGACAAGCCGCGGCCGGCGCGGCAATTTCCGCTTCGCGCCAACTCGCTCTGCAACTGGGGCAGCGAAAGCAAGGATGTTCCCGAGCTCGGCGCGCCCGCATCATCGAACAGGAGCAACGCATGATCCAGTTGAAGGACGTGAGCTATGTCCGCCTCGGTTCGCCCGATCTGGAGCAGGCCGAACATTTTGCCACCGCCTGCCTCGGCCTCCAGGTCGCCGGGCGCGGCAACAAGGCGCTGTATCTGCGATCCGACGAGCGCGCGCACACGCTGTGCTACTCGGAAGGCGATCCGCGCGAGCAGACCGTCGGCTTCGAGGTGGAGGACGAAGCCAGCTTGCAGGATGCGGCCGCGACGCTGGAATCGCTCGGCCACCCCGTCCATGCCGGCACCGCGCAGGAAGCCGAGCAGCGCAAGGTCAAGGCCTTCATCGGCTTTCGCGACCCGACCGGCAATCATATCGAGCTCGTGGTTCGCGCCGAGCGCAGCGGGCGGCGCTATTTCGCCAGCCGCGACGCCGGCATCACCGGCTTCAGCCATATCGGCCTGAATTCGACCGATCCGGCGCGCGACGAGCGGTTCTGGACGCAAGTGTGCAATGCGCGTGTCAGCGATCGCATCGGCGACATCCCGCTGATGCGGGTGAGCGCAATTCATCACACCATCGCGCTGGTGCGCGCGCCCCAGGCCGGTATCCAGCACATCAACCACCAGGTCGAGAGCAATGACGACGTGCTGCGCTCCTACTACTTCTTGAACGAGAAGCGCGTGCCGATTGTGTTCGGCCCGGGCCGTCATCCGACCTCCGGCGCGCGCTTCCTCTATTTCAAAGGCCCCGACGGCATGATCTTCGAATACTCCGTCGGCGTCGATGAGATCGAGGATGAAGCGACGCACCGGCCGCGGCAATATGGCTTCGAGCCGGCAAGCTTTTGCATGTGGGGCTCCAAGCCCGCCGGGATGACGCTGCCAAACAAATAGAACACGTATCGGCGCTGCAAATCGCCGCGGGAAACTGAATTCGGGTGATGAAACATGGATCTGGGGTTGAAAGGTCGGAAAGCCGTCGTACGCGCGGCAAGCCAGGGGCTGGGCCGGGCGAGCGCCATAGCACTGGCCCGCGAGGGGGCCGAGCTGTTCATCGCAGCTCGGCGACGCGAGGTGCTGGAAGCGGCGGCCGACGAAATCGGCAAGCTCACGGGTAACCGGCCAACCCCGGTCGTTGCCGACGTGACGACGAAGGACGGACGGGACGCGTTGTTGTCGGCATGTCCCGCGCCGGATATCCTGGTCAACAATGCCGGCGGCCCTCCTCCCGGCGACTTCCGTAAATTCGAGCGCGAAGACTGGATCAAGGCGCTCGACGGCAACATGCTAGCGCCAATCGCTCTGATCAAGGCGACATTGGACGGCATGATCGAGCGCAAATTCGGTCGCATCGTCAACGTGACCTCGCATGCCGTGAAGGCACCCGTCGCCATGCTCGCATTGTCCAATGGCGCACGTACCGGGCTCACCGGCTTTGTCGCCGGACTGGCCCGCTCGGTCGCCGAGCACAACGTCACCATCAACAATCTGCTACCCGGCACATTCGATACCGATCGGCTGAAGTCAAACCTCGCCGCCCTCGCAAATAACTCGTCGCGCGGCGTCGCGGAGGTTACGGAGGACGTCAGGGTCGCCAATCCCACCAAGCGGTTCGGTCGTCCCGACGAATTCGGGGCAACGTGCGCCTTCCTGTGCTCGGCGCAAGCCGGTTACATCACGGGCCAAAACATCCTCATTGACGGCGGCGCCTACCCCGGCGCGTTCTAAGTGCATCGTGGGATAATGGTGCGCTCGGAGGGCGTTCGCATTTGCTGTGATTTCAACGGGCTGCAGCGGAGGACAACGAGTTTAGGTGCATTTCGCGCCCAAAAGTGCCCTTTGGCACAGTTGCTGTAGAACAGCCCTGCCCTATGCGAGGTCAGGTCGGCTCACCGCTCATAACGGTCTGGTTGCAGGTTCGAGTCCTGCCGGGGCCACGAGGAAATCAATCATGTATCGGATTCTCGTTTCGCCGGCATTGAGGTCACCGCACCGGAAACGCCTGTCCGCTCCGCACCGATAGCGCTTTACGCCGAATGCTTCCGTTCGTGACGTAGCAGATCAACCCGATTCATCGCGCTTCGTCGATAAACCCGCGGTCTGCCGGCTCGCAGACATCCTATCGTCGCCGGCGCACGGGCGGCGGCACCGCGCGCTGCCAGATCGTGCCATTGTCGAACTGAATAAGCATGCCGTCCGGCGAATAGACCGCACTCTGGTTGAATGCGTCGATCCAGATCCGGCTTGCCGGCCAGTACCAGTCCGGCCAGGCGCGAGACGGCTGACCAGCCTCCGTCACGAGATTAAGTTCGGTCCCGTGCTTGCGCACCTGGCGCGAAAGGTCTGCACCATCGAGATCATCCCGCAGTTGGCCGCAGCCGCAGCCAAAACGCTCAAGGACCTCGCGTATGACAATGTGAGCGTTCGGCTTGGCGACGGCTATGCTGGCTGGCCCGATTGCGGTCCTTTTGAAGCAATCATCGTCACCGCAGCGCTCGGGCACGTACCGGCGCCGCTGATTGAGCAGCTCAAATTGGGTGGCCGGCTGGTGATGCCGGTGGGACCTGCCTACACCACTCAGCAGCTCACGGTGGTGGAAAAAACCGGCCCGGGCAAGACAACAACGCGCGCCGCCAGCCTCGTGCGGTTTGTACCCTTTACGCGCTCACCAGATTAAAAGCCAATCGACGTTTAATTCTTGAGCAGCACTTGCGCAGTCGCCTCACTGGCTGGAGCCCTGCGGAAAGCGCCAGCTGTTCGAACCTGTCGGCTTCGGGTCAAAATCCGCATTGACCGCCGCGAAGTCCAACTTCCGCTCTGCCCCTGTTAACGGACATCGTCAGACGGTCAGTCGGGTCCGCCACCAGTTGCAACTCAAAAAGACCCGCGCGCGAAGGGGAGCCGAATGCGCTAGGTCGCATTTCTAGACGTACAGGCACACTTGCTACGTCAAGCTGACCCTTTCACGACAACTTCCGAAAGGATGGCGACCATGCCACGGGTGAAGCAAGCTGCGAAGCACGCACGCGCAACCAAAGCCGCCGCCGTGACGGCACTCGGTACGGCCGGACTGGGTCTCTCGCTGGCGGGGAGCGCATCCGCGCACACGATACCCACTGCTCATATCCGCATTCTGACAACATCTCGCCCAATCAGCGCTTCGTTCTTGGCGAAGAGGAAATGGCCGACGTCAGTCTCGCCACGTTCTATCTCTTCGATAAGGAAAATGCTGGAAGCGACGTGCAGCTAGCCGCCGTTGTTGTTCGCCGAGGTTGCGGTGGTTGCCGTGGCTGCCGTGGTTGCCGAGCTGTGCGTGGTTGCGGTGGCTGCGGGGGTTGCGGCGGCTGCTGCGCACGCTGGGGACGGTGCCGCTGGTGCTAAGTTCCACGACCTAGCGGATGAACGATAAAACTTAACGAACAATCGTGCGGCATCTCCGCCGCAGGTCGGCGATGATATCCCCCCTGTAGCCTGCTTCTCAGTACATCCGTGAAACCGAAGCGTCGACCGATGTTATAGGGTCTTCAGATTTTCAGCGCTCGTCTTTCCGCGCCTCGGATCGGTCTTCTCCTCGAAGGAGACCTTCTGCCCTTCGGCTAGTCCATGAAGGCCCGCACGCTCGACGGCGCTAATGTGAACAAATACATCCGGCCCACCATTGTCCGGCTGAATAAAGCCAAAGCCCTTCTGGCCGTTGAACCACTTCACGACACCCGTTGCCATTATCCGTCTCCAACAATACCCACGAAAGAGTTCGTTACCCACAATCCGTGTGAGCAAATTCGATCCAGCGATGTCTTGGAAAGGCCCCCTCGGGGCGCGGCCATCAAGTCATTCAATAGGTCGAACCCCTTCACCATACCACCGGTGGCATGGGTTGCCACGGGAATGAGATGAGAGGGCGCCGCGGCTGGCCTCGGGTTCCGCGGCCTTCTCGAAGGGACTGTTCACGGCCCGCAAAACCTTGATTGCAATCAGCGGGCCGGCGGGCTTCTCTGTGCGGCGCACGCGCCCCAAATGCTGTAAGGAACACAATGCCCTACATCTTCTCGATCAACGACGACGTTCATCATCAAGCCCAGCGACCGCAGGGCCGCGCCGACAATGGCGGACGGACCGTCTACACAATTGTTGCATGCCTCCCGATTGAGGCGGACGGACGCATTCGATACCGCATCAAAAGCAAAACCGAGAATTTCGAGCGTGTTGTAACTGAAGATGAACTCAGTCAGTGGCCACAGCAGTAGGCGCGACAGTGGGCCTGTCGGTTGGTTCACAGGGGAGATCCAGCTCGACCTGCTTGCGGTCCACCTCGCTTCTCAGTGGCATTCGTACCGCGAGTGCAAACACCGCCTGCATCGGATCAAGCTCAAGGCCTCTCTTCGTTGCGTGTTCGGCCGGAATTATGCAGCCCCTGTGTTCCCCAATGAGCGCCAAAGGAGCCGCGACGCTAGTGGCCCGTGGCGTGCCGGTTCATTTCCTCCAGAAGCTCGCGCATTGCGTCGAACTGCGTGCCAAAGCCTTTCCAGTCGCCGGACTTCAATCGTTCAACGGCCTGATTGTAGCGGTCGAGCGCCTCCCGTGCCTGACTTGCCGACGGGCGTGCGACAGGCATTTCCTCCTTCGTGTTCGAGACCGGCCGCACCGCGCCAGGCTCGACAAACAGTGCTGACAAGGCCTCGTCGAGCGTCTCCTTCATCACCACATGTTCACCATAGGCTGCGATCACGCGTTTCAGCTCCGGCAGGTGTCCGTGCTCCGCTCGCAAATAGAGCGGCGTTACATAGAGGATCGAGTTCTCGATTGGGATCACAAGCAGGTTCGCACCGCGTATCACCCGCGAGCCCATCTGATTCCACAGCGTGATCTGCTGCGATATATCGGTGCTCTGATTGATCCGCGCTTCGATCTGGAACGGCCCGTAGACGAGCTTCTCCTTGGGAAACTCGTAGACAATCAGCTTGCCGTAGTCGGGCGCGTCGCAACGCGCGGCGAGCCACGCGATCATATTGTCGCGGCGGCTTGGCACCATGGGAAGCATGAGGAAAAACTCGGCCTGCGGCTCGCCGGGCAGTCGCATGATGATGTAATATGGGGCCATCGTCGCAATGCCGCCGCCGCCCGGCTGGCGCGGGAACTGCCAGAGATCCTCGCGGTTATAGAAAACGTCAGCGGCCTCCATGTGATAGCTCTGATAGAGCTGCGCCTGAATCAGGAACAGGTCCTCCGGATAGCGAATGTGCCTCTGCATATCCGCCGGCATGGTCGAGAATGGCTTGAACAGGCTCGGAAAGATACGCCGATAGGTCGCTGCAATCGGATCGCCGGTCTCCATCAGGTAAAAGTCGACGGTCCCGTTATAGGCATCGACGATGACCTTCACTGAATTGCGAATGTAGTCGATATCCTCGTCTTGCGCCGGCTGCGCGGAGGGAAAGTAGGAACTCACCGTGTAGGCGTCCTGCATCCAGAACATCCGCCCATTGCTGATGACCAGATAAGGATCGTGATCGAGCCTGAGGAACGGGGCGATCGTTCGTACTCTTTCCCCGATATTGCGCCGGATCATGATACGGCTGTCGGTCGTGATGTAGCTCGAGAGCAGTAGGTTCGGGTCGTTGAAGTAGTAAGCGAACAGGCCTCTCCACACCATCGCTCCTATCGGAACGCCGCCCGTACCGTCATAAGCCGCGTAGACATTGTCCTTTCCCTTCGGATAGTCGAACTCCGGCGTGCTCCCCTTGACGATGACGTAGTTGTCGCTCCGTTCGCCGTAGTAGAGGCGCGGCTCGTGGATTTTGGGGCCTCCATCCGCAACCGGAGGGATATCCCGCAAATAGAGCAGCGGTAGCCCCTCGGTGCTTTTGCGCGTGACCGGGCTCATCACCGCGCCATTGCCGTGAGTAAACAGCACGTGGCGGTTGACCCATGTCTGGGCATTCGGCGGCAGCAGGGAGGGCTGCAATTCGCGAGCCGAGAGCATTACGCTTTGGTAGGAGCCATCGAGCCAGTAGCGATCAACATCAAGATCATGGAATTTGTAGTAAGTGCGGATCTCTTGCAGCTGCGCGTAGGTGTCCGACAAGGGCAGCCAGTCCCACAGCCTGATATTGTCGATTGTCGCCTTGTTGGCGTCGAGCGTCTTGAAGCTAAGCTTCTGTTCCGCCGCAAACGGCTTGGCTGCGATCTGATCGAGATTGTAAGCCTGCCGGGTGAGCGCAATGTTGCGTTCGATATAGGGCCTTTCCAGCTCCAATTCGCTTGGTTTGACGAAGAACTCCCGGAACAGCACGGGAATCACGCTGGACAGCACGAAAGACCCGATCACGACAAGCAGGAACGCGCCGGCAGGAAGCCGGTAGGTGCGCACCCGCAAATTTGCCCACGTGGCGAACGCCGCGATGACCGAAAGTCCGATCATCAACCACAAGGCCGGGAGCCTCACGTGGACATCGGTGTAGCTTGCGCCGACGACCACACCGTTGTCGCCGTAGAGCAGCAGATAGCGATCAAGACCATAGGACCAGGCCTTCACTGCAAAGAAAAGACCGAGCAGCACCGAGCCGTGGGCAATCGCCATCGACGACATTGATCGACGATGACGGTCATATTCGATATCGCCGTGCACCCAGTAGATCGCCGCGGCGAAAAGCGCGCTGAGAACGAGCGCGAGCATCATCCAGTTTTTGATGAGGATATAGGCGGGCAGCGAGAAGAGATAGAAGCCGATGTCCTTGTTGTAGAGCGGATCGTCTGCGCCATATGGCACCTGATAGACAAACCGCAGGAAGACACCCCAGTTGCCGACTTCTGCGGCGGCGACGAGCAGAGCGATCAAAGCTGCCCCACCTACGATCAACCGGGACCACGGCAGTCGATCGCGTAAAAGCACAAGCAAATCTGGCGGCGCGTTGCCCGCGAAGTTCCACACCGAAGCGGTGACAAGCTGTGTCGACCGCCGTCGGGCAAAGCGCAGTGCGAACCATCCGTTCAGCCAAAGGATGATGGCGGTTCCGGTCCAGACCGCAAGAAAGATGACGGTTTTCGCACCGATTGTCGTCCAAAAAACCTGCGGATAACTGATCGAGGAAAACCACAGCCAGTCGACGAGGAGGTCGCTCGCGAGCCAGAGCAGGATCAGGCAAACCCCAATGACAGCGGCCGCAACAGTGAGCCCGACCACGGCACTCTGCCTTGGTACCTTCCGTTCGGGTCCGGTGATCCCGATCGTCATGGCTTGATCATAGCGGAAATGAGGGACGCCCGCCGCTCGATTTCGCGGTCGGAATAGCGCCTCAAGGCGGGGGCACGGGTGCTCGAACCTGGGTCGCCAGGATCGCGAAACAGCGCAAAGTGGCGAGGTCGGCCGCGAATTCCCATTCGGCCTCGGTCGGAAGTTCCTTGCCTGCCCACTTGGCAAAAGCCTCGGCGTCGTTGAACGCCACATGCACGACCGGGTGCTCGTCCAGCCCGCGGATCGAGCTGCCCCGTCCGTAAGGCCGCCGCCAGCAGAAAACTTGTCACAATTCAAAGGCACGCGATGTGCCGATCATCGGCGCGACCTAAATGATCTGCGGACAGTTTCTTCCTGACGGCTCTGCGATTGCGCCAACGAGTCGCGATGATTGCCTATGTTGTTTTGTCAAACTATTGCTCGACAGCTGACTATGGTCTCTCCGTTCTTGTGGTAGATTCGGCGGCGCTATCGTGCCAACAGGCCAACCAACGATCGGATTTTGGCACATGCTGATTCAGTTGTCCGCAGGTTGCTCGCTCATATAAACTACCCCCCGATCTCCTGCGGAGCCTTGCCATGAAAGCCTTCTTGCTCGCCTGCGCAGCCGCAATTGTGATCGCGGCGGCCGGTTTTGTCGTCCTTGACCAGATCCAGGAACCCGTCCAACAAGCGTTTGCGACGACGGGCGTGCGGCTCTGACCAAGCGCCTGGCACATTTATGGGCGATCCCTACTCCGCCGCGGTGGCCGCCGGCCGGGGCCGTGCATTCGCTTCGGCGCGCGCATTCTGCTCTTCAAGCCAGAGCCCATGGTGCTCCTTGGCCCAGTTGACATCGACAGTGCCGCTGCCCATTGCCTCGAACGCGCCTTCCATACCGATCGTCCCGATATAGATGTGCGCCAGCATCGCCGCGATGAAGAGCATCGCCACGATGGAGTGAACGATCTGCGCGAACTGCATCCCTTCGATACCTGACAGATAGAACGGGAACATCAGCACATATCCGGTGGCCGCCACCAGGCCTCCGCCGATGACCACGATCCAATAGATCGCCTTCTGGCCGGCGTTGAAACGATAGGCCGGTGGATGATCGTGACCCACCATACCGCCACGGCGCTTGATCCAATCGACATCCGCCTTGTTCGGGACGTTGCCAGCGATCCACATCAGGAAGATCAGCACGACTCCGATGGTGAACGGAAAGCTGAGGTAGTTGTGCGCGTACTTCGCCCACTGCGACCATTCGGAAAACGCCTCGTGGCCAATCAGCGGCAGGAGCAACGGACGGCCGAAGGTGATGTTCAATCCGGAAATCGCCAGAACGACAAAGCAGGTCGCAGTCATCCAATGCACGAAACGCTCGAATAAGGAAAAGCGCACGATTGTGCGGCCGGATCGTCCGCTTTCCAGACGGACCATGCCGCGCGTCAAATAGAAGATCACGAGAACCGCCAGCATGCCGAGGATGGCAACCCCGCCAATCCAGCGCAGCGCCACGTTGCGGAATTCACGCCACTCGCGGCCAGCCGGCTGCATGAGCACGCTGGAGCGCTGGTCGGGAATGCTGACGCGCCCCTGGATCCGGTCCATTTCCTGGAGCAGCTGCCGCTCGTTAACCGAGCTCGCTGTCGGATTGACCTGCTGGGCCGGTGACGGTGCCGGCGCCGCAATGATCAACAGAAGCAATGCCCACGCGCCGATGGTGACTGGAATGAACCTTCCGGATGACGACATGAACTCCTCCTCGGCATCTGCGCCGCGTGGCCGCGGCCTGCTTCAGGACTCGATCGTCTCGCGATAGGCGGTTTTCCAGCCCCATGCGCCCGAGCCGTAGCCGCGCTTCAGTACGCGCTCTCTGTAGATCTGGGCGATGATCTCGCCATCGCCGGCGAGCAGCGATTTTGTCGAGCACATCTCGGCGCAGAGCGGCAGCTTGCCTTCGGCAAGCCGGTTCGCGCCGTATTTCTCGTATTCTTCCTTGCTGCCGTCGGCTTCGGGACCGCCGGCGCAATAGGTGCATTTGTCCATCTTGCCGCGGGAGCCGAAATTGCCGACCTTCGGATATTGCGGCGCGCCGAACGGACAGGCGTAGAAGCAATAGCCGCAGCCGATGCAGAGGTCCTTGGAGTGCAGCACCACGCCGTCGGCGGTGGTGTAGAAGCAGTTCACCGGACACACCGCAGCGCAGGGCGCATCGGTGCAGTGCATGCAGGCCATCGAGACCGAGCGTTCGCCTGGCTTGCCGTCATTGATGGTGACGACACGACGCCGGTTGATGCCCCAGGGGACCTCGTGCTCGTTCTTGCAGGCCGTCACGCAGGCGTTGCACTCGATGCAACGGTCGGCGTCGCAGAGAAATTTCATACGTGCCATCGTCGTTGCTCCTTATGCCGCCGCGATCTGGCAGAGAGTGACTTTCGTCTCCTGCATGTTCGTCGCGGGATCATACCCGTAGGTGGTGATCGTGTTCGCGCTTTCGCCGAGCACGATCGGATCGGTGCCCTTGGGGTAGTTGCTGCGAAGATCCTTGCCTGCGAGCCAACCGCCGAAGTGGAAAGGCATCCAGGCAACGCCCTTGCCGACACGCTCGGTGACGAGCGCCTTCATCCTGGCCCTCGAATTGTTCTCTGCGCCCGTGACCCAGACCCAGCCACCGTCCGTGACGCCGCGCTCGGCGGCATCGGCTGGATTGATCTCGATGAACATGTCCTGCTGCAATTCGGCGAGCCAGGGGTTGGTGCGCGTCTCCTCGCCGCCGCCCTCATATTCGACCAGACGGCCGGACGACAGGATGAGCGGAAATTGCTTCGCGATCCCCTTCTCGACCGCCGCCTTTTGCACCGAGAAGCCGATATTGGGCACCCGGAACTGCTCGGCGTCGGGCAACGTCGGATATTTCGCGACCAGGTCGACGCGCGGCGTGTAGATCGGCTCCCGGTGTACCGGAATGGGGTCGGGCAAGCCGAACGCATTCATCCGCGCCTTGCCGTTGCCATAGGGCACGCAACCATGCATGAGCGCGACACGCTGGATTCCGCCCGACAGGTCGAGCGACCACGACACCACGTCTGGCTTGGCCGGGTTGATCTTGTTGATAACAGCCATTTCGGCTTCCGTGAGCTCCGTGTCCCAGCCGAGCTTCTTCAGGCTCGCCAGCGTGAATTCCGGATAGCCGTCCTCGATCGCCGAACCCTTCGAGTACGAGCCGTCCGCGAGCAGGCTGACCTTGCGCGTGGTGCCGTCGGGCAGCTTCTCTTCGCGCTCGACGCCAAAGCGCGGACGGAACGTGCCGCCACCGTCCATCACGTGCAGATTGGTGTTGTAGAGCAGCGGCGTGCCCGGATGCTTGACTTCAGGTGATCCCCAGCACGGCCAAGGCAGACCGTAATAGTCGCCGCCGACCTCGGGATCGTCCTTGGGCGCCCGCATCGTCAGCATGTCGAACTTCGCCTGGTTCTTCATATGCGCCTTGAGGCGCTCGGGCGATTGCCCGCAATAGCCGGTCGACCAGCTGCCGCGGTTCATCTCACGCAGCACATCCTCCGCCTCGGGCAGATTGTTCTCGACCTTGATGTTCTTGAACATCTTGTCGGCGAAGCCGAACTTCTTCGCCAGGAGATAGATGATCTCGAGGTCGTCCTTCGATTCGAAGATCGGCTTCACGACCTGCTCGCCCCATTGCAACGAGCGGTTCGAGGCAACGCGCGAACCCTTGCACTCGAATTGCGTGGCAACCGGGAGAATGTAGACTCCATCCTTGCGTCCCGCCTCGACCGAGAGCGAGGCCCAGGTCGTCGGATGCGGGTCGGCGATGACGAGCAGCTCGAGCGCCTTCAGCCCATTAAGGGATTCAGGAATGCGGGTGATGCTGTTGCTGGCGTGCCCCTGCACGAACACGGCCCGCACATTGTCCCTCTGCGCGATCCGATCTTTCGGCAGCGTCACCGCTTCGAACCAGCGGGTCAGCGGGATGCCGGGCGTTTCCATGATCTGCTTGGAGTCGAAGCGCGACTTCAGGAACTCATGGTCGACTTCCCAAACCCGCGACCAGTGCTTCCACGCGCCTTCGGCGAGCCCGTAGTAGAACGGCAGCGTGACGATATCGAGCCCGACATCGGTCGCGCCTTGCACGTTGTCATGGCCACGGAAGATGTTGGCGCCCATGCCCGCTCCACCGACATTGCCGGTCATCAGCAGTGCGATGCAACTGGCCCGCACGTTGGCGGTGCCAACGGTCTTCTGGGTCTGGCCCATGGCCCAGATCAGCGTTGCCGGCTTCTCGGTAGCAAACATCTTGGCGACGCGCTTGAGCTGCTCGCCGGGAATGCCGGTGACACGCTCGACTTCTGCCGGATTCCACTTCTCCACTTCTTTCCGGAGATCATCGAATCCATAGACCCGCTGTCGGATGAACTCCTTGTCTTCCCACCCGTTCTGGAGGATGTGCCACATCATGCCGTACAGCACCGGGATGTCGGTGCCCGGCCGCATCCGAACATATTCGGTCGCGTGTGCCGCGGTTCGCGTCAGGCGCGGGTCGATGACGACAAAGTTGGCCTTTTGAAGCTCCTTGCCCTCGAGCAGATGCTGCAACGATACAGGGTGCGCCTCGGCTGGATTGCCGCCCATGATGACCTGGGTCTTGGCATTGCGGATATCGTTGAAGCTGTTGGTCATCGCGCCGTAGCCCCAGGTGTTGGCCACGCCGGTAACGGTCGTTGAATGGCAGATGCGCGCCTGATGATCCGTGTTGTTGGTTCCCCAGAACGCGCCGAGCTTGCGGAACAGATAGGCGCCTTCGTTCGTCATTTTGGCCGAGCCGAGCCAATAGATGGAATCGGGCCCAGATGTCTCGCGGACTTCCAGGAGCTTGTCGCCGATCTCGTTGATCGCCGTATCCCAGGAGACACGCGTCCACTGCCCGCCCACAAGCTTCATCGGATAGCGCAGCCGCCGCTCGCTGTGCACGAGCTCGCGCACAGAAGCGCCCTTGGCACAATGTGATCCGCGATTGATCGGGGACTCCCAGCTCGGCTCCTGGCCGATCCACACCCCATTCAGCACCTCCGCCGTCACGGTGCATCCAACCGAACAATGCGTGCAGACGCTCTTGCGAACGGTTGCTCCCGATGTGAGGGGACCTGCCACTGCTGCTTTCGCCTTGCGGACGCCGCCGACCGGCAGCGTGCTCACTGCAGCGAGAGCGCCGCCACCAAGGCCAGACCGGAGCAGGAAGGTGCGGCGGTCGAGACCATTGGTTTGCCCGGACAAACCTCCCGCGATTGATCCGCGTGAAGCGGATTCGGAACGCTGTTGTGTTCTCCTGATCAGCACGGCCGCCTCCTCTCAACCCGGATAGCGATTGACACGGTAGTACGCCTTCACATGATCGGTCTCCTTGTAGCGCGCCTTGCGTTTCTCATCGTCGGTCTCGCTGTCCGCCTGAGCAGGCGTGATCAAGGGCGTTGCCAGCGTCGCGCCCGCACCGACCGTGCCGATGCCGACCTTGCGAAGGAAATCGCGGCGTCCGACTGTCGTTCTCTGCTCGTCCCTCATCGCATCTCTCCTGGACCAGCGGCGCTGGTCAGTTGACGAACGTGAAAGCCTCGGATTCGATTTCCAGAAAATTTCGTCCAAGTGTTCCGACCGACCGGTAGAATTTGGCGTTTTCCGCCTTCTCCATGTCGGCAAACAAACGTCCCATCCAGCGGGACACATGCTTCTCGAAGAATGTGCGCTGTGCTTCCGTTGGCACCGGGAAGCGTGCCACCGCAAGGCCCGCCATGATCTCGCACAGCGTCGCCGCGTGATCCTCGGGCTCAAAATTGCTCTCGACCCGCTCAATGCCGAGCGCGGCGAGATCGTCGCGCAGGCGCGACAGCGGACGTTCGTGGAGAAAGCCCGTCAAGTAATAGGATGCGTAAGGCAGCAACTCGCCGCGACCCAGACCGACGAAGAGGTCAAAATATTCGCGCTCGACCTCGGATACGGCCGCTACCGATGCAGCTTCTGCAAGGGTTGCGTGGGCGCGTCCAAGCGGCGTCGCATCGCCATGCAGTTGCGCGATCTGCTCGAGCAATGCGGCCGACGGCGCGGACGAGAGCAAGGTTGCAAGCAGCGCGTATTCCTGCGCGCGCGCGGCATCGGTCGGATCAACCGCGTCGTTCGGCGCGGCCGGCTCGCTATAGAGATCGGGACGAAGCACTTTGCGCGACACACCCGTTGCGCCTTCGACCGCAATCACACGTTGCGCGGGCACCCTGTTCCAGTTCGACACTGAGGGCTGGGCAATACCGATTTTTCGGGCAAGCTCGGCAACGCCGCCCGCCGCATCGATGGCTCGTTCAAGGCCCGCATCGCGCATGCCGACCTCTCATCCAGGGGGCCAAGCGCTTGATTGCGTTTGCGTAACAAAGACTAGCCGCGTGTCCGGGAGCGGTCAATTGATAGCCATAGCCTGAGGCTATCGCATTTAGTCGCAGTCTACCGGGGCAACGCACCGCCATGTGTGCGGTGCCGAAGGGGAGTCTCTTCACTCGCAGCTACGGGTTGCGATGCAGTAGAATTCGACGGCAATTCCGCGGCTGCGAACTCGCCGAGCGGTCGAGGTTCCGTGATCGCCTTCACCGGATTTGATGATTGCTCGAAACCGGCCTCCGCGGGAGCCGATCGCGCGGCGTCTTCGGCAGCCTCGCGCGGATTGGGGAGGCCCTCGGCGGCCTCTACCACGCCCCCGACGACGCGGCGGACGAGAGCGTCAATTTGCTCGGCCGAATAGTCCAGCGGACCGAAGCCAGCCATGGCGTTCGGGTCGTTGAAGTCCCAGGCGTTTTCCGCCAA
Source organism: Bradyrhizobium sp. LA2.1 (assembly GCF_040547725.1). Lineage (NCBI taxonomy): Bacteria > Pseudomonadati > Pseudomonadota > Alphaproteobacteria > Hyphomicrobiales > Nitrobacteraceae > Bradyrhizobium > Bradyrhizobium sp. LA2.1. Next base: position 24,120 of record NZ_JBEPQI010000049.1, read on the forward strand.
CCCCACGAAATCGCGGATGGTGGGATCGGCGCTCCAGGCGCGACGGAGCGCCGCCCGGCTCAACTCCTGCGGAATGCCTTTGCGCAGGAAAGCCGTGATGTCGGTGGCAGCATCGATCGATTCAATCGGGGGCAAGTTCGACAGCTCCGTCTCCGGGGGAGCCGGCTCTGCCGCGGCCGGGTTGGACAGCGCCGGCCCATGCGCCTCAGCGGCTTCTTCAGGGGCTGGTTCAGCGTGACCGGCCTTCGCCTCTTGCTTGCGGCGCGCCCAGCGCGCCAGGAATTGCTCGTCGCTCATTCGTGCTCACCGTCGTGGTGACGCCGCGCAAGCGCCTCAGGATCGGCGCGGCGTCGCTCGCGCTTGACGAATTCTCTCTCGACGTGGTGCTCGGCGATGAAATTTTCAATCGCCTTATGCAGTATCTCAGGCATTGGCACCGCTTCGACCAGATTGGCACCTGCTTCCGTGAATGCCTCGCCTTCCGCTGGATCTGCGGTGACGGCCGAAACGGCATAGGGCCAGGCGCCCTCGGAGGGAGTCAATACGATCCAGATGCGGGGAGCGCCCGTGGCAAGATTGTCGCGGTAGCGCTCGGTTTCCGAGCGATAGAGATCGACCATGGCGTTCCCGGCATAAAAGAGCGTCAATCCCTCCTGCGCCCGTAGGACAGTCCACGGCATCATCTCCGACTCATCCGGCAAGACGCCGACGCCGCGCCAGACAAAATCAATCCATGGGGAATCCGCCTTGCGGCGCTCGACGACAACGCCGACTGGAATGCGCAACAATGGCAGCGCGCCGGGGCTCACGTTGCAGCCTCCAGGTGCTTGATCGGCAACCCCGTCAACAGATTCTGCGGCTTCATCTGCACCAGCTGATCGGAGGTCGTTGCAAGGATCAGGTAGACCGGCTCGCGCCCGACCGCATCAACGACCAGGCTGGAATCTGGAAAAGCGAGCCGGAACAGCGCCAGCACACGGCTTGCGGTGCGGTCGTCCAGCGCCTCTCCATGCCAAAGCTGGTCGCCCATCCGGGTGGCTTCAGCATCGAGCCCAACATACCAGGTGAGCTTCGCATCGCGCAGGGCGGTGAGCGGCTCAATTCCGACGGCAAATCCAAGCAAATGAGTAATCCAGCGCCCCATGGCCTCTGCCAGCGCAGCGGGGCCCCGCGTTCCGCCGGTGAAATCGAGCGCAAGATCGAACTGATCGCTGCGCTGCCAGTAGCTGTCGGCATTCCCCTCGCTGAGGACGTCGATCTCCGCGCCGGTTGTTGCCCCCAACATGGACATCAGCGACAACACGGGCGTTTGGCTTGGCCCGCCAATGATTTCCTCGTCGCCCAACAGCAGCAAGTGTTCGTGCGGCACGATACGCTGCGGCCGGAAGAACAGTTCGGCCGCGCGCAGCACGAACGGGTCCTCGCAGCCGTCAAGCGCATTTCGCAAAATCACGTGAACAAGGTGGTTCACAAACAGCGGCGGCAGGTTGACGTGACGTGAGCGAACCAATGCAAGATAGGCCGCTTCCAACGTGGGTTCGCGCAGCAGAAGCTTCCGAAATGCCAGTACGAATTGCCAGTTCTCCCGCGCATCCGCATCGGCGATCGCAGCTACCTCCTCCGCAGCGACTGCCCGGCCCGGGTCAGCGAGCAGCTCCTGGTGCAACCTGCGTTCGACCGCGCAAGCGTCGTCCGGCGGCATCAGTTCGGGGCGCACGAAGTAGGCCTTCAGGAACTCATCCGTGACCACGAGCCCGCCGCTCGCATTGTGATCGAGCAGATGGTGGCCGCAGGCGATCCAGAAATCCCTCATCGGCGCGACGGCTCCTCGCTCATATTCGCAAGATTGAGATCCTTGTCGGGCTCGGTGTCATCCTCCACTTCCATGAACGAGAACGCCTTGCCGTGACGCTGGCCCTCGCGCAGTTGCAGTCTGCGGAATGACTCGCGGACCTCGCCATTGCTCGCCGAGCGGTGGACCGCGATCAGCGCGCTGATGGGATGCGTGCAGAGTGATTGCGCAAAGGCGACTTCCTCTTCAGCGGCAAGGCGCGCGGTTGCAAGGTCCGGCGCCCCGAACCGTTCGACCAGTTGTTTCGCAAGGAGCTCCACCAACGTCCGGCGATCGCCTTCAGTCGCGGGGACGATCTGCACCAGTGTCGACCAGCCCCAGGATTGCACGCCGAGGAAACCGCTTCGAAACGCCGAACGGTCCTTGCCGCTCAGCTTCGCTGCATCCCGATTACAAAAGCGGAAGGCGCCCGACACCGCCCAATCGCCCGGCTGCGCCGGCACGTCGAACACGAACGTGTCGGATGGATCGAGCGCGATGGTGCGCAAGAGCTTCACAGACGCGGTCCTCCGAGTATTGAATCGAACCATGACGGCGATAGCAAGCCCTTCTTCAGGTCGTGCCGATCGGTCCTGTTTGTCCCGATCCGGCGGGCAATAAGGTCACCGTTGTCAGCGATCACATATGTGGTTTGCCGCGCACGCGGCAACCGACTTAGAAACTCGCGTGCGATGCCGTCGAATCCATCGGCTTGCCAGGCGTCGAGAGCGCGCATCAGATGCCGCACAAAGCTCTCCGTCACCTGAATCGCGCCGGCCTCACCAAAACCCTCCTGATCCAGGGCGGAAGCGAGCGGACAAACGCCGGCTTCCCTGTCGCTCATCGCAACCGTCCGGATCATGGCACCGAACACCAGCCAGCGCGGCGGCTCGTCCTCCTTTGCGGACGAAGGCCAGCCGAGCCGCCCGCCACCAACGAGGCCGCCGTCAACACGGATCGCGTCCGGCCAGTCGATCGCGATCTCCTTGTTCGGCGGCGCATACGCGCGCAAGGCGTCGGTCAGCGCCACCATCCCCGCATAGAAAGCGCGGCGCGCGGTACGCAACGGCTCGCCAGGTTCAAGGACGACTGCGAACTCGGCAAGATCGAACCGCCCCACGTAGGTCAGCGTACCTGCCCCACTCTCATCGGCGATATGCATGGCATGGGCGAAAGAGTCACGACTTTCGCGCAGCCTCACCAGCGTGAATGGCGGAGGCAGATTGATTGGCTCCGTGACCGATGAGTGCCCAGGGGCTGTCGGTGTCAGGCGGACCTCCAGCTTTCTTTTCTTCTCTTGTGAGAATAACTTAATCGACCAGGAGGGGCGACGCGAGTCCGCTCGCCATCGTTCCCGGACCTCTTCAGGAGGTGAAGGGCTGCGCATGCCTGATCCGCCGAACACGATCCTGATCTGCTCGTGCGAAGACACGATGCGCCTCGATACGGCCGCCGTGAAGCGAGGATGCCGCAAAAGCGAAATCGCCGAGTTCCGCCAGCTCTGCAGGGCCGAGCTCGATCATTTTCGCAACGCGGCGAAGGCGGAAGGACCGCTCATCGTCGGCTGCACCCAGGAGGCCCCACTGTTTGGCGACGAGGCGAAGGGGCGTTCGGGGAAACTGGATTTCATCAACCTTCGCGAGACGGCCGGCTGGTCGGTGGAGGGAACCAAGGCAGGCCCAAAAATGGCAGCACTGCTCGCCGCTGTGTCCGAGGCTGCGCCTGCTTTTCCGTTTGTCACCCTATCGAGCGAAGGGGTGATCCTGATCTATGGCCGCGACGAACTTGCGGTCGAAGCTGGTCGATTGCTTGCCGATCATCTCGACGTGACGATCATGATCACAAAGCCGTCACAGATTATGCCGCCGGCGACGACATCCTTTCCGATCGTCCAAGGAACGATCCGTAACGCCAAGGGCCATTTGGGGGCCTTCGAGTTGACGGTCGACGACTATGCGGCCCCCCGCCCCTCCTCGCGCGATACGCTCGTCTTCGAGGCTCCGTGCGACGGCCTGACTTCGCGCTGCGACATCGTCCTTGATCTCTCCGGCGGGAAACCGCTTTTTCCCGCGCATGACTTGCGCGACGGCTATCTCCGCGCGGATCCGCGGGACCCGGCCGCGATGCTGCGTGCGGTGCTCAGGGCACGCGACCTCGTCGGCAACTTCGACAAGCCGAAATACGTCAATTTCACCGCAGAGATCTGCGTCCATTCGCGCTCGAGGCTGACGGGTTGCCATCGCTGTCTCGATCTCTGCCCGACCGGAGCGATCACGCCACATGACGATCACGTCAAGATCAACGCCGAGGTCTGCGCCGGATGCGGCCAGTGCGCCGCGGCCTGTCCGACGGGTGCAGCAACCTATGCCCTTCCGCCGCCCGATGCGCTGCTGCACAAATTGCGCGCAATGCTTTTGACCTACCGCGAAGCCGGCGGCTCCGGTGCGGTCGTGCTGCTGCACGACACCCAACATGGCAGCACGCTGATCGATGCGCTCGCCCGCCACGGCGACGGGCTTCCCGCCAATGTGCTGCCGTTCCCCGTCAACGAGGTGACACAGGTTGGATTGGAAGCGGTCGTGGCATCCTTCGCCTATGGAGCAGCGGGGATACGCTTTCTCCTCCGCGCAAGACCTCTGCACGACATCTCCGGGCTTTCTCAAACCATAACGATGGCTGATGCCATTGTTTCCGGATTAGGTTTTTCGGGGCGCCGGGTTGCGACTATCGAAACGGACGACCCGGACGTGCTGGGCGAAGTGCTGCGGTCGATTGAACCCGCGCCGGCCGTGGAGCGTCCAGCAACCTTCAAGACGGTAGGCAAGCGGCGCGACCTGCTTCGCTTCGCTCTTCACGAACTGCACCGCGTTGCGCCTGTGCCGACCGACGTCATTGCGCTGTCCCAGGGCGCGCCGCTTGGTACGGTTACCGTCAATACGGACGGATGCACTTTGTGCCTGGCCTGCGTGTCGGCCTGTCCCACCGGGGCTCTCCGCGACGATCCCGAACGTCCCGTGCTTAAATTCGTCGAAGATGCCTGCGTGCAGTGCGGATTATGCCAGAGCACCTGCCCGGAAAAGGTGATCACTCTGAAGCCGCAGATCGATTTCCGGGCCGCAAGGGCTCCGGCACGGATCATCAAAGAGGAGGAGCCGGCGCTTTGCATCCGCTGCAATAAGCCCTTTGGGGTAAAGAGCACGATCGAGAAGATCGCTGCGAAACTCGAGGGCCGACACTGGATGTATCCCGCGGGCGACAAGCGGCTGGACGTGGTCAGAATGTGCGCGGACTGCCGCGTCACCGCCATGAGTGAACAACAGTTCGACCCGTTCGCCGGCGTGCCCGAACGCGCTTCGCCTCGCACGACCGATGATTATCTCCGTGAGCGTGAGACCAAGCGTTAGCTACTTGGCGGTGGCGCGCGCCAGGAAATCCGTAAGCGCCTTGCGATCCTTCGCGGATCCAATCCGCTGCTCCGGCATTTTTGTGCCAGGCGTATAAGCGTTCGGACCGAGTTCGAACAATTTTGAGACGGTCTCGGGCGTCCACACGATGTCCATCGCTTTGAGCGCGTCGGAGAAGCGATAACCAGGCTGCGACGCGATCCTGCGGCCGTACAAGCCCGCAAGCGTGGGGCCGGCGCGCTGCGCGTCCTGCTCGGACAGGGTATGACAGGCAACGCACGCCCTGAACACCTCGGCCCCGTGATCTCCCGTATAGGCTGCAAGCGGATCGCGCGGCGTGGCTTGCAACGATGAGCCGATGGGGGCGCCGGTCAGCGCGTTCCAGCGCCGGATCCTGCCGTCGACGCCGCCCGTCAGCAATGTTGCGTTGTCCGGCAGGAAAGCGACCGACCACACGGGCGAACCTGTATCGACCAGGCTTCGCGCGATGCTTCGCGCCTTTCGGTCGATGACCGTCACGACACCGCCAATTCCTGCAGCAGCGACCGACGTGCCGTCTGGAGAGATCGACAACGCGACAATCGGCGTCTGGCCAGCTTGCACCTCGCCGCTTTCCCGGCCCTCCGACATCAGAAAGCGTAGCTTGCCATCAGCACCACCCGTTACGATCTCGCCGTCAGGCGCGACTGCCACGGCATTAAGGGGTGAGCCCAGCGTGATGACATTAGGGGTGCCACCCGCCAATGGCCAGATCCTCAGTTCACGATCGTAACCCACGCTCACCAGCGATCGTCCATCCGGCGTGAATGCGACGCCGTTGACGTTCTGCGCATGCCCTTCCAGCACCTGCTGCGCGCCATCGCCGAGCGACCAGATACGAACTGTATGGTCCCAGGAGGCAGAAGCCAATCTTGCGCCATCCGGCGAGACTGCAAGTGAAGCGATCGGCGCACCATGGCCCTCGAAAACCTGATCCGGCTGCTGCCGGCCAGGCGTCCAGATCGCTACCTTCGCATCCGCTCCGGCAGTCACCATCCGCCCATCCTTCAGGAAAGACACCGCGTTCACCGCATCGGAGTGAAAGCGAAGGACCTGCTCGGCGGATTCGGTCTTGAGCGACCATCGGATGGCGGCGGTGTCGAAGCTGCCCGACAGAACATTGTTGCCATCACTGGAAATCGCAATCGCCCGCACGGGCCCACCGTGACCTGTCAATTGCGCTGGCGCCGGCGCTGAATGCATCGCCAACAGAGCGGCAACGATGCAGAGACTGGTGCTGAGACGTGGGACCCAATTCATCTGCGGCTTACAGGTCGTTCGAGCCTGTCGTCGGTGTTGACACGGCGTACGTGCACTCGCTCGGTCTCGTCAATGATTGAAGCCGTTATCCGGTTTCCATGCTGCACCGCAGGACGGGCATGGCTCCGCTACTCAATGCCGCAACGGCTGTTGTCGGCTTGAACCGGGCATAGCCTGAACCTATGCTTGATCTGACACGTCGAGGACGACGTCATGCAAATACGACCTAAAACGTATCTGCATTTCATTTCGTTGTGGCGATCACTTCGCAATGCGATACCGCCACACCATGACGATGTGCCCGCTGAAACGTCACCGTTCCTCATCTATACCGCGGCCGTGCTGATGCTTCTCTTGGCCATTCTGGAACTGGACGCTCATCGAGGCGAACTGGAATTGCTCGGCCTTTTGGGGAACGACTACCCGATTCCGCCCGCTTTCCTGGGCCCGTAGCCCCGCCTCTCGACCACGATTTCGTTCGACCTCGCAGGCTCAAGCGCATCTATTTGCGAGCCCTGGCTGACCGGTCTGCTGCGCGGCCTTCTGCCTAAAGCGCGATGAGATTGGGATGAATCGTCATCGCGCTTGAGGTTGTTGTTTGAGCATGATCTTTTCGGAAAACCGCTGCGCACTTTTCCGGATCATGCTTTAGCGCTTGGAATCCCGCGGAAAGACCAATGACCGATCGTCAAAATCGTCGACCGGCAGCTTGTCTGCGCTTCGACCGCTTTGCATGCCCTGCAATGTCGACGTGCTTGATGTTCCGGCGCGCCCGACCGTTGCGTTCGAGTGTGATCGCGGGATGCCGGTCACAGCAGCAAGCAGACCAACAGCGGCGATGGAACAAATGATCAAAGGCTTCATGCGAAATCTCCTGTCCGCCAGAAATCCCCGCAGCGATCTGATTAGCGCGAAGCCTGACGTGGGGGTGTGAGCCGCCTCACACCTCCCGGGATTCTTGCGCTCAGCGCCTGTCAGGTTCCTAGTACCCGGAATCAGAGCTGAGTGATACGGCGGCCTTTGAAGGGGCGTTGACGAACCTTTTTCTTGGTCCAGACGAAGGGCTCGGCTTTGTC
>NZ_JBEPQI010000050.1:0-31663 GCF_040547725.1 Bradyrhizobium sp. LA2.1
CGCCGGCTCTTGGCTGCGATCGCCGCGTAGATGAAGGTGAAGACCGTCGAACAGACGATGGCGAGCAGCATCCGTAAGACGGTGCGCAAGGCGTAGAGCGGCAGGTTTGCCGGATCGAGCGAGACCGGCGCGCGCTCGAGCTCGGACAGCGGCGCCGTGGTCTGCTTGCCGCCATAGACGATCAGGACCATGGCGCCGATGACGAGAGTGAGCATCACTACGTCCCAGATATTGGGACGTGCTGCCAATGCGATTGTGGTTCTGCGAATATCCTGTAGCCTCAAGATGCGGTCCTCTCAGTTAGAATTCCGCGTGCAAGCGGCCCGAGAAGATCGAGACCGGGCCGCGATCGGCGTTGTAGGCGGGATTGACGACGAGCTGGTAGTCGGCGGTCATCGTCACGCCCTTGATCACCGAATAGGCGTAGTAGGCTTCGAGGATCCGTTCGGTGCGATAGTTGAGCTGGCCGTCGCCGATCAGGAGGCCGATGCCGCCGGCGGCAAGGAAGTCGCGATGCCCGGCCGACAAGCCGTTGATGGCGCCGCCGATGCCAACCGTGTCGTCCGGCCGTCCCCAGCGGCTGCCCTTGATCGACAGGCCGCCCGAGATGCTGCGGTCGATGTCGGTGAAGGAGAGGATCTGATTCTGGCCGTCGTTCCAACTCGCGCGGGCGAATAGCCCGACGTCGTTGACGATCTGTTGCTCGAGATTGACGTAGAAGCCGTATTTGGAGCGGATGCGCTGGGTTGCGGTGGCGATGTCGTTGATGTTGAGCGCAGGGTTGGCGGCCGCCAGTGTCAGGACTTCGCGATAGTTCGCGCTGTTGCCGCCATTGGCAAAGACGCCGACACGCAATTTGCCCGGCTGCTCGAAGATCGAATGGCGCTCCTCGAATTCGACGACCGCGCCGCCCATCTTGTAGACCAGTGTATCGCTGTTGGGCGCATCGGGGACCTGGAACAGTCCGCCGCGCACCGCCCAGTCCTTGCGATTGAGCTCGACCACGGCGCCGCGCGTATAGCCGGGCAGGTCGGCGGGGAAATCGTACGCCCCCGACGACCACATCGCCCAGTTCATGAAGTCGGCGCGCGGGTCTTTTGCATATGAATTGCCGTCGAAGAAGTCGCCGACGGCAAAGCGGCCGACGATCACGGTCACGCGGTCGATGTCGCGCTTGCCGGCGAGCTGGTTGGGCGCGTCGGCCACCTCTTCCTGCCCGCCGCCGAGGCCGAAGGTCTGCTTGAAGTAGTAGCGCTGCGGACGGATTTTCGGGAACGGCGCGCCGGCCTTCTGGGCTTCGCCGTTGGAGAAGCCGGCAAGTCCGAGCGTGCCGTTGAGACCAAAGCCCTGCGCCAGCTCGGGATTGAAGTAGAATTCGCCGCCGTCCCACAGCCGCGCGCCGAGGAACGCGGTCGTCGTCCACGTCGCCTGAAACTGGCCGCTGCCGGGAAGGCTCTGCGGGCTCGCATAGGGCGAGTGGATCGGCCCGTAGCCCTGCGGCAGCACGGTCGTCTGCGCGTGGACATTCCAGTCGCCGGACTCCGGCAGCTTCGTCTTGCCGTTGATCGGCGCCATCCACGGCGTATCGCCGAAATGATAGTTCAGGCCGAGCTTGAACAGGTGGACGCGTGGTTCGACATCGACATTGGCGAGGCCAAAGCCGCTGAGGTCGTAGGTTCGCCGCGACAGCGCGACGTAGTCGTATTCGGCCTTTGCGGTCCAATTGCCGCTGACAGCGAATTCAAGGCCGAGGCCCGCCGTCCACCCGGTTTGATACTTTCCGACCGGAAACAGCTCCGAGACACCATCGGCATCGTTGATGTTGATATGCGTATGGCCCCAGGCGAAACCGCCGGTGACGAAAGGCATGAAGCGGTCGAAGGCATAACCGATGCGGCCGCGCACGGTGCCGACATAGTCGATCGTGGTGTTGAAGGGGGTCGGTGAGCGTTCATGTGCGACGACGTCGCGCGGACCGGTGAAGGTGGAGTCCGCCTCGATGCCGAGCACGACACGGTTTGCGAGCTGGCGATTGTAGCCAAGCTGGTAGCCGCCGGAGAGGCCGGTCGCGCTGGACGGCAGGATCATTCCCTGCTCGGGCAGCGGGTAGGTGCCGGGCCCAAAGCTCGCATCGCCGTAGCCGAAATGGCCGCCGACATAGAAGCCGGTCCAGTCGTAGAGGGTCTTCGCCGTTCGTGCCTTCAACGGCAGATCGGCGGCATGCGGCTGGGGGCATCCCAAGCCCGTGAGTACGCTTCCAATGGCAAGAAATCGCTTCATTCCAAACCTCCGTGCATCGGCAGCCGCCGATCACTGCTTGCGCCGCTGTCCCAAAGCGAGCCAGGCGCCTAGCCGTCCCAGCCAGCGTGTTCCGGACAGGACCGCTCGAAGACCTTGATGGGAAATCCGTCGCTGACCGTGGAGGATCATGGCGCAATGCAGAGTTCGGCTGGCCATCCGAAGGATGGCCGCCGCCACTAGGCGTCGCAGTCGTGCGAAAAGTGCCTTGATCATCGGGCTCACCATCGGCGACGGCTTACGCGCCAGATCCAATCCAGGATGTCTGAAGCGGCTCAGACGCCGACCATTGGCGCGGCAATCCTGGTGCCACGATCATCTCCTCGGACCAATGGCAGACCAGTCCATCGTCGTCCGTCGACCAGCGGCAGAAAAGCCGCGGGCGGATCGATCGGCCAACGTTGTGGACGCGTAGATTGTCGTTGGCGGGAAAGGGACCGCTTGCTCTGCGCGCAAAGCGGCAAAGTCCGCGCAACTGAATTCGTGCGATTACCTTCAACATCGCTCACCTCCACCTCCGCATGACGCGGCAGGTCAGTGAGCGGAACGAGACCGCCTATTTGCGGCCGTAATTCCTATCGCTGCCGCCGCTTTCGCGGACGCTTATGTTCTGCGGCTGCGTTGCTCCTTCGGGGAGCGCGGCGCCATAGGTGGTACTGCCCATAGCTCTTCGTCTGGTTGTGATCCGTCGGGAACGGAATGTTCCAGACGGTGACTGGCCCAATATGCCTGCGATCGCGCGGAGTCAAGCACATCGTTCTATCCTCCAGGGAGGATATGACGTATCCTCCCCGGAGGATAGGAGATGCCATGAAAGATCATCCTCACAGCTCGATTGCCCGCCGCCTGAAACGCGCACATGGCCATCTCGAAACGATTATAGAGATGATCGAACAGGATCGGCCTTGCGCCCAGATCGCCCAACAATTGCAGGCGGTGGAAGGAGCGATCGAGAACGCCAAAAAGATGCTGGTCCACGATCATCTCAGTCATAGTCTTGAACGATCCTTCCCCGCCGCGGGGGCGAAGGGCAGGGCGACGCTCAAAGAGTTCAAGCTGCTGGCGAAATACCTCTGAGGCCGTTGACGGATCCTTCGCAACGTCAGCACGCCCCTGCGGGCCTCACCGGCCATTTGAGCGCGACGACGCTGAGAGCACTCGCTATTTCGCTGCCGGCCTTCCCAAGGTGGGGACCGGCGAAGTTTGGATCCCAAGCATGGATGACCAGCAACAGGGCGCACGCGAACGCTACGTTTGAGAACGGCCCCGCGATTAGAATGGCTGCACGCCGTGGAATCGAGAAGGCGACCGATTGAGGGGCGAGTGTTCGGCTTTGTTCGCTTGAGAGACTCGGGTCCGTCAAAGAAGCCGCACGTTGACCGAACAGGCAGAACCAAGGCCCGAATCGTGCCTGATCCATCGGAAAGTCGATCGATCGTTGGACCCAGTCCAATGGTCACGACCACTGCATGATGCCGAAGGCGCGGGCAGCAAGCAGATGGCCAAGCTCATGGACGACCAGGGCGCAGTATCCGCCAATAGCGAGCAAGGGGATCTGCCACATGCCAATCGCCTTCTACGCGCATTGGTCTTTTTGAAGTGACCAATAACGGCCTCTCTGAAAGACCAGGGGGTGTCGGGACGTTCTCGGGCTTTCGTGAATGGCGAGCACCCGAGAGATGAAGAGTTCGTGGTCCCCGCCGTCGTGTCGGGCATATTGTTCGCACTCCAGCGCGACCAGCACGTCGGGAAGGAGTGGGGTACCAAACTGTCCATCGATCGCGGATATGTCGTCCCATTTGCCGGATTTTGCGCGCGCAAAGCGATCGGACAGATGGCCCTGCTCTTCGCCGAGTACGTTTATGGCGTACCGACGGCATAACCGCCATTTGACCAGGCTCGCAGCTTCGAGGTGAATGCTGAAGGCTACGAGAGGAGGAGTTAGCGATACCGAGTTAAACGAACTCATGGTCATGCCCAGTCGCTCGCCCTCGTCGGTCGTTGCGGTTACAACGATGACTCCGGTCGGGAAGTGGCCAAGCGCATCACGGAACTGTCGATTGTTGAAAGTCATGGCTATACTCTCTCAGGTCGGCTGCAGGTGTCTGCGCTTGGCAAGCGTGGTTCGTATCTTGCTTCGAATCGCCTTGCGGACTTGGCAGATCAGGCTCCTGCTATTCAGCAAGGATCGCGGCCTCGATTTGCTGGGTATGGTGAAATGACGCGCTGTTCGCGGGCAGGTCGTAGCTAGCCATCAGCTTGTCGACGGTCTGATCAAGCGATGCCCAGGGTGCGAGCCTCATGCTATGGGCCCGAACGAGGAATGGCGGCCCCGCATAGAAGTTCTCATATTGAACGTGTCGGGCCCCGAACTCCGAGGCCAATAGATCCCAGGCCAGCTTGTAGAGCTTCATCCGATCCAGCGCGCTCTCATGCTCAGTCGACCAATAAGTCTCAAAAAGAGCGTTCATTTGATCGTTTCCGACGATTGAGATGTCGGCTGGCATCTGGAAGATGGCGCCGCCCATCAACTCTCTTACGGTCGCGCAGATCAGCCCATAATTGTCCTGGCACCAGCTGAGAGCGGCGTACATGTAACGCTGATTGACCACGACATACCGTCGCCAACGGGCTGATGATCGGCGACCTGGCCAGCGATCAAGCCGGCGATCGTCGCCTCCATGGCCGCAAGTTTTCCGAGTGTCTCCTGAACGGCGGGAATTCCGCGGACGCCGGCAGATTTTGCAATCTTGTTCGCAAGCCCGACGATCAATTGAAGTTTTGCCCAGAAGCGTACGTTCGATTGATGGTTTCCGAAGTAGTGCCCACCCGTTTCCATGTAGATCGCGCGACTGAGGTCGACGTTTCCGATCGTGAAGACGCGTGACCATGGGACTTTCACGTTGTCGCAGACGAGCATGCAATCGCTCTCGTCAAAGCGAGAGGAGAGGGGGTAGTCGAATGTGTTCGGTGCGGCCTGCTCCATCGATCGTCGCGACCAGAGCGATAGTCCCGGCGCATTGGCCGGTACCGCACAGGTCACGGCTTCCTTGATCCGGTCAGGGGCTAGTGGCGTCAGGTTACCGATCCAGATCTCGTCGCAAAACGCGCCTCCGGTCGCGAGTGTCTTCATGCCGTGGAGAGTGATCCCCTCGTCGTCCGTGGCCGAAACATGAAGTGCCGGCGACTTGAAGAACGACGAGCCGGCGTCAGATGAGTAGTTGCGCGCGCCCTGAGGAGGGTGGGTCGCATAGCTGACATAGAGATCGTTGTCGCGGATGTAGGTGTAATAGTCGAGGAGGTATTGTTTGAAGCCATGGTTCGGAACGTCGAACACTTCGGGCCGACAGGTCATCCCGGTAATGAAAGATCCAACGTGATCTGGGGATCGACCGAACAGTCCGTAGCTGGCATCGGCCCACGCTTTGTGCCCGGCCGTGCGGAATTCGAGGTCTTGGCGGCTACGCGGCTGCTTAAAATAGAAACTATGACGCTGACCGCCTTCCGAGAAGGAAAGTCGATCGAAATGATCCGGATTACATTTCAGATCGAACAGGCGCGCGAAGCTTTGAGCCGAATTGCGGAAGGCAGGATGGGTGGTCACGTCATCAACGAGGTGGCCACCGAGGTAGATCTTGCGGCCGTCTCTCAGCGATCGAAGATAATTGGCGCCGGTCCGAAGCATTTTTATCTCTCCAAGGTTAGTTAGGTAAACTAAATAAATAGATGGGGCCTTGGAGTCAAGCAGGCTTCCTTGGGGTTATCGCGCTGCTGTCCGTCGCCGACGCTTGGTTGGCTGGCGCAGCGCAGCCTCGCGTTGGTCTGCGGCGACATCGTTCAAGACCGAAATCGCGCTCTCGGCACGAGAGATCAAGACGCTTAGCTCGTTGGAATAGGTGAGGGCGCTATTGCTATCGAGGTGCCCGTAGAGCGCGTCATTGACCATTTGCTGTATGGGCGCAATCGCCGAAAGCGAGGACACGCCCTTATCGGTAAGTTCGAGAAAGCTGACCCGCCTATCCTCTGGATTGACGACCTTGGCCAGATAACCCTGCTCGACGAGGTCGGCGATCTCAACGCTTGCATAGGCGTCCGTCACATGCATCTCGCGCGCTGTCGATCTGACGGTCCATTGCTGCTTATCAGTCAGACGTCCCACGGCCTGCATGAGCACATACTGAAAAGTGGAAAGGCCGACCAGAGAGGCAAATCCGCTACGAACGGTCTCAAGCAGGCTGGAAAGCACGAAATGCTGATGGGTGATCCTCCGCACCAGCATGTCAGTCCCATCGACCATGAGCGTGGCGCGGGAAATCGTCGGCGGTAGTTTGGGGGCGCGAGGCCGGGTGACTGCCGCACCTGGCTTGGCCTTCGATACGCGCTCCCTCGACTTTGTCATCTCAACTGTTCCTCAGAAGGCCGTAGCGTACGAATCGCTATCGTGCCGCCCGCGCGGGCCAATCGTCGATTAGCATGCTTTGGCCCATGCCAACAGGGAGAGCGGCCTTGTGGCCAATCGCCTTGAGGACCGCCCAGCCGAGGCAAAGATTGGAGGAAAGCACCGGCTTGCCTGTGGCGCGGACGATGTCTGGTATGGCCCGCAAGGTCGGGGCGCCAGTGCCGGTCAGGACAATCGCGTCGGCCGAGTGCCAGTCCAGGTGCAGGACCGCTTCGACAACCTTGGAGGCGCGTAGCTTATATATGTTAAGCGTGTCACTGGAGCCGAGGTCAATTCCCCCTTTCGCCGTCAGATCAAAGCCGGCCTGTGACCAGAACGAGAATGATGCCTCCTGCAGCCAGCCCGGGTAGGGTCCAAAGAGGGCAATGCGCCGCGCCCCGAGCTCGGCGAGAGCAAGCTCAATGGCTTCGGCCGAAGAGAGAATAGGGTAGCCATATAGCCGGGAGAGCTGCTCGAACTTCCGGCGCACCTCGTCATGACCCAGCAGGTAGGTCGTTGCGGTGCAGGCGAAGCCAAAGGCTCCGAGCCTGATTGCGCCAAACCCCTCGAGGCTCTCCCCCAGATTGAACAAATAGTCTGAAAACCTCTTCCGGGCGTCGACGGGATCACCGCGGAGCCGTGTGGTGAGGCTCAGCACGTCCGGTGGCATAAGTGCGGCCATTTCAGGCTCTACGGTCGGATTGGACTGTGGCGGGGCGAAGCCAACAATGCCGCCGGATCCGTACTCAAAATCATTGGACATCGTCGCGCTCCGTCAGCCTCTCAAGGGATTTAAGCAGGTCGCTGGTTGGAAGTACGTCAGCGTATTTCTGGGCCATGTCGAACAGGTTCACACCATGAGCGATCGAGCTGCGGTCGTAGACACACTCCTGCGGCACGGCGACGTGAAAATTGTAGGAGAAGGCGTCGACCACGCTGGCGCGGACGCAGCCTGACGTCGTGCAACCCGTCATGATGAGGCTGTCGACCTTGAGGTCCACGAGATGGCTCACCAGAGTGGTGCCAAAGAAGGCGCTGGGTTGTTTCTTCGGTATCAGTATATCGCCGTCGATCGGCGCGACTTCCCGGACAAAGCGGTAGCCGACGGGCGGAATCGTCATGATCGAGGGGACTTTTGCCGCAAGCCGGCCGCCGTCCTGCAGGACCTTCGGCGCGACATGTGGAAAGAGGACGGGCCAACGTTTCCTTCTAAATAGTTCCAGCACTGTGCTGATGTGCTTAACGGCCTGCCATGCGACCTCGCCGCATGACGTCGGATATTCCTCGACCGCTTGCCAAAACGGCAACGGCAACGAGCCGGTCGTTCGATACTGCACGTCGATAATGAGAAGCGCAGGCCTGCGCCCCATGCCCGCCGAGCGGCCGAATCCGGCTGCATCGTAAGCTCGTCGATCTTCGTCAGTGATGATGCCGTCCCACGGTCGCACGTCAGATCTCCTTTATAAAATTAGTTTGCAAAATTAAATATCGTCGGATAGCGTGGCGGTCAATAGAGGAAGCGAGGAGGGCCCATGGCCAAGTTTGATACAAAGATGGATCGTTATCCGTTCGTGCCAATCACACAGCGGCCGACCTACGATTGGCCCGGTGGCAGGAGACTTGCCGTTTATTTTGCAATCAATATCGAAGCATTCGAGTTCGGCCGAAACCCTGGACCGGACTTCACGACCATGCCGGCTCCGCCGTTTCATCGCGGCTATGCTTACCGCGACTTTGGTAATCGGGTTGGTGATCTGGCGCCTGATCGATCTCTTCAAGGAGTTCGACATTCCGCTCTCGGTGCTCGCCAATACCGCCGTCTACGATGCCTATCCCGAGCTCATGGCTGCGTTTCGACGGCGGGGCGACGAGTTCGTCGGTCACGGTCGCACCAATTCGGAGCGGCAGATCGACATGACCGAGGCCGAGGAACGCGACATGCTGAGAGAGGTTCGGCTCCGCTTCGAAAAGGAAGAGGGGGCGGCGCCGCAGGGGTGGCTCGGACCCTTCATCTCGCAGAGCACGAAAACTCCAGAGCTGCTGGTCGAGCAAGGCTTCGGCTACATGCTCGACTGGTTCTACGACGAGCAGCCGCAGCTGTTCAGAACGGATCTCGGCCCCATTCTCAGCGTGCCGTATCCATCTATGGAGCTGAATGATCTGCCGGCCGTCTTCAATAGAAGGGTCAGCGACGCCGAGTTTGCCGATCTTCTGGTCGATGCTTTCGATCAGCAATTGCAGGACTCCGAGAAATATCCGCTCGTCTTCTCGGCCGCACTCCACACCTTTGTCATGGGCCAGCCGCACCGAACCCGAAAGTTGCGGCGCGCGCTCGCGCACATCGCCTCCCACCGCGACAAGGTCTGGATCACGACGGCCGGCAAGATAGCCGCTCATGCGCTCTCGCTGCCCAAGGGGACGCTTCTCAGCCCCGAGATCGCAGGGACGGACATTTCGCCTGAGCATTCATCGTATCGCGCAAGCGGCGTCTGATCTCCCGGGAGCTGCTCGATATGGTGAAGCGATATCTCGATAAGTCTGCCTCGATCGAAATAACGGAGCGGCCATGATTGCTCAGCAAATTGTTAATGGCCTCATGCTCGGGGGCGTGTACGTGATGGTCGCCGTCGCCTTTACGCTGGCGATCGGTGTTCTCAACTTCCTCAATTTTTCTATTCCTGGCATTTTCATGGTTGCAGGAATGGTTTCGTGGGCCGCGCTGAAGAGCGGCCAGCACTGGCTGCTCGCGTTCGGCTTCGCGCTAATGGCGAGCGCCGTCGTGGGAGTCGCCGTCTATTTCCTGACTTATCGGCCGAGCAGCGACAGCGACCCGGAGGTTCCTCTCGTCAGCTCATTGGGATTCCTGGCTCTCCTCGAGAACCTGATCGTCTTGTGGTTGGGATCTGATCAACAATCCTATCCCGCGATCATTGCGGATTTTAATTTCAGAGCGGGCTCGATCATCGTCGGCGGAGCTCAGTTTCTAAGTCTGGCACTTTCGCTCGCGTTTGTGATCGCACTGTCCCTGTCGTTGCGGTTCACGAACCTCGGGCGTCAGGTCAGGGCGATCGCCGAAAGCCGCCGCACGGCATCGATTCTCGGTGTGAATGTCGGCTCCGTCGTCCCCAGAGTGTTCGTGCTGAGTGCGCTGTTTACAGGCGCCGGTGGCATCCTCTTCGCGATTAGCTACCTGCAGGTGTCCTCGTCCATGGGGGAGAGCATCGGGTTCAAGGGTATCAGCGCAATGATCATTGGCGGCATGGGCAACATCTGGGGAGCGGTCGCTGGCGGCCTGCTGATCGGGCTCGTCGAGATATTGTCGACGCAGTTCCTTGGTGCCGACTTCGTCAATATCGGCGTCTACGGCTTGCTCCTGGCTTTGCTGATCATAAAGCCTGACGGGCTTTTTGGCATGGCCGTCGCCAGGGAGAAGCTCTGATGTCGGGCTATCTGACCGGGCTCATCGTGCTTCTTGCCCTCAACACCATCGCCGCTTACGGCGTCTACCTGCCCATGGCCGCGGGACAGCTCAATCTCGGAATCGCGGGATTCATGGCGATCGGGGCCTACGCTTCTGCATATCTCACCAACGTGTGCGGATGGCCGGCCCTTGCCGCTATAGCGGCTGGCGGGGGGACAGCGGCAATTCTGGCGTTCGTGGTTGCGATGCCAATCCTAAGGACCCAGGGCATTTATCTGTCCCTTGCGACCTTTGCTTTGGGACAGGTCATCTGCGCGATAATGCTTAATCTGGAAGTTGTCGGCGGTGCCGCCGGCTATCCCGTCTCGACCCACATCGAGGCCTCTACGGTCGTCGCCGTGACGGTGGTAGTCGTCTCGCTCGTATATCTGATGTCGACGACACGAGTGCCGATCTATCTCGCGGCCGTGAAGAATGATCCATTGGTCGCCGATCTCCTGGGCCTGAATGTCAAGGCCCTTGGTGTCGCCGCACTGACGGCTGGCGCGACCATCGCCGGCGTAGGCGGGGCACTCTATGCGCACTACTTCAACTACGTCGAGGCGCAGTACTTCGGCGTGATGCTGAGCACCTACACCGTGCTCTACGTATTGCTCGGAGGGACCCAATCAGTTTTGGGGCCTCTCGTCGGTGCCGCGATCTTCACGATTGTGCCGGAAGCACTGAGGTCCAGCTCGCAGTGGCGATATGCGATCTTTGCACTTTTCATCATCCTCTTCATGGCCCTGCGTCCGCAAGGGCTGATCACTCGTGGACTGACGCGTCGGCGCGCGCAGGCCGCAGTACAGGGCGGAACCACCGCGTCATGACCATGCTCCTTTCGATGCAAAATCTATCAAAAGCATTCGGCGGTCTCGAAGTCGTTCGCGAACTCTCCTTCGACGTGCCGGAGCGAACAGCAACCGCACTGATCGGTCCCAATGGTGCCGGGAAGACGACCGTCTTCAACCTCATCAGCGGTGTGTACCCGGTCACTTCGGGAAGCATTCGGTTTCGCGGCTCGGATATCGTGAATCTTCCGTCACGCTATCGGATCAAGCGCGGAATCGCTCGCAGCTTTCAGAATATCCGCCTGATCCCCCGTCTGTCAGTGATCGATAATCTGCTCATCGGCCAGCACGTCACACTGACGCGGCCTTTCGATGTGATGCGGCCATTTCGATTGGTTCGGGATCACGAGTGGATCTGCGCGGCCAAGGCCGAGCTTTCGGCGTTCGGTCTAGGTCAGTATGCCGATGAACCCGTAGGTCTGCTCCCTTACGGGATCCGCAAGCGCGTGGATCTCATCCGGGCAACCCTGTCGTCGCCCTCGGTTTTGATGCTCGACGAGCCGGCTGCGGGTCTCAATGCATCGGAAACACGCGAATTGCATAGCCATCTCGATATTCTGAAGGAGCGGGGAGTAACCCTTCTCGTGATCGAGCACGACATGCAGTTCATCCGATCGGTCTGCGAGAAAATTGTCGTGCTGAACTTTGGCTGCAAAATCGCAGAAGGATCATTCGACCAGGTGAGGACGGATGAGCAAGTTCGTGAAGCTTATCTTGGGGCGGAGCAGGCGGCATGAGCGGATTGATCCTCGACATTGAGCAAATGTCGGCGTGTTACGGGCGGGTCGAGGCGCTCATCGGTGTTTCGCTGCAAGTCGCGCATGGTGAGATCGTGACCGTTGTCGGTGCAAATGGGGCCGGCAAGAGCACTCTGCTCCATTCAATTCTCGGAATGGTCTCGCCAGCGAATGGCAGGATTACTTTCGCCGGCGCGGACATCACCCGCTGGCCGATTCACCGTCGCATCGACACCGGGCTCGTTCTCGTGCCGGAGGGCCGGCGGATCCTGGTGTCCATGACGATCGAAGAAAACCTGCTTCTTGGCGCCCATATGCGGCAGGACAAGACTGCCGTACGGCGTGAGATCGATGGCATCTATGATCGGTTTCCAAATCTCGCGCAGCGCCGAAATCATGATGCATCATGCTTATCTGGTGGGGAACAGCAGATGCTTGCGCTCGGCCGCGCAATGCTGGCGAAACCACAACTCCTGATGATGGATGAACCATCGCTCGGCCTGTCACCCTTGTTTGTCTCGAAGCTGTTCGAGCTCATCCGGGAATACAATCGCGAGGGGCTCAGCGTGCTGCTGATTGAGCAGAACACCGCAAATGCTCTGAGGATCGCTCACCGCGCGACAGTGCTGGAATTGGGCCGAGTGGCCGTCGAGGGGAATGCTGCCGCCATCGCTGGCAGCGCTCGCCTTCAGGAAGCCTATCTCGGCGGCGCGGCTCGCGAGGTTACGGAGATTGATCACAAGAGGAAGTCAGCAGGGAGGCGTTCATGAAATACAGAAGAATTCTGGCGGGAATCGTAATTGCAAGCGCGCTTGCGTCGGCGGCGTATGGGCACGAAAGGGAGTTGGTCATCGGCTTGTCGATGGCCAGGACCGGTACGTTCGTAAGTGTGGCGAACGCAAACGAAATTGCCGTCGATATGGCCGTTGACGAGATTAATCGCGCTGGCGGCGTCAACGGATCCGCAATCCGGCTCGTGAAATTCGATACGGCCGGTGACCCCAAGCAATCGGTGCTCGCGGTGGAGCAGTTCGCTCGTGACAACGGGGCCCTTGCCATCGTCGGCCCATTCTCGTCGAGCGAGGCGCGCGTGGCATTTTCGGCCGGAGAACGGCTCGGGATCGTCCAGATGTCGATGTCATCTTCCGCACCTGGAGTAGCGGCCCCATTCAAGTATGCTTTCCGCAATACTGTCGATGAAGGCCTGGTCATCGAGATGGTTCTCAAGGCCATGCGCGCCAAGAATCTCAGCATGGGGACTGCGGCGATTGCGTACGCGACCGACGACGCCGTATCCAAGGCGGTCGGCACCACGGTGCTGCCGGAGGCGCTGATTAAAGTCGAAGTCCCCGTCGGCGGATTCGTCGATTTTCCGTACAAGGCGTTCGACATGTCGGCTCAGGTCTCGAAGCTCGCCCAGCTGAAGCCCGATATCGTCGGCGTTGGGGCTCCCCCCGAGGCCATGATCAATCTGGCCAAGGAGATGAAACGGCAGGGCGTTAGCGCTCGCCTGTTCGCAGGCACGACGGTCGGCGATCCCGACTTGCCGGTCCGGTTTGGAGATGCGGGCGAGGGGACGATCATTGGCTCACCCTTCTATAGCGATCTCAACGATGCCGTCCGGGCCTTTGCAAGGTCATTTGCGACCCGGGCAGAAGCCGCCAAAATCGGCCGGACGGTGCCAAATCAGACTGATATATCCAGCTACGATATTGTCTACCTCTATGCGGAGGCCATGAAGCGCGCTGGCGTGACGGGCGAGCCGTCCAAAATCGCTGCTGAGCGCACCGCTGTCAGGGACGAACTGCGGAAAATGAAGGATTACCCGGCTCTCGGTGGAAAAATCACATTTCGGGAGAATGGTGACGCGATCAAGCCCATTTACGTACTTGAGGCCAAAGGCGGACACTGGACTCTGTTTGATCAGCGTACCGGAGATTGAACACGGCTGGACGGTGCCCGATCGTCGGCACCGTCCAGCCACTGCCATTACGACGGATGATCCGGCACCAGGACAGCTCGTCCGACAACGCGGCCCTCCCTGAGATCGGACAGTGTCTCATGAGCCCGATCAAGCGGCCTGGTCACAATCGGCATTTGGTCCACGCCTGTCCGCACCAGACTCATCAGCTCGATCAGATCTCGTCGGCTACCAACGAATGAGCCGGACACCGTAATGGCCCTTAAGGGCATTGTTGCCAGCGATAGCGTGCGCTCGCCGCCAAAGAGACCGACGATTACATAGATTGCGCCCTTGGCGAGGGTCGCCATGGCGAGATCCCATGAAGCCGGCGATCCGACGAAGTCGATGATCGCATGAATGCCTCCCTGGGCGCTCTCGGCAAGGAGTTTGGCAAAGTCATCTTTCGTAGGATCAAGAGCCGCAATGGCACCCGCTGCCAGCGCCGCACTGCGCTTATCGGGATCAATGTCCGCGACGATCGCGCCGGACCGCCCCATCGCTTTCAACAGAGATAGGCACATCAGGCCGAGCCCGCCGGCCCCGACAATCAGGATCGGCTTTCCCAGGCGGTCGGGGCCGAGCTTCTTCAGGGCGGAATACGCCGTCAGCCCCGAGCACGCATAGGGCGCAGCCTGCTCCGGCGGGATCGCAGGAATATCGATGAGGTATCGGGGGTGGGGGACCAGGACGTGGTCGGCATAGCCGCCTGGTCGCAATACGCCTAGATATTGTGGAGTCGGACACAGATGCTCGTCGGAGCTCTTGCAGACCTGGCACTCTCCACATCCAAACCAAGGATAGACCAAATAGGTTCTGCCCATTTCAGCGAGACGCATGGCGTCTTCGCCCGCCGCAACCACCGTGCCAACGACCTCGTGGCCCATGGTGTGCGGCAGCTTTTGTCCCCGGTCGGACATCTTCATCATCTTGCCCCCGCCCAGGTCATAGCCGCCTTCCCAGATATGAAGGTCGGTATGGCAAACGCCACAGGCGTTGACCCTGAGAAGGACTTCGTTGCCCTTCGGGACGGGCGTAGATGTTTCGACGCATTCGAGGGGAGCCCGGTATTGGGTGAGCGCGAGACTTTTCAAATGTTCCTCCGTTGTGAGTGAGCCTGAACGACGCCTTGCCCTTTTGCCTTCAGCCGCCGCGCGTCGATCTTCGTGCTTTCGATTTCACCTTTGACGTCGTGATGCGAGTCGCGGTCCGATTGACATCCAGGTGACGCATCTATAGCAATATAGTTAGGTTGGTTAAATAACTAAATGAGGCTGAGATGTTTGAGAGGGCACTGAAGAATTTCGATATCGGCTTTCTGAATTCCGGGACGTACGCGCATGGCGACGGATGGAGCCCGACCGATGGCAGGATCCCGTTCGATGCGGTCGACCCGGCTCAAGACAAGGTCGTAGCCCAAATCGCTGGCGCCAACGAGCGCGACTACGAGCGCGTCATTCGCTGCGCTCAGGCCGCGCAAACCGAGTGGGCAACCGTTCCTGCTCCGAGGCGAGGAGAACTGGTCGGGCGGATAGGTTCACTTGCTGCAGAGTACCTTGACGACCTTGCTGCGCTCATCGTCCTCGACACAGGCAAGGCGATTGGCGAGGCCAAGGCCGAAATCCGCGAAGTCATCGACATGGCTGCGATGGCGGCGGGTCAATCGCGCATGATGTATGGTTTCGTTCAACAATCGCAGCGCAGCAAGCACCGAATGTACGATCAATGGCTGCCGCTGGGCGTCGTCGGCGTCATCACAGCCTACAACTTCCCGGCATCGGTCTGGGCCCAGAATGCCTTCCTTGCTGCTATCGGAGGCAATACGGTCATCTGGAAACCTAGTCCAAAAGTGCCACTCACCGCGCTTGGCCTGCAGCAGATCTGCAATATGGCGATGAACGAGCTCGAGCTCGACGGTGTCTTCTCGCTTTTCATGCCCGGCGATAACAGTGTAGCGGAGCTGCTCATCCACGATAAGCGCATCGCTTTGGTATCGTTCACCGGATCAAGTGCCGTTGGCCGGAGGGTTGCAGACGTCGTGGGCAGCACGTTGGGCCGCCGCTACCTGCTCGAATGCTCAGGCAATAACGGATGTATCGTTGACCAGACCGCTGACCTCGCGCTGGCCGCGCGGAGCATCGCCTTCGGTGCCGTCGGCACGACCGGCCAACGCTGCACGAGCACAAGACGCGTCATTGTCCAACGTTCGGTCGCGAAACCTCTGATCGAGCTCTTGAAGCAGGCCTTTGGTCAGATCACGGTCGGCGATCCCAGGGAGGAGGGAACGATTGTCGGCCCCCTGGTGGACCGCGACGCAGTGATGCTTTTTGAAAGGGCCGTTCGAAACGCAAGGGATGCTGGAGGAAAGGTCATCTTTGGTGGAAAGCGTATCGATCGTCCCGGCTACTATGTCGAGCCAACGCTGATTACAGGCCTACCTCACGACTTGCCTTCTGTTCAGAAGGAAACCTTTGCTCCGATCCTCTATGTCTTTATCTACGATACGCTTGAGGAGGCCATTCATATCAACAACAGCGTACCTCAGGGGCTCTCGTCAGGCATTCACAGCACGGATCTATCCAATATCGAGCTGTTCCTGTCTGCCGCGGGAAGCGACTGCGGCATCGCAAGGGTCAATATGGGGACGACCGGCGCCGACATCGGCGCTGCGTTTGGCGGCGAGAAGGAGACCGGCGGCGGACGCACTGCTGGCTCGGATGCCTGGAAGGGCTACATGCGAAGACAGAGCGTGTGTGTCAATTGGGGAGGGCTGTCTCCCTGGGATGCCTGCATCCGTCTCTAAATTAGCAAGCCGACTTGGGCTGCGTTGACGTCAAGAATTGGCCTCAAGCCGTCGCGGCTTGAGGCCGTGGCTCGTATGCGCGCAGACCGAGTTTCGGGCTCAAAGAACGATCCCTGAGGGATCAACCGGTCGCGTCAGCGCAACAGTCGGATCCAGCCCATCATGAACTGGACGGAGAACATCTTTCAGGAGTTTATTGACGCCCTTCAGACGGCCATGGACGAGGACGAATTCGAGCGGATTGCCACGCGAGCATCCCATGGTCTCGGCTTTCGCTGGTTTGCCTATCTCAGCATTGTCGACAGCTCGCTGAAACTGATCTCGTCCTACCCGAAATCCTGGACGAGCCGATATCTGCGCCACCGCTATCATCGGCTCGATCCGGTCGTGCTCCGCGCAAGAGCCGAACACGCGATGTTCACCTGGGGAGCATCGTCCGGATCAACCCGTCCAAGAAACCGTGAGCAATCCCGCTTCTTTGAGGAAGCAACGGGATTCGGGATCAAGTCCGGAATAACGGTGCCGATCAGGGCAGGGTTCGGCCGCATGGCGGCCTTTACGGTCGCGACCGATGATGCCCTGATGGAGCCGGACCTCCTGCTTGCGACGTCGAATGACATCGTGCAACTGCTCGGGCTCTATTTCCATACGCATCTGCGTGGGCGAGCCCCCGCGAACCAGACACGGCGGGAGGGCCAGATCCTCAGCCAGCGCGAGCGCCAATGCCTTGCGTGGGCCGCTCTCGGCAAGACAGTGTCCGAGACAGCCGTGCTTGTCGGCGTCACCGCGCGCACAGTGGCATTTCATCTCGAAAACGCACGCCGCAAGCTCGACGCGGTTTCGATCACCCATTGCGTTGCGCTGGCGATCCGGCGACGGCTGTTGCCCTGACGCAACGAGGCATCTTCAGATCCCTATATTGACGCGCCAGCGCGTATCGCAATCCGCTATCTTGTGGAAAAATTGACGCTGAGTTGGCTCTCGCTGGCGTAAGCTTCTGTTTGGTTGTGAACCTGTCAAATAACACAGGCGCTGCTTGCGCCGCTCTCTGGTTTGGTGGGCTTTCCCTCAACGGAGCTTGCCATGCACGCTGTTACTCTCGATCATCGTCAAACCGGATCCCAACTCGACCTCTTGGTGCAGATGTTCCGCCTGCGCCGTCGTGTTTTCAGGGATCGTCTGGATTGGACGGTCTCGGTCTCCGGAGATCTGGAGATCGACATCTACGATGCGCTGGCACCGACCTATGTCTTGGTCGTCTCCGACGACTATGACGTCCTGGGGTGTGTGAGGCTGCTTTCGACCACCGGTCCCACCATGCTCGCGGACACGTTTCCAATATTGCTTGGCGACAAAGAGGCGCCGAGGAGCGAGCTCATCCTGGAGAGCTCGCGGTTTTGTGTGGATACCGATCGAGCCATTGAGCTTGGCCCACACGGATTCAATCGTGCGACGTTCGTACTGTTCGCGGCAATGCTCGAAACGATGCGGGCGAAAGGTGCAAACGCAATCGCGACCGTTACGGACGTGCGGATGGAGCGCATCTTGAGACGCGCCGGCTGGCCGCTGGAAAGGCTGACGGAGCCGCGCAAGCTAGGCCAGACAAGCGCGCTTGCGGGATATCTCCGGGACTCCGATTTGGCGCTTGAGGCGATGTACCGCCAAGCAGGGCTCGAAGGGCCCGTCGTGCGCAATCAGCCCGAAGGCCGCAAAGCCGCGTGATCGGGCGCGGCACCGCGCGTCAAGGAGCCCGCTTGTGCTGGCAGACCCCCGCCAGAGTCGCGTTGTCTTGCTAAACCTCGCGCGCGGCAGTACGGCGCGAGTAGCAGAGCGTTTCCCTGTCCGCTGCGGTGGAAGCCTGACGCTGCTCCCGGTCTGTCACGAAATTCTTGGCGCAAAGTCGATCGCAGTCGGCGAATATCTGACAGACCTGCTGCCGGTGGAGGTCGCGGCTTCGATCGAACACTTCAAGTCCGACGCTCTGTCGCCGTGGCGCGACCCAGGATTTTCCGCTCACTTTGCGGGGGCAGACGTCGGTATCATTTTTCTCGGTGGCGGGTTTCTGGAGGAAGAGGTGCTGATCGCAGCGCTTGAGGGTGCTAAACGGGGTTACGAAATGCGACTACTCTCGGATCTCGCGTTTGCGCGAAGGGAGACGGACCGCCAGTTTGTCGCAGATCGCTTGGCGCACCACGGCATCGTTACCACCACAATTCGCCAAGCCTTGTTCGAATGGGCGGTGGTTCTCGATGATCCGGCGATGACACACAGGATCCGGCAGTTGCTGCCTTGATTGGGCGCCCTCGCAAGCGTTCGCTTGCTGGCCGGGCTCTCGTGAACCGAGCCCTGTCCGGTCTCGGCCTTCCGGCTTCGATCCCTGACGCCAAGGTCCGCGCCAACCTACGCGTGCGACGTTTGTGCTAAAGAGCATTGTCGAACGATGTGGACCTCGTTCGAAGGAGAAACGTGTCGGAGGCAAAATCTGAGCTCACGACCAAGCCGCATTAGTCTGTGAGCCGGAAACGACGTGTGAAACACCTTCTGGCAGGGCCGGCCGCAATCAGCCATTAAGTTGCTCCTAAAGGCGGGGGCGGCGCCCGTATTGTCCCGAACCGGAAGGCAGCAACCGCGCCCCTGTCAGCTCCTTGTGAACACCGTGTCCTTGGCGCGATCCTCCACTTTCGCTCCGGCCGCGCCGGTACAGCCTGCCTCTGGTGTTCGGGGCTGTCCGGTCGCTCTTCGACGCAGGCGTTATACGATCTGTCTGCTGTCTTGACGCGACCTGAGCGATCAGGGGGCGGGCTGTATACAAGCCATGGCGCCTTCTTATGCGCGTTGCCAAAAGCTGATGCAGCAGACAAATCCATTAGCCGCGTTTATGCGGCGAATTTTTACTTCCAATTTTACTTCGCGAAATCCCGTCAATAGCTTTGAGCGCAATTGATCACATCGCAGCCGGTCAATGGCGATCGGTGCGGGCGTTCATCGTAACCAATGAGGGTTGCCATGCTTGACAGGGATAAGCGGACATCGACTTCCGATCCGGCGGGAACGGAAGTGACGTCTTCGAAAAAGCTGAGCCGGCGCACGATGTTGAAGGGTGCTGCGGCAGTTGCGAGCGCAGCTGTGGGTTCGGATGCGATCCGCGGATTCCCGACCATCTGGGCGCAGGAGATCAAGGACATTGAGCTCCGCCATGTCGGCGTCTCCTATTCGGTGGTGAAGGCGATCGGCGACCAGGCGGCCAAGGATCTCGGCTTCAAGGTGACGATGCAGAACCTTGATACCTCCGCTGCCATCAACCGCTTCATAAGCCAGCCTAATACGGTCGATATCGCCGATCTTGAAGGCTGGCAGGCCAAACTCGCCGCCAAGCGCAGCGTGATCCAGGGCATCGAGGTCAAGAAAATCAAGGAGTTCGACAACATCCTGCCGATCTTCACCAAGGGCGAGATCGACGGTCACAAGATCCCGCGTCAGGGCATTTCGCCCTACGAGGCGATGTATGTCTCCAAGCCCGACTCCACCGATCTGCATGACGGCGTCACGGAATGGGCGACCTTCCTGCCGCAGGTCTACAACGCCGATTCCATCGGTTATCGGCCCGACCTTGTCGGCCATGAAGTAACCGAGTGGAAGGACCTGATCGATCCGAAGTTCAAGGGCAAGGCTGCGATTCTCGACGTTCCCGCGATCGGGATCATGGATGCCGCGCTCTGCTTCGAAAGCGCCGGGCTGATCAAGTACGGCAACAAGGGCAACATGACCAAGGAGGAGATAGACTTTACCTGCAACAAGCTGATCGAGCTGAAGAAGCAGGGCCAGTTCCGAGCGACCTGGACCACCTTCGACCAGTCGGTGCAGTTGATGGCGGCGGGTGAGGTGGTCATCCAGTCCATGTGGTCGCCGGCGGTCGCCGCCGTGCGCGTCAAGGAAATCCCCTGCGTCTACGCGCCGGTCAACGTCAAGAACGGCAAGGAAGGCTATCGCGGCTGGTGTAACGGCATGGGCCTGATGAAGCACTTGTCCGGCAAGAAGCTCGACGCGGCCTACGAATATCTCAACTGGTATCTCTCGGGCTGGCAGGGCGGCTTCGTTGCGCGTTACGGCTATTACAGCCCGGTGCCGTCGACCGCGAAGAAGTTCCTCACACCGGCGGAATGGGCGTTCTGGTACGAGGGCCAGCCAGCGCCCGAGGTGGTCAACGATCCCTATGGCGTGCCGATGGAGAAGACCGGTACCAAGCGTGACGGCGGCTCGTTCCTGGACCGCGTCAAGAACATCTCGTGCTGGAATACGCTGATGGACGAGGCCGCGTACATGAACAAGCGCTGGAACGATTTCAAGGTGGCCTGAAACCTGCTTTCCCGACCTGACGACAGCATCGGCGCGGTCGCGCGCCGGTGCGAGAAGACCGAGTTCGAGGCCGATATGCAGCCGAGTCCAGTTTCAACTCAAGCTCCGCCACGCGACAATCTCGCCGGCTGGCTCTATGTGTCGCCGCTGGTCCTGGTGCTCGTGCCGTTCTTCGTGGCGCCTATCTTGGTCGTACTGGCGGCGAGCTTCTTCGCCACTGACGGTTTTGGCGGCCTGACGCCCGACTTCACGCTGGCGAGCTACGTCGATGTGCTGCATTCGGCGCTGACGCTGAAGCTGTATCTGGCGACTATCAAGTTCACGGTGCTGACCTGGATCTTCACGCTGATCATCGGCTTTTTTGTCGCCTATTTTCTGGTTTTCCACGTCCGTAACCAGCTGCTTGCTATCGGCCTGTTCCTGCTGTGCACGGTGCCGTTCTGGACCTCGAACATCATCCGGATGATCTCCTGGATTCCTCTGCTCGGCAAGGAAGGCCTGATCAACCAGGCGCTGTTGACGCTAGGCGTAATCCGCCAGCCGCTTGAGGTGTTGCTGTTCTCCGACCTTGCGGTTGTCATCGCCTATGTCCACCAGCTCACGATCTTCATGATCGTGCCGATCTTCAACTCCATGGCGCGGATCGACAAGAGGCTGATCGAGGCCGCGATCGACGCCGGCGCCAGCCGTTTCGACATCATGCGTCTGATCGTGGTGCCGATGTCCAAGAGTGGCATCGCGCTCGGCAGCATCTTCGTGGTCTCGATCGTAATGGGCGACTTCTTCGTGGTGAAAGTGATGTCCGGCGGCGGTTCGGCCTCGGTGGTCAGCGCGTTCTACGAGGACGTGGGCGTGCTGCAATATCCGACCGCGGCGGCGAGCGCTGTACTTCTGACCCTCGTGCTGGTTGCGATCGTCGCGCTGATCCTACGCACGGTTGATATCCGGCAGGAGATCGCGCGATGAGCGCCGCTCTCGCCGACATGCCCGAAACGGCCGCGCCCGCGACGAGGAAGGCGATCGCACCGAGCAAGGGCGGCCGGCCCTGGACCTTCTACGTTCTTGCGACGCTATTCGGGTTCTACGTGATCGCGCTCTACGGGCCGATGTTCTGCATTTATGTCCTGTCGTTTCAGGATATCCGCGGCGGCCTCGTGTTCCCGATGAAGGGCCACTCGCTGCATTGGTTCGTCGATCTCTTCACGCAGGTGCGGACCGGCGACGTCAAGGGCTCATTCGACCGCTCGATCAAGCTTGCGGTCATCGTCACCGTGATCACAGTGGTGGTGTCCTTCCTGGCAGGGCTCGGCTTCCGCAAGCGCTTTCGAGGCGACACCGTCGTGTTCTACATGATGATTGGTAGCCTTGTTGCGCCCGGGCTGGTGCTCGGTCTTGGCACCGGCCTGCTGTTTCAGGCGCTCGGACTGAACGCCAGCTGGTACACCTCGGCGCTCGGCGCGCAGCTGTCCTGGACGCTGCCGTTCGGCGTGCTCGTGATGTTCGCGGTGATGTCGCGCTTCAATCACGTCTGGGAGGAAGCGGCCTACGATCTCGGCGCCAGTCGCTGGCAGTCGATCTGGCTGGTGATGATCCCGGTGCTGGTGCCCGGCATCGTCGCGGTGGCGCTGTTCGGCTTTACGCTCTCCTACGACGAGTTCGCGCGCAGCCTCCAGACGGCGGGCTCGCTGAACACGCTGCCGCTGGAAATCTGGAGCATGACGCTGAATGTCACCTCGCCCTCGCTCTACGCGCTCGGCACGGTGACGACCATCGTCTCATTCATCGTCATTGGCGCGAGCCTGGGCAGCATCGTGCTGATCCAGAAGAGGCGCTGCAGCAGCGCAAAGGGCTGAGCTGGAATATGAAGAGCGATCGCGGTGATATCGAACTGG
This sequence comes from Bradyrhizobium sp. LA2.1, assembly GCF_040547725.1. Classification (NCBI taxonomy): domain Bacteria; kingdom Pseudomonadati; phylum Pseudomonadota; class Alphaproteobacteria; order Hyphomicrobiales; family Nitrobacteraceae; genus Bradyrhizobium; species Bradyrhizobium sp. LA2.1. The sequence goes on from NZ_JBEPQI010000050.1 coordinate 22,796, forward strand.
CTGGCGTCGGCAAGAGTTTTGACGGAGCGACCTACGTGGTCGACGGCGTCAACCTCAAGATCGCCGACGGAGCCTATTGCTGCTTCATCGGCCCCTCAGGCTGCGGCAAGACCACGATTCTGCGCATGATTGCGGGCCATGAGGACCCGACCGCGGGCGAGATCGTGATGGGTGGCCAGAACGTCGTGGGGCTTGCGCCGGCCCAGCGGCGCACGGCGATGATGTTCCAGTCCTACGCGCTGTTCCCGCATCTCACCGTGCGCGACAACATAGCCTTTGCGTTGCGCGTGCGCGGGATGTCGAAGACCGATCGCCTGCGCGCCGCCGACGTCATGATCGAGAAGGTCCGGCTGACGCAATTCGCTGACCGCCTGCCGGCGCAACTTTCTGGCGGTCAGCAGCAGCGTGTGGCGCTGGCGCGCGCGGCGATCACAGAGCCGCGCGTGCTGCTGCTCGACGAGCCGCTCTCCGCGCTCGACGAGCAGCTACGCGTACAGATGCGCCAAGAGCTCAGGCGGATGCAGCGAGAGCTCGGCATCACCTTCATCCATGTCACCCACACCCAGCTCGAAGCGATTGCGCTCGCCGATCTCGTGGTGGTGATGGAGCAGGGCAAGATCAAGCAGGCGGGGGCCGCGCGCGACGTATACGCCCACCCGCACGACCGTTATGTCGCCGAATTCATGGGCGGTCAGAATGTGCTGTCGGGGCGGGTGGAGAAGGTCAACGGTGCAAGCTTTACACTCGCACAGGCCGCGCCTTCAGGAATCGAAGTGCCACTCCAGGCGCGCTCGACTGTCTCCGTGGGCGACAAGGTTGATATCGCTGTGCGCCGTGACGACGTCGCGCTGGTCAGGCCGGGCCGGGAGTTGCCGCCCGGCTGCAGCACGTCGCTGCCAAGCCGCGTGCTCGCGATCGAATATCAGGGCTATTTCGTCAAGGTCATGCTCGACACCGTGCCGGACGACGAGTTCGTGGCTTATGTGCCGGAAAAGACCTTCTTCGCAGATCCGTTCACCGTCGGCGATGTCGTCATGGCCACATGGGCCACCGGCAGCGCACTTCCACTAGCCTGAAGACCCCATCGCGCACAGGAGTATGACCGTGCAGATATCCTTCACTCTCAACGACCGGCCAACCACCGTTGACGTCGAACCGGCGACGCTCGTCGCCGAGCTGCTGCGCGAGCAGCTCAATCTGACCGGCACGCATATCGGTTGTGACACCAGCCAGTGCGGGGCCTGCGTGGTGCATCTCGACGGCCTCCCGGTGAAGAGTTGCACGCTGCTCGCGCCTGCGCTCGACGGCGCGACGCTGCTGACGATCGAAGGGCTGAGGAGTGAACCCGGCTCGAATCGGATGCATCCGATGCAGGAGGCGTTTCGCGAACATCACGGCCTCCAGTGCGGATTCTGCACGCCCGGTATGCTGATGACGGCGGTGGCGCTCGCCACTGAGAAGCCAACGCTGACGGAGGCGGACGTCCGCCACGGCCTCGAGGGCAATATCTGCCGTTGCACCGGATACCAGAACATCGTCGTCTCAGTGATGGCCGGCGCTGCCGCCATGAACGCTGCCAAGGGAGAGTGACCATGGGCAATGTGATTGGCATTGGCGCCTCGCCGAAGCGCAAGGAGGACCAGCGGTTCCTGACCGGCCGCGGCAATTACGTCTCCGACATCAAGCGTCCCGGCATGACCGCGGGCGTGTTCGTGCGCTCTCCGCATGGCCACGCGATTCTGCGCGGCGTCGATAAGAGTGCGGCGCTGGCTTCGCCCGGGGTCATTGCTGTCCTGACCGGCGACGACGTCAAGACTGACGGACTGGGTTCGTTGCCCTGCGGTTGGGGCATCTCGGACGCCAAGGGCGTGCCGATGAAGGAGCCGCCGTTCCCGATGCTGGCTCAGGGCAAGGTGCGCTTCGTCGGCGACATGGTCGCCTTCGTTATCGCCGATACGCCGGAGCAGGCCAATGCGGCAGCGGAACTATTGACCGTCGACTACGAGGTCCTGCCGTCCGTAGTGGGCGTGCTCGAGGCGGTCCGGCCGGGCGCACCCCAACTGTTTGATGATGTGCCGAACAACATCTGCTGCGACTGGGAGCTCGGCGACAAGGCCGCGGTCGAGACCGCCTTCCGCAAGGCCGCGCATGTTGCAAAGCTGAGCCTGGTCAACAACCGCCTGATCGGCAACCCGATGGAGCCGCGTGCCGCGATAGCCGAGTATGAGCCGGGCACCGACCGCTTCACGTTGTGGACCACCAGCCAGTTCCCCCATGTCGTGCGCTTCCTGATGGGCGCTCTGGTCCTGAACATTCCCCAGCACAAGCTGCGCGTGGTCGCTCCGGATGTTGGCGGCGGTTTTGGTGTCAAGCAGTTCCACTACGGCGAAGAGGCCGTCATCACCTGGGCCGCCAAGCGGGTGATGCGGCCGATCAAATGGGTCGCGAGCCGCTCGGAGGGCTACGTTTCCGATCGTCACGGCCGCGATCACGTCACCGAGGCCGAACTCGCGCTCGACGAGACCGGAAAATTCCTGGCGTTCCGCGTCAACACGCTTGCCAATATGGGCGGCTATCTCTCGACGTTCGGGCCGAACATCCCGACCAATCTTTATGGGCCCTTGCTCGGCGGTGTCTACACCACGCCCGCGATCTACTGCAATGTGAAGGTGGTGTTCACCAACACCGTGCCGGTCGACGCCTATCGCGGCGCGGGCCGACCCGAGGCGACGTTCGTGCTGGAACGCATCGTCGATGTCGCAGCCAGCGAGATGGGCATCGACCGCGTTGAGATCCGCCGCCGTAACATGATTCCGAAAGAGGCCTATCCGTACCAGACGCCGGTGCTGGTGCAGTACGATTCCGGCGATCCGATGGGGTGCCTCGACGGCGCGCTGGTCGCGGCCGACGTCAAAAATTTCGGCATCCGTAAGGCGGCCTCGGCCAGCAAGGGAAAATTCCGCGGGCTCGGCTACTCGACTTATGTTGAGGCCTGCGGCCTGGCGCCATCGCGTTTTGCGGGACGGCTCGGCGCGCGCGGTGGCCTCTATGAGAGCGCCACGGTGCGCGTGCATCCAACGGGCCAGGTAACGGTCATGATCGGCACGCACAATCACGGCCAGGGCCATGAGACGACGTTCGCGCAGATCGTCTCGGAGAAGCTCGGCGTCTCCTTTGAGAATGTCGACATCGTGTTCGGGGACACCGATCGCGTGCAGTTCGGCATGGGCACCTATGGCTCCCGCTCGCTGGTGGTCGGCGGCGCGGCGCTGTCCAAGGCGACCGACAAGGTGATTGCGAAAGGCAAGAAGATCGCGGCGCATCTGCTCGAGGCTTCCGAAGTCGATATCCAGTTCGAGGCCGGAAACTTCTCAGTCGCGGGTACGGACCGCATCAAGTCGTTCGAGGAGATCGCGGGCGCTGCCTATGTGCCGCATAATTATCCGCTGGAAGTGCTGGAACCAGGGCTAGAGGAGCAGGCCTACTACGATCCCGTCAACTTCACCTATCCCGGCGGCTGCCACATCGCCGAGGTCGAGGTCGATCCGGAAACTGGCACGGTGACACTGGTCAACTACACGGCCGTGGATGACGTCGGCACGGTGATCAATCCGATGATCGTCGAAGGCCAGTTGCACGGCGGCATCGTCCAGGGTGTCGGTCAGGCGCTGTTCGAGAGCGCGGTCTATGACGAGGGCTCAGGCCAGCTCCTGTCTGGTTCGCTAATGGATTATTGCATGCCACGGGCCGACCACATGCCGATGATGAAGGTTGCGACCCACTCCACGCTCTGCACGCACACGCCGATGGGTGTGAAGGGCTGCGGCGAAGTCGGGACCATCGGCTCGCCGGCAGCCGTCATCAACGCGGTGGTCGATGCGCTGTCGCATCTGGGTGTGACCCATGTCGACATGCCGGCGACGCCGAACCGGATCTGGCGCCTGCTGCAAAATGCGTCGCTGCCGGTCGCGGCGGAATAGGGAGAACAACAATGAAATCGTTTGCCTATCACCAGCCGGCCGAGATTCCCGACGCGGCACGATTGCTGACCTCGATTGAGGACAGCAAGCTCGTAGCTGGCGGGATGACACTGATTCCGACCCTGAAACAGCGGCTGGCCAGTCCTGTCGCGCTGGTCGACCTGTCGAAGCTCGGATCTCTCAAGGGCATCAACGATGACGGCGCCACCGTCACGATCGGCGCGATGACGCCGCACGCCGTTGTGGCTGCCTCGAGACTGGTGCAGGCAAAGATCCCCGGGCTTGCGGCGCTGGCTGCGATGATCGGCGATCCTGCGGTACGCAGCCGCGGCACCATCGGCGGTTCGGTCGCGAACAACGATCCGGCTGCCGATTATCCCGCCGGCGTGCTCGGCCTCGGCGCGACCATCGTCACCAGCACGCGCGACATCGCGGCTGACGATTTCTTCCTCGGCCTGTTCGAGACCGCGCTCGAACCGGGCGAGATCATCACTGCGATCCGCCTTCCGGTGCCGCTCAAGGCAGGTTATGCAAAGTTCAAGGCGCCGGCGTCGCGCTATGCGCTGGTTGGCGTGTTCGTCGCTAAATTTTCCGACGGCGTTCGCGTGGCTGTGACTGGAGCAGGGTCGGGTGTGTTCCGCGTGCCGCCGATGGAGGAAGCGCTGTCGCAAAAGTTCGATCCGTCCGCGATCGCGGCGATCAAGGTCGACACCGACGGCCTCACCTCCGACATCCATGCCGAAGCCGACTACCGTGCGCATCTCGTAACGGTCATGGCCAAACGTGCCGTCGACGCGGCGCTCAGCTAGCTTTTTAGGGTTGATGATGACTGATGGTTCCAGCCGAACGGCCTTCCCGCCAGCGCCGACTGGCCTTGGCGCGCTTTCTGCAACCGAGATCATGGCCGGCTATCGGCGCAAGACGTTTACTCCGCGTGATGTCGTGGACGATACGATAGCTGCGCTCGAAGCGACGCATGAGGCTTGCAATGCGGTGGTGACGCCGATGTACGGGCAGGCGAGGGCGGAAGCCGACCGCGTCACCAAGGAGATGCGCGCGGGCGAGGCCAAGGGGCCACTCGCCGGCGTACCGGTCACCATTAAAGACCTCGTCTTTGTTGCGGGCGTGCCAGCCTATGCCGGCTCGCCGATGAACAAGACGTTCGTGCCCGACGTGGATGCCGCGGTGGTGTCGGCGCTGAAGGCATCGGGCGCGATCATCACCTGCAAGACTACGACTTGCGAGTCCGGCTACAAGCTGACGGCCGACAGTCCGGTCACGGGTACCACGCGAAATCCCTGGAATCCCGGTCGCACCAGCGGCGGCTCGAGCGGCGGCGCGGCCGCGGGCGTTGCCGCTGGCTGCGGCCCGATCGCGATCGGCACCGACGGCGTCGGATCGATCCGTGTTCCATCATCCTTCTGCGGCGTGTTCGGGCTGAAGCCGACCTTTGGCCTCGTGCCGCGCTCCCCCGGTTTCTCGCCGCCATCCTGGGCCTCGCTCGCGCACACCGGACCGATCACGCGGACGGTCGCGGATGCCGCGCTCACGCTGGAAATTATCGCCGGCTACGACATGCGCGATGCCGCAAGTCTGCCCGTGCCGTCCCGTCGCTTCGACACCAACGCTGTTCCGTTGAATGGCGTTCGTATCGGCGCCAGCGCCGATCTCGGCTACGCCGCGGTCAGCACCGATGTGCGCGCAGCGTTCAACAAGGCGATCGCCGTTCTCGATGCCTGCGGTGCACAGGTCACTATCGATGGTCCGGGCCTCGATGCCGGCATTTTGGAACACACGCTGAAGCCGATCGCCTTCACCGAGCAGGCGGCGGCGGTTGCGACGAAGACCACGGCTGATTTGGCCAGCTCGGAAGCCGATTATCGCGACGTCGTTACCGCCGGCCGCCACTACAGTGGCACGGACTATATCGAAGCTAGCTATCGGCGCGGCCAGGCGCGCAATGCATTCCTAAAGCTGTTTGAGCGGGTCGATGCGCTAGTGACGCCAACGGTTGCGGTGACCGCGTTCGAAGCCGGCAAGATCGGCGTCGGCAAGATCGACGGTAACCAGGTTGATCCGCATCTCGGCTGGTCGCCATTCACCTGGCCAATCAACCTCGCTGGCCTTCCGGCCGCGACTTTGCCTTGTGGTTTTGACCGGGATGGCCTGCCGATTGGTCTTCAAATCGTCGCGCCCTGGCTCGACGAGCCCACGATCTTCCGCATCGCTGCGGCGTTCGAGCAGGCGCAGCCCTGGGCAAAGTTTTGGCCGTCGCTGGCGCTCAACGAGATAGGGCGAACGCGCGCGAAGGCGTAGTGCTAGGACAACTCGATCGGTACCCCGCGGCCGTTGAGCTCTTCGTCGAGGCGCAGATAGTGCGCCAGGTAGTCGTGCAGTGCGGTCGCGGCTTTCGAAGTCGCGCCGCTCGATTTGTAGAGCAGCAGCTCGATCTTTGGCAGCGGCGGCAGGCCCTCGTTGGGACCGATCTGGCGCATCGTCGGCACCAGCGCGCTGCGGCCGAGCACGGTGACGGCCATGCCGGCGAACGCGGCGGCCTGCAGGCCGCCGACGCTTTCGCTGACGCAGGCGATGCGCCAGCGCAGATTCGCGCGCTCTAGCGTATCGATGGCGTAGTCGCGATAGATGTTGCCAGGCGGCAAGAGCGCGAGCGGAATCGGGCGCTCCTGGTGCGCGGCGGATTGATCACCGGTCATCCAAACCAACTGCTCGCGCCGCACCACCTGGCCCCCGGTGAAATCATTCATCCGTGTGACCAGCGCGATGTCGACATCGCCGCGCTTGACGAGACCGACCAGTGGCGTCGAGAGCGCGCAGTTGAGCTGGACCTGCACGCGCGGAAAGGATTTTCGGAACACGCTGAGGATCGAGGGGAGCATGAAGGCGGCGTAGAGATCCGGCGTGCCAAGCACGACATGGCCCTCGATTTCCTGTGACGCAAGTTGCGAAATCAGTTCGTCATGCAGCCTCAGGATGGATCTGGCATAAGTGAGAACCGTGCTGCCGTCATCGGTCAACGTCAGCCTGCGGCCGCCATGCTCGAACAACTGCTTGCCGGTGAGCTCCTCCAGCCGCTGCAATTGCAGGGTGATCGCCGGTTGGGTGCGGCCCAGCCGTCGCGCGGTCTCAGTGATGCTGCCGGTCTCGACCACCGAGATCAGCGACCGGAGCATGCGGATGTCGAGACTGATGAGGTTCATGCGGCGTCCATGTCGCCCTGAATTTATGCAATTTCCATGCAAGCGTAGCTACAGGCAATTGCGATCAGCCGAACCAGAGAAAACGAACAGCCGGGCAGGGTGGAATACCCCTGTGCTTTTGAAAAAGTGCCGTAAGATGTTGTTAACATGTAAGGTTTTTCTCACTAAGCGAGCGGGGCACTCTGCTAAGGTGCCTCTGAAATCCGGAGTGCGGCTTGGCAAAATGGACCCCAGAGTGGGGATGCGCCACGAAGAAATTTCCGGAAAGACCATCGATGCTCGCCACAACCTTCGGAAACTGAAGAACCGGTTATGGGGTGCCGCTGTCGCGCTGGTTCTGTGTAAGAATGCCGCACCGATCAAATCCGGAGCAAACTCATTTCTCAATTCTTATTCGGCCTGGTCTATCTCCTTATCCTGACCCGCTTCATCTGGCCGCTGCAGTTGCCGCCCTCGATCAAGTTCGCAATGGCAGCGCTTGCATTGGTCGCATTGCAGTTTCACCGGTGGAGCAAGCTCTCGTCAGGCTCTGTGTTCTCTCCGGAATTCCCGCGACCGGTTGTCGCTATCTTCAACTGGGCTTTCGGCGCGCTCGTTCTGCTGGCGCTGCTTCAAGTGATGCTCGATGCCGGACTTCTATTAGGGTTGCTGATCCACGGCGGCCCCCTGAGTGCCCCCGACGTTGTCCGCTACGGGTTGGCCGGGTTAGCATCGATTGCGGCTGCGACCGGCGTCCATCAGGCAATGAGGATTCCGCCGCTGAAGGACGTCGAAGTCCGCGTCTCCGGACTTCCGCGGCAATTCGACGGTTACACCATTCTGCAACTCACTGATCTTCACATCAGCCGCCTCTTTCCAGCATCATGGGCGCGCGCTGTTGTCGAGCGATCAAACAAGCTCGGCGTGGACTTAATCGCCATCACGGGAGATCTGATCGATGGCACGCTCGAAGCGCGACGCGCCGACATCGAGCCGTTGCGGGACTTGAGGGCGCCCGACGGCGTCTACGTGATCTCCGGGAATCACGAATACATTTTCGGCTACAGCACATGGATGGCGCACTTCGCCGCGTTGGGACTGCTCTCGCTCGAGAACAGGCACATCGTTCTCGAGCGCAATGGCGGTAAGTTGGTCCTCGCTGGCATCACCGACCGGGCGTCGCGCCATAGAGGACATCCCGACCGCGATCTCGCTGCGGTCCTTGAAGGCGCTCCAGAAGGTGCTCCTCTCATTCTGCTCGACCACCAGCCAGGTGACGCACGAAACGCCGCGGCGCTTGGCGTGGCTCTGCAACTGTCCGGACATACGCACGGAGGACTGATTCTAGGGCTCGACAGGTTGGCCGCGCGCGCCAACGCGGGTTACGTCTCGGGTCAATACGACGTGGACGGGATGACGCTCTACGTGAATAACGGCACGGCCCTATGGCCAGGCTTCGCGTTACGGCTCGGTCGACCATCCGAATTGACGCGGATCACGCTCCGCCGGGTAAGGTGCAAGTCAGGCAATGCTGACTGATCTGCTCGTAGCCTGTGCCGCAGCTGGCTATCTTGGTTCGCTGGTTATGCGTTGATCGCTAGTACCCGGAATCAGAGCTGAGTGATACGGCGGCCTTTGAAGGGGCGTTGACGAACCTTTTTCTTGGTCCAGACGAAGGGCTCGGCTTTGTC